>DOBT01000014.1 GCA_003503675.1 Cyanobacteria bacterium UBA8530 | reverse complement strand
CGATAGCGTCGCCAAACTGGGCGCTTTTTTGTGGGCGAAGCGGGAAGCTCCGATTTCGCTGTGCAGGGAAGATTTTACCCTTTCCATGGAAGGCGGGGCGGATCACGTGTCTGTCTTGGCGGCCGAAAGCCGGATTGCCGCTCTTCCGGAGGACAGCTATGAAAACCTCAAGGAAGTGCTGAAGGTCGTGGCGCCGGGCGGGTTGAGTTACGGAATCGTTTATTTCTGGATGGCCTTGCTCGAAGAGCGCCNNTCACCCGAAAGAAGCCAATGCCTGGTTCCTCGAAAAAGGGGAAGCCCTTTGCGAGAAGGAGGATTTCGAGGGGGCTCGGGCGATTTTTGGGCGTTTGATCGAACAAGATCCTCCATCACCCGAGGCCCTCAACAATCTGGGGGTGCTGGACTTTCAGGAGAACCGACTCGAGAGGGCCTTGTCCTATTTCGAGCGCGCCCTGCAGATCTCCCCGGACGACCCCGATACCCGTGAGAACCAGGCACTTGTCCGGCAGGCGATACAGGCGAGCAAAGGATAAAGCGATTGAAACGAGTGCCATCCGCGGATGCACTCAATTAGGGCGACCTGCGCCATGGTAAGAAGGGGGATTAGGGAAATTGGCCGAGTCTTTGAGAATCATTCAAGAAATAGCTTTGTTGCGTCGGGATGACCGTTCNNAAAAAACGATTGATACGCCATGGTAAGAAGGGGGGGAGGGAAATTGGCCGAGTCTTCGAGAATCATTCAAGAAATAGCTTCGTTGCGTCGGGACGACCGTTTGCAAGCAGCCTTGCTTGCGGTAGAAAAGGCACTGGCTGTTTCTGTGGCCAACCCCGAATTGCTCAATTTGAAGGCCGAGATAAAGTTCGAAATCGGTGAGAAGGCCGAGGCGAAAGCCATCCTCAAAGAACTGGTTGAGCGCGGTCCTGAGGATGATGGCATCCTCAATAACCTTGCCATCGTTCTCTGGGACGAGGGAGATTCCAAGGGTGCCTTGGAATGCCTCGCCAGAGCGCTCGAGTTGAATCCCGACAACGCCGATGCCGCCTTCAATCACCAGCAGTTCTCCCTTCGCGGAAAGGAAGAAATCGTCGCGGAAATCCTGGTTTCCGTCCTCGTTTCGACTTACGGGTCCGAAAAGTTCATCCGCGAATGCCTGAGCAACCTGGTTCAACAGGACCTCTTCCTGCAGGGAAAGATGGAGATCCTCGTCATCGACGCCTGCAGCCCCGAGGACGAAAAGAGCATCGTCGAGGAATTCCAGGCCAAGCACGCGAACATCTCCTACGAGCGAACCGTGCAGAGGGAAACTATCTACGCTTCGTGGAACCGAGCCATCCGGGCTTCCAGGGGAAGCTTCGTGATCAACGCCAACACCGATGACCGCTTCGTCCCGGAGGCCTTCTCGCACCTGGCCCGAGAGCTGAGCGAGGATTCGAGCGTCCAGGCCGTGTACGGTGATTGGATGGTCACGAAAACCGAAAACGATCGCTTCGATTCGGAAACCGATAAATTCGTCTTCCATTACCCCGAGTATTATCCTCCGCTGCTCCTTTACTACCAGATCACCTCGCATTCCCTCATGCTCCGGCGGAAAGTCTTCGATTCCATCGGCTATTACGATGAAAATTACAAGGTCTTCGGCAATAGCGACCTGATGCTGCGCTTCGCCTGCGCCGGCCTGAAGGCGAAGAAAGTTCCCCACCTCGTCGGTCTTTATCTCGAAAGCCTGAAGAGCTTGGGGCATTCGGAACCCTCTGGACAGACGGAATGGGAAGCTCTCTACGGGCGATACCTCAAACCCCCTCTTTTCAGCAAACTGTTCGGTTTCTCGGAAATCCCCGAGGCCAAGCAATTCGCCCAGTTCTATGCCATCCTCGGCTCGTGGGGCAGCAACTTGAATTCCTGGGGTGGCCAGGCGATGTGCGACTTCGACATGTCCAAGCGGTTTTTCGATGAAGCGCTGCTTTTCGATCCCGACAACCACTTGGCCTTGAACGATCTCGGAGTCATCTTTTGTCTTTGCGGCGAGCATCGGCGGGGCGTCGAACTGTTTCGGAGGGCGCTGCCCTTCGCGCAGGGTTCTTCCTTCCTCGAAAAAAACCTGGCGGCGGGCGAAAGGGGGTCGCTCGAGTTCGGGGATTTCCATTGGATCAAGGTACAATTGCCGCAATTCTCCAATTTGCACGATCGCTGTCTCGTTTCCGCCATCGTTTCCGCCTACAATTCGGCGGCCTTCATCCGGGGCTGCCTGGAGGACTTGGAAGCCCAAACGATGGCCGATAAGCTGGAGATCATCGTCGTGGACAGCGGCTCTCTGCAAAACGAACGGGCTATCGTGGAAGAATTCCAGCGAACCTACGACAACATCGTGTATATTCGGACAGAGGAACGGGAGACCGTCTACCAGGCCTGGAACCGCGGAGCGAAAGCGGCCAGAGGGAAGTACCTGACCAACGCCAACACGGACGATCGCCACCGCTCCGATGCCTTCGAGGTGATGACCGGTATCCTGGAGGCGGAGCCCGAAGTCGCCCTGGTTTATTCGAACCAGTTGGTGACGGACGATGCGGATACGCCCTTCGGGGAATGCCGCTTCGTGGGGACTTTCCAGAAGCCGGGCTACCACCGCAACATCATGTTGGTCGGGTGCTATATGGGATCGCAGCCCATGTGGCGGCGATCGCTGCACGGTGAAATCGGCTATTTCGACGAGCGCTTCGTCTCGGCCAGCGATTACGAATTCTGGTGCCGGATCGCCCTTTCCCACGAGATGAAACACATTCCCGATTTGCTGGGGGTCTATTACCGGAATCCCCGTGGAGTGGAAGTGCGAGATATGCCGCTCAGCCTCAAGGAAACCACCAAGATCAAAGGGATGTACGCGGATGCCCTCGCGCGGATTCCGGACGATTCCTTTTTGCCCAACGTTCCTTTCCGCTTTCTGCTTCCGGTCGGTGAGGGGGGGCTGGCCATTGAAGGACCTCTCGAAGCCTACTTGAACGCTTTTTCCTCGGGGGACCCCGTCTCACTGGTCATCATGGCAGAAGAGAACCTGGTTTCAACAATCGAGGAAGCGGTGGGGATGGTTTGTCGAAAAAGGGGCCTGGAGGGGGACTTCGCGGACATCGAAATCCTCCTGGCACCGGGGAGCGACGACTTCGGCCTCGAATCCTTCGATGCCCTCATTCCTATGCCGAACACTTCGGCCGAAATCCTCGAAAAGGCACGCTCTCT
>DOBT01000133.1 GCA_003503675.1 Cyanobacteria bacterium UBA8530 | reverse complement strand
CGCGCCGCCATCTCTTCGGCGGACTGGCGGCTGACGCGGTCGGATTCTTTCTTGATGGTGCCAATCGTTTGTTTGGTGAGATCGTCGGCCTCCAACTTGATGCGCGGGGTGTTCCCCGAGATGGCAAGCTTGGTACCCGAAGTGGTGGTCTTGACCAGATTTTCGAAGGAGCCGTTCACCATCCCACCGAGGGCGTTCAGGTCCTCCTGGGCCTTGGCGAGGTTGTAGGCAACGATGACCGCNNCCAGCGACCTTGGTCGGGTCATGGAGAGCGCGCTTGACGATTTCGACGTGGGCAAGGGAGGTGTCCCGCTTGTAGCGGGTGCTCGCCAGGACGAGTCCCTTGTCGTCGACGACCGAGATGTAGGCTTCCTTTCGGTCGGTGATCTTACCCCCTGCGAAGGTCTGCGCCATGATCTGGGCCAGGACGCGGAAGTTGACCAGGGGCTCGCGCTCGAGTTCACCCATCAGGCGTTTGGAAGTATCCAAAGCGGCCTTCTGGTTCGCTTGGGTGAGGTAATCGGTCAATTCGTCGGCCAGGCGATCGTTGATCTCGATGAGGCGCAGAGTGTTGTTCTGTACCGCTTTTTCGGCGATTCCGGAGGTGGTCTGAGCGAGGTCGCGGTTGGCCGAGGCACTCAGGGCGATCAACTCACCGCTCATTTTCTCGGAGGCTTCCTGGGAGAGTTTCACCATTCCGTCGGCCATTTGTTGATTTGTCTGCTGGCTCAGGTCGATGACCTGGCGGCTGGAATTCTGCAGCTTGTCCTTGCTGATTCCCATCAAGGTGTCGCTGGTCTTGTCGATGGCCCCCACGCCAAGCTTGATCAGATGTTCGCTGGTCGTCGCGAGGGTCTTGAGGGCCGAATCGGCGATTCGGTTACTCGATTCCTCGATCGAAGAGCGGCCGACGCTGGTGACGGTATCCACCGTCTTGGCGAGGTTGCTTTCGCTGGTTCGGATCTGCAGAAACAGAACCGAGAAAGCAGGAAGGACTGCCAGCGCGCAAAAAGCGAGCAGGAGCTGGGTCTTGAGGACGGATTTCCTCTTTTTTTCCGGATTAGGCATCTCTTCTCCTATCCCGTCATTTTCCGAATAAACCAACCATCGAGACCTGCTTTTCTTTATAGGGAAGGAAGTTGATCGGGGACCGGCAAATCCGCCTTGATGAAATCCTCCACCAGAGCGGGGTCATAGCGCTTGCCGGCTTGGCTTCGGAGAGCCTGCTTCAACTCGTCGGCGCTCATCGCTCGATGGTCACCGCGCCCGAACACCAGGGAGTCGTAGCCGTCGCAGATGGCGAGAACGCGGGCTGCAAGGGGAATCTGCTCTCCGACGAGCTTCTCCGGATAGCCGTTGCCATCGTACTGTTCGTGATGGTAGAGCACGGCGTCTCGGATGGGATTGAAGCCTTGAAAGCGGTTGAGGAGGTTGAGGGCGATCGAGGGGTGGTTTTGGAAAATCTTCGAATCCTCCACGGAAAGGTGGGGCAGCTTCTTCAGGATATCGTCCGGCACGGCGATCATCCCGACGTCATGCATGAAACNNCCCGCCAGCATGAAAGCGTTTTGCCGCTCCGGGCTGAAATCCAGTTCCTTGGCGAAAAGCATGGCGTAGTAGGCCACCGCCCGGGAATGCTTCGAAACGAAGGGATCCTTGGTTTCCAGGGCCAGACTGAGGGCTTTCGCCGTCTCAACCAGCATCCCCTCCCCTTCCAGCATGGAGCGTGCCGCGGATTCTACGGTGAAGGGCTCGTTGGAATTCAGGCAGACGCGGTTTCGACCGGATTTTTTCGCCCGGTAAAGGGCCTTGTCCGCATCCTCGATCACCTGGTTGGGATTCTTCATCGCCTGCTTGAGGTTGGAAACCCCCACGCTGATCGTCGCATGAAAGAAGAAACCGGGCGCCGACTGGAAGGACTCCTCCTCCATCCGCCTGCGGATCCGCTCGGCGATGATGAAGGCCCCGTCTTCGCTCGTTTGCGGAAGGATGACGACGAATTCCTCCCCACCGAAACGAGCCGCGGTATCCGCCGCCCTTATGGATTGCCTGAGAATCTCCCCCATGCGCTTGAGGACCACGTCCCCGACCGGATGCCCGTACGAATCGTTGATTCCCTTGAAGAAGTCGAGGTCGATCATCAGAAGGCTCAGCGGATAGGCGTAGCGTCGGCTTTCCGCGAACTCCTGATCCATTCGTTCGTAAAAGAAGGCCTTGGTCTTCACCCCGGTCAAGGAATCCGTGAAGACCTGATTGATGGTTTCCTCGAAGAGGTCGTATAGCCCCAGCGCCATGTCCAGCTGGCGCTCATGTCCGCACTGCTGCGCTCGATACTCGAAGGCGAGGGCCGAAAAATGGCATAAACAGCTCAGGAGCAGCAGGTCTTCCTCGGACACGGGGCCGTCCTTGCGAAGAACCAGCCAACCGAGATCCTCGCGCACCCCCCGGATGGGAACCAAGGCCAAGGAGGCGTCTCCCTCGACAACCTCTGCCACCGAGGCGCATTCGCGCAGACATTCCTTTCCGAAGGGGGCGATCGCATTGCCCGCGCGATCGAGACAGCAACGGGCATCTTCTTCTCCCGCCATGAAAAGAGCGGCCGAGCAGCCCCCGACCAGATCCAACCCTTCCCGCAGGAATGAGGAAGGGTAATCCGGAGAAGCAGCCTCGCCGACCAAGCGGGCGGCCATCGATGAGATCTTTTCTATTTCTTTCTTGTTCATGTCGCTCCTCAGCAGCGCTATACCCTAATAATAGTTCATATTTTGTTTTCATTCAATGCGCCGCGCCAGGTATTCTCTCGCTTTGCACCGAACTCACCGCCCCGTCCCGGATCTTGCTCATCATGCTCATCCGTGTCCTGGTACGAAACTTTCTTAAACCTTATCCTCACTATAACCGATTATTCGGCCGGAGCCCCGATAAGCCTCTCGGACGGGAGGGAGAAATGATGGCAGTTGCAGCGATCAACGCAAATATCCTTTACCCTGCCGCACCCAGGCTGGCGAAAAGGCTGCCGGCTGCGGCCCCCTCCGGATTGCGTCGACGCGCGGACGGCCAGTCTCGGGGCACCTCCTTTCCCCTCGCCTCTTCCAAGGAAATGCGTCTGTCCAAGCGCGTTGCAGTCTCTTACGACGCTCCCCTGGTGAAAGCCGCCTTTGTTTCTACCGCCTCCCTCGTGGCCAAAGGGGAGGCCTTCGCCCTCGGCAGCATTTCCCCCCGCTCCCTTTCGGGCGAGTCGGGCCTGATGGCGATCGCCGGAGCCGAGATCGAAGCGGCCGGAGCAGCCCAGGTAGGCCAGCTCATTCAGGCCTCCGCCGCCGGAAAGGCCTCCGCCCAGACGGGAGCCGGCGCCCACGCCAAGGGGAGCCTCAAGTTCGGAATGGATTCCCTCGGTCTGCCTTCGCTCGAAGCCTCGGCCGGGGCCGAGGCCATGGCCGGCGCCAAGGCCTCGGGAAGCGCCCGGGGCAGGATCAACGTCCTCGAGTTGATCGAGTTCGACGTCGGCGGTTCGGCGGAAGCCATCGCCGGCGCCGCCGCCGCCATCTTCGGCGGTCTCGGCTACAAGGACGGCCGGATCTGGATCAACAGTCGCGCCGCCGCCGCCGCCGGAGCCGGGCTCTCGGGCGGAGCGGACGTCGGCGTGGGCCTCGGCAAGATTCCCCCCGGCGTGCTTCAAACCACCCTCCGCCCGGTCCTCGCCGTCCCCACCTTGGCCATCACTTCCGTCTACAAAGGGGTCATGAGCCTTTTCGGCGCCGACACCAAGGAAGTCCCCGACATCACCGACCTCCCCAAAGTGGCCGTGGATGCTTTCA
Source organism: Cyanobacteria bacterium UBA8530 (assembly GCA_003503675.1). Classification (GTDB taxonomy): domain Bacteria; phylum Cyanobacteriota; class Sericytochromatia; order S15B-MN24; family UBA8530; genus UBA8530. Next base: position 5,246 of record DOBT01000133.1, on the reverse strand, counting down.
AGGAAGGCGCCAAGAACCTTTCCGACGGAGTCTGCGAAATCGGCAAGCAGATCGGCGAGGTCGGAAGCGCGATCGGCAAGTTCTTCGTCGACCTTTTCTGATCTTCGTTTTTTTTCTTCCTCGTTTGTTTTTCCCTGCGCCCTCATCCCCTACAATCTTTCCTTGAGAAACTCGATCACTTCGATCGAGCGGAAGATGTTCGAGCTTCCGCCTGGGGATAGGAGGGGACATGAACTGCCAGAACTGTGGGAAACGCCCCGCAACCTTCCATTTCCGCCAGATCGTCAACGACCGGGAGCGGGAGGTCAATCTCTGTTCCCATTGCGCGAGCCACATGAAATCGGAGGCCGGCGCCCCGTTCAGCAGCCTTGAAAATATCCTGGAAGGGATGTGGGGGGTCCATCCGAGAGGCAAGGAAACCTTGTTGGATCGATTGACGGAAGGGGCCAGCGAGATCCTCCAGGCCGGAGCGGAGGAAGCCGTAAGCCTCGGGTACGAACAATTGGGTACCGAGTTCGTGTTGCTCGGGCTTCTTCGTGAACCCAACCGCGGTCGTGACTTGCTCGAAGGGGGAGGGATGGACCTCGACGATTTGAAGGCAGCCCTCCAGGAGTCGATCAAGCCTCGTGAGGCGCGGTCCGTCGAGAAGGTCAGCCTCACCCCCAGGATGAAGAGCGCCCTCGATCTGGCCAACCGGGAGTCTCGTGAACTGGGGATCGACTACATCAACCCCGAACTCTTGCTGATCGGCATTCTCCTCGAGGGGGAGAGCGTGGGAGCCCAGATCCTGGCCGCCCACGGGGCCGATCCCGAGAAGCTTTGGGAGCACCTGGTGGAGGGGATGGGATTGAAAGAGACGGCTAAGGGCTCGAAAGCGTCGAGGCTCCCNNATCCCGTGCTGATCGGGGAACCCGGAGTCGGCAAGACCGCCATCGGGGAAGGTCTGGCCCAGAAGATCGTTTCCGGCGACATCCCCGATCACCTGAAGGAAAAAATGGTGCTTTCCCTGGACCTGGGAGCCATCGTGGCCGGAACCAAATTCCGGGGCGAGTTCGAGGAGCGGATGAAGCTCATCATGGACGAGGTCCGCGCCCTCGCAGGAAAGGCCATCCTCTTCATCGACGAGTTGCATACCCTGATAGGGGCCGGGGCGGCGGAAGGCTCCATGGATGCGTCCAGCCTGCTCAAGCCGGCGTTGGCCCGAGGAGAACTGCAGATGGTGGGGGCGACCACCCTGGACGACTACCGCAAGTACGTGGAGAAGGACGCCTCACTCGAACGTCGCTTTCAACCCGTCCTCGTTTCGGAGCCCTCTCCGGAAGAAACCATTTCAATCTTGCGCGGCCTGCGCGACGGCTACGAGGCCCATCACCGGGTGAAGATCTCCGAAGAAGCCATCGTTGCCGCGGTCGATCTTTCCGACCGCTACATCTCGGACCGCTTTTTGCCGGACAAGGCCATCGACCTGATCGACGAAGCCTGCGCCATGGAGCGCATCAATAGCCGCACCGCTTCGGAGCAGTGGCGCAAGCTCGAAGGAAGGATAAACGGTATAGAGAAGGACAAGAACGCGGCGATCACGAGCCAGGACTTCGAAAAGGCCGCGCACCTCCGCGACGAACTCGAAAGCCTGAGCGAGCAACTCGCGGCCGTGAAGCAGGATTGGCAGCGCTCGCATGGAGCGGAAGAGCCGGTGGTCTCCCCGGAGGACATCGCCATCGTGCTGGGGGAATGGACGGGGATCCCGGCCAAGCGTCTCCTGAAGGACGAGATGGATCGCCTGATGGAGATGGAAAAGNNAACCGCCCCATCGGCTCCTTCATCTTCCTGGGACCGACCGGCGTCGGAAAGACCGAGACCGCCAAGGCTTTGGCCGAATACCTCTTCAATGACGAGGACGCCATCTTGAGGCTCGACATGTCCGAATACATGGAAAAACATACCGTCAGCCGCCTCATCGGAGCCCCACCCGGCTACGTGGGCTACGAGGAAGCCGGGCAACTGACGGAGCATGTCCGCAGGCGTCCCTATTCCGTGATCCTTTTCGACGAGATCGAGAAGGCCCACCCGGACGTCTTCAACATCCTCCTCCAGGTGCTCGACGCCGGCCGCCTCACCGATAACAAGGGGAAGATCGTCAACTTCAAGAACACCGTGGTGATCATGACTTCCAACGTGGGGGTCGCCAACATCGCCAAGGCGGGCAACTTCGGATTCCGCTCCGGGCCCGAGGAGGAAGTGTCCTGGGAAAAAGTCAAGGAAGCCGTGATGGAAGGCCTGAAAACGGTCTTCCGTCCCGAATTCATCAACCGCCTGGACGAAATCATCGTCTTCCACCCCCTCACTCGCGAGCAAATCTTCCGTATCGTCGATTTGATGCTCGACGCCACCAGACGCAAGTTGAGCGGACAAAAGATCAAGATGCAGTTGACGGAGGGGGCGAAAGAGGGCATCGCGAAATTGGGCTACGATCCCACCTACGGGGCGCGGCCCCTCCGAAGAGCGATCCAGCGTTTCCTCGAAACCCCCCTCAGCCGCCTCATTCTCAAGGGCGAGTTCGGGGAAGGCGACACCATCAGGGTGGACTTCGCCGATGGCGAATTCACCTTCTTCAAGGTCGTGGAAAAAGAAGAGATGACGACGATCGAAGACGGATTGGACTCCCCCGAGCTGTGAAAAAGCGGGAAACGAGGATAGGGCGATCATCCGGAAAAGATCGAGCAGGATAGAGCGGAGGGTAAAACGGGCCTCGACACTCCTCGTTTGGCTTAACTTTGCCGGGTACGATTTCAGGCTACGGGGTGACGCTTGAGCACGATGATGGAGATATCGTCTAGTTGCTCAGACATCCAGGCACGAACTTCCGCCAGGATGTTGGCCTTGATCTCCTCGACGCTCAAGCGCGCATAGTTGGCCAGGGCTCTTTGCAGCCGGTCGATGTCGTACTGCTCGTGTTCGGAATTTTTGGCCTCGATCAGGCCATCGGTGTAAAGCAGCAGGACGTCGTCGGCCTCCAGTTTGAAGCGGCAATCGACGGTGAGGTCTTGGATATCGGGTATCAATCCGGTCCAGAAGCCAGGCACTTCGATGCATTCCACCGATCCGGCCGCCGCTCGAAAGATGAAGATGTCGCAATGCATCCCGGCCACAACGAAATTGCCATCCCCTTCATGGCGGATCAACTGCAGGGTCATGTAGTCGTCGTCGTGCATCCGTTCCTGCACGTTGTGATAAAGGGCATGGTTGATATGGATCAGCAATTCGGAGGGGGCGGCCCCAGGTTTCTCGCTGATTAGACACGCAAACATGCTTTGGGCCATCATCATCACCAGACCCGGCGTCAGGCCATGGCCGGTGACATCGCCCACGGCGAGCCAAAAGTGTCCATCCGGTCGGGGACTGTAATCGATCAGATCCCCGCCCACTTCGGTGGCCGTGATCAGCGCCATCGTCAGATCGTAGTTGTCGATGGCGACGTCGTTCGGGATCAGGGCCGTCTGGATGCGCGTCGCCAGCTCCATCTCTTTTTGATTCTCGAGCAGGGTTAGTTTCGCGCTCCGCAGTTCGCGGCTCTTTATCTCGTTCTCGACCGTTGCTGCGACCTGCCCCGCCAGCATACCCAAGATTTCCAAATCAAATTCGCTCAGGGGCGGCTGTCGCAAGGTCTTCTCCGAAACATTTCCGATCATGATGACGTAATCATCACTGGCATTGATCTTCCACTGATAGAGCAGGAAGAATTCGATCTCGAACTCCGCGCAGAATTCGGCGAGGCTCGGGCCGAGGGAATTGCCTTGCAGGGGTTTGGTCTTGCTATTGACCAACAAGTGCCGGTTCAATAAAAGCGTTTCAGCTAATGAGGGGGGGAGGGGGGAGCCGTCTATTTTCGCGGAGTTGTAGCCATGGAATTTGAATACGCGGTAGCCGCCCGCCCCCTTCTTGAAAATAACGCTTCTCTGGTATCCGATCTTTTCGGTGATGAATTTGATAAAAAGGTCATAGGTCTCATCTTGTTCCTGGATCGAGAGCATTTCCTTGTAAAAGGACTGAAGCAGATTAAGGATCTGTTTTTGCCTTCTGGTGATTTCTTTTTCCTTGACGAAGTTGGCTTCGCCCTTCATGAGCTCGTCCGCCACCTCGTCCATCTCGGTGAAAATCGCCGCAAGCTTTTTTTTCAACCCCTCGTTCTCCAGCTGCAATTGCTGCTGTTTTTCCAGGCTTTCGGATAAGTTTTCCAAGGAACATCCTCTCAAATCGCGCAGTAACCGTTGGCAAAAATGCGCCGGTTCGACTTTCCCGAATTCGCCGCGATCACGGGCGTTACGCCCGCGATCGCGGCAATAAAATGCCTTATTCCATCGCCAGCAGGACTCCCGTCTGGTTATGGAAGCAGTTTTCGCCCTGGATGGGGGCGAATTCGCCGAAGCTGTAAAAGCCCATCATATCCTTGTCAGTACCCATGATTTCCCTGATCGCGGTGACATCGGGGCCAGAATCATCGCCGAAGAGGGTGGTCCCCCGGAAGGCGCAATTGACGTAGAAATAAACCGCATTCTCGGGGTCTTTGAGGGATGCAACCAGACGCTCCGTCATTTCGGTGGTGGCGCTGATGACCTTGTCCGGATCCCGACGGACGATGCGAACATCGGCCCCCTGTGGGATTTGGGCGGCCAGTTGGATGGTTCCCTCCTCATCGTTGAACCCGAAGATCGCGCGGATGAGCATATCCGAGGAATAACCCTTCCCCTGGAAGGACTCGCCGAAGCTGATGAGGTTGACTACCGCGATATCGTCCATGCTGCTTTTATCGATGATGTTGCGCAGGGTGTTGAGAGCCGGTTCGTTATCGATTTCGACGAGGCGGTTGGCGCTGGTTTTCGTAAGGGTGCGCGGTCGGCCGAGCGCTTTGCAGCCATGGGATACTTCGACATGGTAATCGAAATCCCCCGTGATCAGCACCCCAGCGACCGAGTCGTTCAAGATATCCTGGTTGCAGAACTGGAAGGTCTTGGTCGCCATTTGAAAATCATTGCCTGCCGAGCCGCCGAGTATGTTGACGTGATAGCCGAGGCCTCCTTGGATGCTTTTGATCAGGAGATTCGAGTTCGCCGTCAGGCCATCAGGGAATATGAAGAGCAGTTGTTTATCCTTTTCGGACAGCCCCTGCGCTTTGACCAGCTCCCCTATGGTCTTGCCCACTTTTTCGGTATCCGTCGCCAGCCCGGAAACGATGAAGGGTTCGAATT
>DOBT01000184.1 GCA_003503675.1 Cyanobacteria bacterium UBA8530 | reverse complement strand
GACGAAGCGCTTGACCGGAATTCCGGAAAGAATCGCCGCCTCGATGTTTCCCCCGATGGCGTAGATTTGCCGCCCGAAGGGGGTTTGGGTCGAGACGAGGTTGAAGAAGAAGGCCAGCCCGGCCACCAGAACCAGGGGAACGGGGAAGCCCCGGTAGCTGGCCAGGGCGAAGGTCATGAGAAGAACGAGAAGGGCGAAGGCCGAGGCCTTGGCGATTTCCCCGATGGGGTTGCCCGGTCGGCCGTGTCTCAAGCGCTCTTTATACCTCAGCCAGGCGAAAAGCAGGATGAGGACCGCGGCGGAAATTCCGACGAAGAAAGAAAGAGAGGGGGGAAGGTAGGNNCTTTCCGATCCAGGAGAAGGAAGGGTTCATGGGAGCGATGGTGGTGCCTCTTGCCAGGCCCATGAGCGTCCCTCGCATCACCATCATGCCACCCAGGGTCACGATGAAGGCGGGCACCCCCAGAAAGGCCACCCACCAGCCCTGTATCAAGCCCATCAGGCAGCCGAAGAGGAGGACCACCGGGATCACTAGCCAGGTGGGCCAGCCGAACCATACTTGCAGGATGGCGGCGATTCCCCCCGTCAAGCCGACGATGGCTCCGATCGAGAGGTCGATGTGGCCCGCCACGATGATCGAGACCATTCCCACGGCCAGGATGGCCGTCACCGAGGTCTGGAGGAAGAGATTCGAGAGGTTGCGGGAAGAAAGAAAGTTGCCGGAAAGCGAGGCGAAAAAGATCCAGATCGAGGCCAGGGCGAAGACCATGGTGTAGGCCCGCAAACGGGAAAGCGTTCTTTTCAGTCTCACACCCGGTCGCGCCTGCGTTTTTATCATCGAATCATTCACTTTCGCATCCCGTCGCCGCCTTCATGACCTTTTCCTGGGTCGCCTCGCCCTGTTCGAAGGCCCTGACGATCCTGCCCTCGCGCATCACCAGGACTCGATCGCTCATTCCCAGAACCTCGGGCAGCTCCGAGGAAAACATGAGGATGGCGAGCCCCTGCTCCGTCAACCGGCGCATGAGGCGGTAGATCTCGTATTTGGCGCCGACGTCGATCCCGCGGGNNCTTCCCCAGGACCACTTTCTGCTGGTTGCCCCCGGAGAGGCTGTTCGCCAGGCTCCGCAACGAAGGGGCCTTGAGCTGAAGCTCGTTCGCGGTCGCCTCCGCCAGGGAGAAACTTTTTTCCCGGTCGATCAAGAAAAAGAACTTTTTCAGGCGGTCGAGGATGGAAAGGGTCAAGTTGAATTCCAGGTCCTTTTCGAGGACCAGGCCAAAGCGCTTGCGATCCTCGCTCACCAGGAAAAGCCCCTCGCGGATGGCTTCCCGCGGACTGGAAAGAAAGACGGAACGACCGCAAATCTTGACCGTCCCCTCTTTTTNNCCCGCTTTCCCCCAAAACCCCGAAGAGGGCCATGGCCAGCTCGGTACGCCCGGCGCCCATGAGACCGGAAACCCCGACGATCTCCCCCCTCTTGACCGTGAAAGAAATATTTTGCAGCTTCGGCTTTTCGCCCTCGAAAAGGCTGAAGTTCTCGACATCGAGGACCTTTTCAACAGAGAGATCTCGAAAAGAAGGATCTTCCTTTTTTTCCGGAAAGCGTTCCTTCAGTTCGCGGCCCACCATTTTGGCGACGACCTCCGCCTCGGTCCACTGTGCGGCGGGAAGGGTCGCCACCGTTCTGCCGTCCCTCAGCACCGCGATCCGATCGGCGATGCGAAAGACTTCTTTCAGCTTGTGGGAGATGTAGATCGAGGNNCGGCGGTGGGTTCGTCCAGGATGAGGATGGCGGTTCGCTTGGCGATCGCCTTCGCTATCTCTACCAGTTGCTGCTGTCCGATTCCGAGGGTCTTGATTTTTTCTTCGCTGGAGACGTTTCTCAGGCCGACCTGATTTAGCCAGGAGGTCGCTTCGGAATGAAGAAGGTTCCAGTCGATGAGGCCGCTTTTCTTCTTGGGCTCGCGTCCGAGGAAGAGGTTTTCGCCGATCGACAACTCCCGCACCAAAGCGAGTTCCTGGGGAATGATCGAGATTCCGGCCTTTTCCGCCTCCCGGGTTCCTTTAAAGGAGACGGGGAGGTTCTCGATCTTTATCTGGCCGTCGAAGGAGCCGCCCGGGTAGCAGCCGCCGAGGATCTTCACGAGCGTGGATTTGCCGGCCCCGTTCTCTCCGCAAAGAGCGAGGATCTCGCTTTTCTCCACCGAGAGGTTCACTTCGTCGAGGGCCCTGACCCCGGGGAAATCCAGGGTGATTCCCCGCATTTCGAGAAGCGCCAAGATTTAATTGTTTTCTTTCACGATCAATTGTTCTCTTTCACGATTTATTTTTTTTGAAGACGGCTTCCTTTTTTTGGTAACCGTCCTTGACGACGGTTTCGAGCAGGTTATTCTTGTCCACGGCCAGGGGAGAAAGGAGGATCGAGGGAATGTCCTCTTTTCCGTTGTTCACTTTTTCCGTTGTCGTTATTTTCTCCCCCTTGGCGAAGGAAAGGGCGGCCTCGGCGGCACGGTCCGCCAGCTTCTTGAGGGGCTTGTAGATGGTCATGGCCTGTTTGCCCTCGGCGATGCGCTGACAGGCGGCCAGTTCGGCATCCTGCCCGGAGACCGGGATCTTTCCGTCCATTCCCTGGGCGGCGAGGGCCTGGATGACTCCGCCCGCGGTCCCGTCGTTGGCGGCGATGACGGCGTCGATCTTGTTTCCGTTGGCCGTGAGGGCGTTCTCCATGTTCCGCATGGCCTCCTCGGGCTTCCAGTCCTTGCTCCACTGCTCATAGACCACCTTGATGTCGCCCTTGTCGATCAGGGGCTTCAGGACTTCCATCTGGCCTTTTTTCAGGAGGAAGGCGTTGTTGTCGGTGTCGGCGCCCTCGATGAGGGCGTAGTTGCCCCGAGCAACGAGTTTGACGATCGATTGGGCCTGGAGGCGGCCCACCCCCACGGGATCGAAGGAAAGGTAGAGGTCGACCGGGGCGTTTCGGATCAGTCGGTCGTAAGAGATGACCTTGATTTTCGCCTCGTGGGCCTTGGCGATGGTCAGGTTGCTGATGGGGGCCACGCCCTCGCCGCTCATGCCCACTATCATGCCCTCTTCCCACTTGCCCTTGCCGCTCATGCGCTTGC
>DOBT01000196.1 GCA_003503675.1 Cyanobacteria bacterium UBA8530 | reverse complement strand
TTCTGGGGGTAGATCGCCATCAGCGAGGGGTTCAAGGCGAAGAGGGCGACGTAGCTCAGGATGCAGAGGAGGGCGGTGAAGACCAGCAGGCGCCTTTCGAGGTTGCGGATCGAGAGAAAAAGCACCAGGAAGTAGCCGAGAAAATCGAGGTAACCCGCATTGAAGACGTAGAGGAAGGTCGCCCCGCCGGCCAAACTCAGGGAAAGGAAATACTTGACGAGCGGGCGAGATTTCTGGAAAAACTGCGCGATCGTCGGAAGCAGGCAGAGCAGGAAGAGGACCAAGGCGAAGGTCTGGATCGTGGAGAGGGGAGTCGTATAATGAAGGGCCCTCGAGACGTCATGGAAAAAAAAGAAATGGAGGGCGAACATGGTGCCTATGCCGGCAACCCAAGCCAGCCAGAGGAGCCGGATGATCTTCCAGTTGCCGGAGGTTTCCTGCTTGCTCACCGTGCACCTCGCTGATTCATGATATGCTCGGCGATCAGAAGGTCCATCGGAGTCGTGACCTTCAAATTCCTCTCGCTTCCCTCGACCACGGCGATCCGATGGCCCAAACGTTCCACCAGACTGGCTTCGTCGGTTCCCTCGAAAAGCTCCTGCGCGGCCTTGCGGATGGCCTCCCTCAAGAGCACGGTTCGAAAGGCCTGGGGGGTCTGGGCCGCCCACAGTCCCTCTCTGGGAATCGTGCCCGTAATCAGCCCTTCCGAAACCCTTGTGACGGTATCCTTGATGGGAATGGCCAGGATGGCCGCTTCGTTCCTTCGCGCCGCCTCGGCGACCTCGAGGATTTTTTCCGGGGAAACCAGGGGTCTGGCCCCGTCATGCACCAGAACGAAAGGGGTCTCGACCTGCTCCAGGCCCCTCGAAACCGAATCCTGACGGGTGTTCCCGCCCTGGACCAGGCGAACTCCATAGGGAGCGGCGATCGCCTCGATTTCGAGGCGATCGCTTTCCTGAACGACGAGAAAAACTTCTTTTATCCAGGGGCAACCCGCGAAGAGGCGCAGGGTACATTCCAGAAGCGTGACTCCCCCCAGGGGGAGGAGCAGCTTGTTGAAGCCTTTCCCCATCCTGCGACCGCTTCCGGCGGCAGGAATGACGGCGGAGAACAAATTCAAACCAGGGCTGTAGAAGACAGGACTTTCCAGAAGCTCTCCCCGGTCAACCCCGTTTCCATTCCCCAGCCCTCGGCCAGGGTGGCGGCGATGTCGGAGAAGGAATTGCGAACGCCGAGGCTTTCGTTTCTTTCGCCGTGGCGGTAAACCAGGAGGGGAATGTGCTCCCTGGAATGGTCGGTGCCCGGCATGGTGGGATCGCAGCCGTGGTCGGCCGTGATGAGCAAGAGGTCGCCCCTGCGCATCTCCGCGACGATCCTCGGCAGATTTTCGTCGAAGGCCTCGAGGGCCCTCGCCATGCCCCGGGGGTCGTTGCGGTGACCGTAACGGCTATCGAAATCCACCAGGTTGGTGAAAATCAGGGAGCCGTCCGCGGCGCTCCTCATTTTTTCGATCGTCTTCTCGATCCCCTCCTCGTTGCTGCCGGTAGGATGCGACTCGGTCAGGCCCTGGCCCGAATAGATGTCATTGATCTTGCCGATCCCGATGACTTCGTGGCCGTTCTGCTTGGCGAAATCGAGCAGGGTATCCTGGGTAGGGATGAGGGAGTAGTCATGGCGATGAGCCTGGGCCCGGACGTAGTTCCCGGGGGTTCCCACGAAGGGGCGGGCGATGATCCGACCGACGGCATGCTCGCCCTTCAGGATTTCCCTGGCCTTGCGGCAGGCCTCGTAGAGTTCCTCGAGGGGGACGGTGTCCTCATGAGCGGCAATCTGGAAGACGCTGTCGGCCGAGGTGTACACGATCCATTTTCCGGTCTTCTGATGCTCTTCGCCCAGGCGGTTGATGATCTCGGTTCCGGATGCGGTCTTGTTCTCCAGGTAACCCCGGCCGGTTGCCTCGCAGAATTGTTCGAGGATTTCCTCCGGGAAGCCCGCGGGATAGGTCGGGAAGGGCTGACTGAGAACGATTCCGGCGATTTCCCAGTGTCCCGTGGTGGTATCCTTACCGGGCGAGCGTTCCATGGCTTTCCCGTAAGAAGCGGTGGGTTCGGGGACCGGAGGGATGCCCGGAATGGCCGCGATGTTTCCCAGGCCCATCTTCTGGAGGTTGGGCAGACGCAGGGGGGAGACCTTGGCGGTGTTGGCCAGGGTGTTGCTGCCCACGTCGCCATAGAGGCCGGCGTCGGGCAATTCGCCGATCCCGACTCCGTCGAGAACGATGATCGTCGCACGATTCAACTTGTCTTTCATTTGCTCTCCCTACTTATTGCATTTGCACTGGGCTTCATTTTGGCCGCAGGTGGGGCAAACGCCCTCCGCGGCCGTCTCGAAGACGTCCGCCTTGCTCAATTCCTCCAGGCTGGTATGGCCGCTGGCCACCAGCCAGGAAGCATAGTCGTAGAGGGGCATCATCCCCATCTGGCGAGCGAACAGGGCCAGCCGCGCTTTCGAGATCCCCTTGGCGATGAGTTCCCGGATCTGGGGATTGCAGGCGATGACCTCCATGATCCCGACCTGTCCGTGATAGGCGGTGTCGTTGCAGGCGGGGCAACCGACGGGGCGATAGATGGTTCCCGTCCGGTTGAGGGTGCGGAAGTACTCGAGGGTTTGCGTGTCGGGCTGGAAGGCGACCTTGCAGGAGCAGAGCTTGCGCGTCACGCGCTGGGTGACGATCCCGGCGAGGGCGTTGGCGAAGGTGCGCGGGGGAACCTTCCAGCGGTCGATCGCCTCCGAGAACACCCCCTGGGTGGTGTTGACTCCGGCGAGGACCAGACAACCCGATAGGGCGATCTGGACCAGTTGATTGGCGATCAGGGGATCGTTCAGGTTGGGCACCATCAGGACATCGGGCCTTTGCTTGACGACGGCGTCGAGCACCGCCATGGCGGGAAGGTCGTCGCTCACCATCGCCTGGCAGATACCCGGAACGTCGTAGGCCGCGCGCACCTCCACCGTGACGAGGGTGCGGTTGGTCTTCACCAGCTCCTTGAGGCAGGCGTACATGAGGGTGGTCTTCCAGGAGCCGAGGGGACCGTTGAAGAGGATGAGGCCGGACTTCTTCAAGATCATGGCCTTGAGGTTCTTGGCCACCTCGGGTTGCAGGACGATGCTGTCCAGCGTGCCATCGTTGAGGTGCACGCTGTCGTAGAGCCTGAGGGTCATCATCTGCCCGAAGTTCACCGGGACGCTGTTGATGAAGATCTTGATCGGGCGCCCTTCGAAGGAATAGGTGAAGACCCCGCTCTGGGGAAGCTGACCGGCGGTCAGGTTCAGGTCGGCCAGCACCTTGAAGCGGGAAACGAGCCCCTGGGCGATCTTGGCGGGAAGGGGCGTCTCTCGGAAGAGCAGGCCGTCGATGCGGTAGCGAACGACGGTTTCGTTTTCCTGGGGCTCGATGATGATCTCGGTGGCCTGGCGCTTGAGCGCGTTGGTGAGGATGGAGGCCGAGAGCTGGGTGGGGTTGGACTCGTCCAACCCCCCGAGGCCGCCGATGGTGGCATGCGGGACATGAGCGAGCGGGGAATGGGGACGAGAATGCTCTTCCTTCAGGGGACCGGAGCCCGCCCTTGGAATCTCCGGGGTCTTGGGCATGTTGCGGAGGAACTCGGAGAACTCCGCCTCGGTGACGACGACGGGCTGGATGTTGACGCCCTTGAGCCTCATCCTGATGTCGTCGAGGGCCATGAAGTTGGTGGGATCGACCATGGCGAGGGTCACGCCCGAGATGCCGACGGGCAGGACCTGGAACTGTCGGATCACCGATTCCGGAAGGATGTGGACGATTTCCGGGGCGATCCGGGATTTCAAGCTGATCGACTTGATTCCGTACTGCAACTCCAGGGCATGGCGAATCTGGGCTTCCGTTACGAAGCCCAGCTTCACCAGGATCTCCCCGATCGGCTCCCTGGTTTGTTTCTGTTTGTTCAGGCCGATGGTCAGCTGCTCATCATTGAGGACGCCCGCGTTGATGAGGATCTCCCCCAGACGCAACCGTTTTCCACCCGAAACAGCCAATTTGCCTCCTATGCGAGCAATGCGCTCTTGGTGAAGACGGCCTTGATGGTCGGTTGTGCCTCGACCGGCCTATTCGCGATGCGGTAAGCGGCGAGAAGTTCGGCGGCCGCCGCCTTGGCCTGTCCCTCGTCGTTGGCGAGAAGGACTCCCAGGATTTCGCCCACTTCGACCTTGTCGCCGACCTTCTTGACCAGATTGATGCCCACCGCCAGATCGATGGGGGCTCCCTTGACCAGGCGCCCGGCGCCCAGGATCTTGCCCGCTCCTCCGACGACGAAGGCGTCGAGGGCGGTGACGAAACCGGCTTCCTTGGCCTGGACGGGAATGCGATATTTCGGCTGGGGCATGCTCTTCGGGTTCTCGATGACCGCGGGATCGCCGCCCTGAGCCAGGATCATCTCGCGCAGCTTGGCTATCGCCGCGCCGGATTCGATGATTGCCGCGAGCTTCTTGCGTCCGCTGGCCACGTCCTCCACCTTGCCGGCTCCTTCGAGCAGCAGGGCTCCCAGTTCGACGCAGAGGTCGGTCAGGTCCTCGGGGCCCTGGCCCTGTAGGGTCAGGATGGCTTCTTCGACTTCGTTGGCATGCCCGATGTTGAAGCCCAGGGGCTGCTCCATGTCGGAGACCACGCAGATGATGCGCTTGCCGAGACGCTCCCCCACGGCCAACATGACGTCGGCCAGGGCCTTGGCTTCTTCCAGGCTCTTCATGAAGGCGCCCTGACCCACCTTGACGTCGAGCAGGATCACGTCGGCGCCGGCGGCGATCTTCTTGGAGACCACGGAGGCGGCGATCAAAGGAATGCTCTCGACCGTCCCGGTGACGTCGCGAAGGGCGTAGAGGCGACCGTCGGCGGGAGCCAACTCACCGGTCTGGCCGGCGACGGCGCAGCCGATCTGACGCAACTGCTCCAGGAACTCTTCGGGGGAAAGGCTGGTGCGGAAGCCGGAAATGGCTTCCAGCTTGTCGATGGTCCCGCCGGTGTGGCCCAGGCCGCGACCGGAAAGCTTGGCGACCGTGACTCCCGCCGCCGCGAGCAGGGGGGCGAGGACCAGGGTCACCTTGTCGCCCACTCCGCCGGTGGAATGCTTGTCGACTCTGGGGCCCGGAACGGAGGAAAGGTCCAGGACGTCCCCCGAAACCGCCATGAGGCGGGTCAATTCGGTGGTCTCCTCGACGTTCATGCCGCGGCAAACGACCGCCATGAGCCAGGCCGAAATCTGGTAATCGGGGAGGGAATCGAGGTTTCCGATGAGCCAGCCGAGTTCTTCGATGCTGTGGGCGCGGCCGTCCCTCTTGTCGCGGATGAGCTTGAGGATGTTGATATTAGCCATTTTCGCTCTTGTTCTCCTCTTCTTCCTTCTTGCGTTTCACCGACTTGATGTTCACGGGTTTGCCATCCTTGAGAAGGGCGATGAATCGCTCCTGCTCGGTGATGGTGCTCTGGTTGTGGAGGATCTCGTTCTTGAGCTCCTCGGTCTCACGTTGCAGCCGATTGACCAGGTCGCTGAGAGTGGACATCTCCCGCTCCACGGAGTTCTGCTGGCTGGCGATGTTCTCGACGCGCTTGGAGGCGGTGTTCTTGAGCTTCTTCTGGGTCGCGAGGAGTTCGCTTTCGCTGGCTCCCAGGCGAGAGGAAAGCTCTTCGCGCTGCACGATCAGCTCCTGCCACTGCTCCTGCTGCATGGCGATCTGGTTCTCGTCCGAACGGCTTCTTTCCTCGAGTTCCGAGGCGATCTTCCTCTGCTCGGAAAGCTGGCCTTCCAGGAACTTGACCTGATCCTCCATCGTGAAGATGCGTTGTTGGCGGGCTTGCAGCTCGGATCTCCAGGACTTCCTCTCGTTCGCCAGCTCGTCGATGCGCAGCATGGCGTACTGGAGCTGGTTGCGGAGGTTCTGCTGGGAAAGCTCGTTGAGCTGGGTCTGGTGAGCGGCATGGGCGCGCAGCCGATGGTTCTCCTCCTTGAGCAGGGAGAAGCGCTTGGCGACCTCGGCGAGGGCCTTGCGGACGGCTGCCAGCATGCCTTTTTGCAGGCGGGAGCGTTCCTCGCGCAGCTTCTTCGCGTAGCCTTGCCAGTATTGTAGTTGCTGGGCCCGCTCCTCGACGAGAACGTGGAGCTTCTTGACATGGGCCAGCAGCTTTTCGATTTGCTTTTCGTACTTGGTTGCCATTCGGGGATTCGCCTCGAAAAAGGAAGAATGCGGAAGTTTACAAGTTATTTTAGCACAATGTTGCCCCGAATCAGGCAGGGAGAGGGAACAAATCTTGGAAGGGGGGGAAAACCGGGCGAGAGCGTGCGCCGGAGGAAGCGGAGGTCTATGCTATAATGGCTCTGGTATCATTTCTTGATAAAATGGGCCGACGATCGAAATCTTTGCCGAGCCCCTTCGTCGACTCGTCAAAAGTTCAAATCAATCAGAGGAGATGCTGCTTGGGCAAACTCATCCTTTCCGGAGATCTCAGCCGCTTCCGCTGCGACATGGTCGTCCGTATCCTAGAGGCGACCAAGTTCGAGGGGGAGATCCAGTTCGACGGTCCCGAGAAGGGCCAACTCTACATCGCGCAGGGTCGGGTGGTGGGGGCCAAGACCGCCACCCGCGAGGGACTGGAAGCCCTCATGGCCATCCTCCCCTGGAACACCGGCATCTTCGCCGTTCGCGAAACCCAAGAGGTCCTGCGAAACCAGGACCTGAGCGGTTTCACCGACAACCTGGCCCTCTTCCGCTACCTGCAGAGCGAGTTCGCCAAACAAGCCTCCCCTTCCGCCAACGCCCTCCGGGCGGCCGCTCCTCCCATGAAGGCTCCCACCGCCGGTCCGCTGGCCAGGGTGCCGGAATTGACCGAGAAGGGACGCATCACCCTCCGCTCGATCCAAACCAACTACGCCTTGAGGGGGGTTCAGGTGGACGACGACATCTGGAAGATCCTCGCCAAGGTGGACGGGAAACAGAACCTCCAGCAGATCGGCGGCTTCTGCAACGTGCGGGGCGATCGCCTGAACGAGACCGTCGAGGACCTCCAGCACCAGGGCCTGGTCAAGTTCAAGACCTTCGATCCGGCCACCGAACAACTCAAGAACGCCGGAACCAAGTTCCGCTTCGGGGAATACATGGTCGCCAAGGGCATCATCTCCGAGATCCAGCTCCAGGCCGCCCTCAACCGGCAGGCCGAATTGGCCCGCAAGGGACGCTACATGTGGCTGGGCGAGATCCTGGTCGAGATGAACTACGCCCGCCCCAGCCAGGTCCAGGAAGCCCTGGCCGTCCAGAAAAGACAGGGCGGCTAAAAGAATAAAAAAATACCGGCGGCCTCGAAGAAGACCGCCGGTATTTTTTTATTCTTTTTCAGGGCAGAAGCAGGTTGGCGGCTCCACCCACCAGCAAAGCGGTCGTCAGGGTGATGAGGGCGATCCCCAGCGTCTCCTTCCAGCCGAGGACCTTGATCAAGGCCCCCACGCTGGCGATGCAGGGGATGTAGAGGGTGTTGACCAGGGCGAAGACGATCAGCTGCTTGGGGGTCATGATAGCTAGGATGTTGTTGCCCGAGTGGCCGCCGGCGATGGCGAAGGTGAGCAGGAGCTGCAGAGCGAGCTCCTTGCGCAGGAAGGCGAAGACCAGGGTGAGGCCGGCGATGACCGGAATGCCCAAAAAACCTTCCATCAGGGGACGCAGGGGGGCTGCCAGGACCCAGATCTTGCCGGTCTCGTAGAGCCCCCCGAGCAGAAGGCAACCCAGAACGACGAAGGGCAATCCGACGAAAAGGAAGTCCTTGAAGTTCTTCCAGGTCTTGCGCAGGGTGGGGCGGAGGTTGGGGCGCCTGAGAGGGAACATCTCCATGACGAAGCCATGGCTCTCACCCGGCATCAGGCGGTTGAGCAGAAGACCGGCCGAGACCACGGCCACCATTACCACTCCGAGTACCCCCAGCCCCGCCAGGGGACCCACGGCCAGGGCGACCCCGCCGGTGATCACCGCGATGCGGGGGGCGCAGGGGACCATGGTCGCGAGGGTGGCCGCGATGAAGCGCTCGCGGCGATGCGGCAGGATGCGGGTGGACAGGATGGCGGGGACGTTGCATCCCAGCGCCGAGACCAGCGAGATCACCGACCGACCGTTCCGCCCGAAGCGATGCATGAGGCGATCCGTGAGGAAAACGATCGAGCCGTAATAGCCCGAGTCCTCCAGCAACCCCAGCAGGAAGAAGAAGGGCAGGATGTAGGCCACTCCCACCGAGATCACCGCGAGCAGCCCGGAATCGAAGCCCCAGAGAAGGATTTTCGAAGCGATGCCGTTTCCCAGAAGGCCGACGGCCAGAGCCTTGACCGCCGGTGAGACCAGGGAAGCCCAAAGAAGGTTGATGCCGTCGTTGAGGTAGCCCGAGACCAGGAAGAGGAAGCCCATCATGGCGACCACGATGCCGCCCAGAATGAACAGCCCCAGGCCCGGGGTGATCGACCAGTGCCAGAACTTGGTCGCGAAGGAATCGGGGGGGGCATGGTTGGTCTGCACCTGGCTAGCCAGAATGCCCGCCAGACCGTGGCGCTCGCGAGCGATGCGGTGTTCGGGCCTTTCCCCGTGCTTCTCGATGAATGCTCGAACGATTTCCTCGAGCTTCTCGGCGACGCCGGGCTCGATCTCCAGCACTCCTTCGCACTCCAGGACCGTGATGGCGGCCGAACGCGGGGGCAAATCGGTTTCCGGCAACAAACAGCCCACCTTCTCGAAAAGGGCCTCGAGGGTGGCGCTGTAGCGAGGAGAAACGCCCCTTTGCCGGCACTCCAGGGAATGCATCAATTCATCGAGCCCCTTGCCGGTGGTGGCGATGGTCGAGACCACCGGGACACCCAGGATCTCGGACAATTTCTTCTCGTTTGTGTGGAGGTGGAGGCGCTTGGCNNAGGAAGAGGTTGCGGGCCAGGTTGAGGGAATCGAGGGCGACGATGGTGGCGTCGGGATTGGCGTCGATCAGGGCCTTGCGGGTCACCTTCTCGTCCTCGTTGGCGCCCCCGATGGAATAGATCCCCGGCAGATCGATGAGTTCGAGGTGATCGCCGTGGTGCTCGGTGATGGCGCGGTTGACCTCGATGGTGGTGCCGGCGTAGTTGGCGGTCTCGATGTCCAGCCCGGTGAGGGCCTGGAACATGGTGCTCTTGCCGCAGTTCGGGTTGCCTATCAACGCCACCGTCGCCTCGACCTCCCGCTTGACGAGGATCTGGCGGCTCAAGGCGGCCTCGATGGCGTAGAGGGCAGAGCCGACCCTGAGCATGAGGGGACCATTGAAGGGAGCCACGCTCTCCAACTTGATCTCTGCCCCCGCCACGATCCCGAGCGCGCTCAGGGAAGAAATCTTCTTCGGGTCCTGGGTGGCGAACTTCGAGACCAGGGCGGTCTCCCCGCTTTTCAGTCGGGTTAAAGGAACGGTCTCTGCCCTGCGCAGGCAAATCTTGGGGGGATCGGCGATGATCATCTGGACTCCTTCTATTGCATGATACCAATCTAGCCTTATTGAGAAAAATTGTCAATAAGGCTAGGCCGCTTTTTCGCCCCCGGATTTCCTGGAAAACCCTCCTTGTGCTAACCTGAAAGGCGCCCCCCTTATATTTCGAGGAAAAGATGGAAGCCGAAAGCCCAAAAAGCCCGATCGACACCAGTCGCTTGACCCCCATGATGCAGCAATACCGCGCGGTCAAGGACCAGCATCCGGACGTCCTTCTTTTCTACCGGATGGGGGATTTCTACGAGCTGTTCT
>DOBT01000135.1:8639-30589 GCA_003503675.1 Cyanobacteria bacterium UBA8530 | reverse complement strand
CGGACCGAAAACCTCGGCATGCCCAAGGCGGAAAGCGCCCGCCACTTCGTGAAAGAATTCAATCCCGACATCGAACTGAACGCGACGGTAAGTCGGGTGGACGAAAACAGTTCGTTGCAAATAGGGGATTTCGACCTGGTGCTCGACTGCACCGATTCCTTCGAGAGCCGCTTCCTGTTGAACCGCCTCTGCCTCGAAGCCAAACGCCCCCTCATCCATGGAGCCGTCACCCGTTTCATGGGACAGGCCTCGACCTTCCTCCCCGGCGGCCCCTGCTATCGCTGCCTGCTGCCGCAGCTTCCCGAAAACGTTCCTTCTCCCGCTCTGTCCGGCGTTCTGGGGGCCACCGCCGGTCTGATAGGGAGCATCCAGGCGATGGAAGCCGTCAAGTGGCTGCTCGAGGAAGGTGAATTGCTCTCCGGGCGCCTCCTCGTTTATGATGGAATGAGGATGACTTTTTCCGAGCTGCCCATTCCCAAGAACCCCCTCTGTCCCGACTGCGGAGAATCCCTTTTTCCCTAAAGGAGCGAAGATGACGGAAGCGAAACAGATCGACCTGACCCAGAAACTGTACGAAGCGGTGCTGGGGAAAAAGAGCGAAAAGACCGAGGACTGGGGCTCAGTCAAAAAAGCCTTCGAACGGGGCGTATCAGACGTGGTGGTCGAACTGCCCTGGTATCCCGACGGCGGAACCCATCAGATCGTCCTCCAGAAAATCGTGAGCAACCGCGTCTTCTTCATCAATCCCCTCGGTCACGGCCAGCTGCCGCTCGGAACCGAATTGGCCGACGGCCAGCCCCGGCGCATCGAGGAAGCCGGCCTGGAAAGCATGCCGACCAGCGCCCTCGAGAAGCTTTTCGGCGAGGGCAAGTGCTCCGCGATGATCGCGGGCTAATCGAAAAAACTGCGATCGAGCAGGTGGGAAGGCTGTAGGTTCTTGAGGGCGGTGATCATGGTCGCCCTCAGGTTCGGAGCCGCTTCCTCCTCGAAAAGCTCGATCATTCGCTTGATCCTTTTCCGGTTCGGCTCCGCCTCCCGACAGCCATGGGGACATCCGCAGGGGATGACGGGATAGTCGTTTTCCTGGGCATACCTCGCGATGTCCCGCTCCAGGCAGTTCAAGAGGGGGCGGATGAGGGTGAACTTTTTGTTGGATACCTTCGGGGCCATGGCGCGCAGTTTGCCGCTGAAGAAGAAGTTCAACAAGAGGGTTTCGGTCAGGTCGTCCCCGTGGTGGCCCAGGGCGATCTTGTTGGCCCCGATCTTGCCCGCCGCCTCGTAGAGCTTGCCGCGCCGCAAGCGCGCGCAGAAGGAGCAGAGGTTCGAACCCGGATCGAGGTGCTCCTCGATGACCTGGGCGTTGCGCGTTTTCTCGAGGTGGAAGTCCCAGTTCTTTTCCTTCAAATAGCCTGAAATCCTCTCGGAATCGAAGTTCTCGTTGCCGTAATCGATCGTCACGGCGGTGATCCGAAAAGGATGGGGGGCCTTGGAGCGGATCTCATGGAGGAGATGCAGGAGGGTCCAGGAGTCCTTTCCTCCCGAGAGCCCCACGGCGACGTGATCCCCCTCTTCGATCATTCCATAGTCCCTGATCGCCCGCATGGAAAGCAGGCGCAGGTGCCTGCCGAGGTTATTCAACGATCTCCTCCCCTCAACGCGATCTTGCCGATCATTTAACGCGCCTCAAACCCCGTTTCAGCTTTCCCTTGACGGGAATGAGCTATGCTTCTTTCGTTACAAAACTTAATAAGTCGACGAGGGAGGAATTCATGCCAGCATCATCGCAAAGACTCTCACTCGCACTTGCCCTCTCCCTTCTCTTCCTGCTCCCCGCCCAGGCCGAGCCGGCGGAATCTTCGTTCACCGGATTGATCGTCGACGCGCGGGGCTGGGGGGTTCAACGCGCGATGGCCCCCTCGCTGCTCGCCGAAAGCGGCACCTCCCTCTTCCCGGTGATCGACCAGCAACACCCCTTCGATTTCGAATTCGCCCTTTCCGACGGCCTGGCCCTTTATGCCCGGTCGATCGAAGAAGCCTGGAAACTGAAGCGGTTGGGAGGAAGGCCCCTGGTGGTCAAGGCCGCCAAGGTCGAAGGAAACGAGCTGGTTTTCGATGAGGAGACCGCGCGGGAAGTCCTAGAGGCGGATTATAGCGCAAAATTCCTGGAAAAGAACGCGGTGGCGATCGTCTATTAGAAAAAAGACAAAAAATGGAGGCCCCCATATTCCCTTCCCGGGAGGGGCCTCTCTATTGAACGAGGCCTGGGTCAAGCGCCGCAATGGCTGGGGAGAGAACTCCCTCGACTGACCGCCGTGGCCTCAGATTCCTATCTGCTTGCTTCTCCTTTTATACCACATTCCGCCCGAAAGGGTGTTTTTAGATCATTAAGTTTCCTTTATTTCTTGGTTGGATGCTATACTCGCCTGAAGGAAAGGGGGCTTACATGCTCAAGGAAAAAGTCGAAAACTCCATCAACAGACAGATACAGGCCGAAGTCTACTCTTCCTACCTTTATATGGCGATGACCGCCTACGCCACGCACGAAGGGCTAACCGGCACGGCCAACTGGCTCAAGGTCCAGGCCCAAGAAGAACTCACCCACGCCCTGCGCTTCTACCAGTACGTCAACCAAAGAGGCGGAAGGGTGATCCTGCTCCCCATCGAGCAGCCGCCATCCGATTTCCACTCCATGCCCGCGATCTTCGAGGCGGTCCTCAAACACGAGGAATACGTCACCTCCCTCATCAACGGTCTGGTCGACATCGCCCAGGAAGAGAAGGACCATGCCACCGTCCAGATGCTGCAGTGGTTCGTCACCGAACAGGTGGAAGAAGAAGCCAACGCCAACGACATCCTCAACCGCCTCAAGCTCATCGGCAAGGACGGCAGCACCCTCTTCATGCTCGACAAGGACCTGGGCACCAGGGTCTTCACCCCGCCACCGGACATGGTCATTTAAACGGAAAAACGTTTCCGTCTTCCCGTTCTCCTGAACAACCAAACAAAAAAAGGAGCCACCTCTTCTGAGACAGCTCCTTTTCTATGTAGATGACTATTTTCCGACCTTCTCCAGGATCTTGACCAGGGTGGCCTGGTCGGCGTATTCGTTCACCGCGAAGTTGCCGTCGGCCAGCTTGTAGCTCTGGTGGATGCCGTTCTGCTGCTTGAAGCCGAGGATGGCCGCCGAGGTCTTCTGATCGTACTGTCCGTTGACGTCTAACGAGTAGCCCCACCCCTTCAGGATTTGCTGGAGCTCCTTGACATCCGCCGTGGCTGTGGAGCCCGGGCCGAGTGCCCCGTTCTTCTCGTAGTCGCCGATCTCCTTGAGGAAGGCGTCGATGTTCGCCTTGTTGGCCTGAAGGCCGTATTGCTTGGCGATCGTCGCGACCTGGGGATCGGTTTCCGTGGTCTGCACCGGAGCGGTGGGTTGAGTGGTTTGGGGAACGATTGGCGTGGAAGGCTGAACGGGGTTGTTCTTTTGCTCGGCGAGTTCCTTGTCGACCCTTTCCAGAATCTTGGTCAGGGTGTCGGGACCGGCGTACTCGTTCACGGCGACCGAGCCGTCGGCCAGCTTGTAGCTTTGGCTGAGGCCGTTGTCCTTCTTGAACTTGATGATGGCCTGACAGGTGGCGTCGTCGTACTGCCCGTTGACCTGGATGGAGTAGCCCCACCGGGACAGGGCGCCCTGGAGCTCCTTGATGTCTTCGGGGGCGTTGGCGCCCGGGCCGAGGGTTCCGTTCTTCTCGTAGGCGGTCAATTCGGTCATGAAGGCGTCGACGTTCTCCTTGGTGGCCTGCAAGCCGTACTGCTTGGCGACCGCATTGAAGTCGAGAGTCCCGTTGCCCGCAGGCACATTGCCACTGGGAGCAGTCGGAGTAGTCGCGCTGGGCTTCTGGTCCTTTTCGATCATTTCCATCATCTTGGCGAGGGTGGCCTGGTCGGCGTATTCGTTGATCGCCCAGTTGCCGTCGTCGGTCCGATAGTTCTGGTGGATCCCGGCGTCCTGCTTGAACTTGATGACGGCGGCGGCGGTGGCCTCGTCGAACACCCCGTTCAATTTGACCTGATAGCCCCACTTCGAGAGGATGGTCTGCAATTCCTTGATATCGGCGGGGGCTTCCATGCCTGGGCCCAGGGTCCCGTTCGTCTTGTAGGCTTTGGTCTCGGCCAGGAAGGCGTCGACGTTCTCCTGAGTGGACAAAAGGTGATACTGCTTGACGATCGCCTCGTTCCCGCGAATGGGAGCCTCGGGAATGGAGGTGACGGGAGGCTGGGCGATCGGCGGCAACGAAGCTTGTTGCTGGAGCAACTGCTGGATCAGGTTCAAGGTGGTGGGTTCGGCGAACTCGTTCACGGCGAAGTTGCCGTCCGCCAATTTGTAGGACTGGTGGATTCCGTTCTTCTTTTTGAAGTCGATCACGGCGGCGTTGGTGGCCTGATCGAAATCACCGTTGGCCTGGACGTTGTAGCCCAGCTTGCCGAGAGCCTGCTGGAGGACCTTGACGTTTTCGGGAGAGGCTCCGGGGCCGATGGCCCCTGTTGTCTCGTAGCTCTTGGCCTCGGTGAGGAAAGCCTGGACGTTCTCGCTGGTCGGGAGGAGGTTGTAGGCCTGGGCGATCGCCGCGCTGTCCGGATCGAGCGGCGCCGCGGGGGCAGGTGAGAAAAGGCTCTTGAAGAGGTTCGCCATCGCGGTGAAGGCGCTCTTCAAGAATTTGGCGATTCCGTCCCAGATATCCCCGAGGGTCAAGGCGGCGACGCCTTGTCGAACCGGGGGGGTTTGGACGATCGGAGCGGGACTTTCCCCGTCCGTCCGAGAGGCGGCAGGGGGAGGAGTACGCTGTGCGGTTCGACTCTGGGGGGTTCTCGGTCCAACTTCTAAAGACATCTGCCTCCTCCTTCCGGGTCTATGGCTCTAAAGGGAGTTATCAGGCGAATCCGCCAAACCTTGTTCGAGCTGGCTTAAGGGTTCTCTAAAGGAAGTTTATTTTCAAGATAAACTTTTTAAGCCCGTGTAAAACAACGAAAACCCGGGGATTTTGGCGAGACAGCTCGGATTATTCTACCATTTCCCGGGATTTCCGCCCCTGAAAAGCTTGTTGCTTTCCCCGGCATGGGTTATCATAAATCATTGTTAGCACTCTCATCGGGTGAGTGCTAACCCGAAGAAATCTTTATAAGGAGGTACTCTTACATGACATCCGCTACCCAAACCAAAATTCGGCCCCTCGGCGATCGCGTCGTCGTCAAGGTCGTCAAGCAGGAAATGACCTCGGGCGGCATCGTCCTTCCCGACACCGCGCAGGAAAAGCCCCAGCTGGGCGAAGTGATCGCGGTGGGAACCGGTCGCCTCATGGATAACGGCAACCGCGCCAAGATGGAAGTCGAAGCCGGCAACAAGGTTTTGTTCGCGAAATACGCCGGAACCGAGATCAAGCTCGACGGCGAAGAATATCTGGTCATCAGCGAGAAGGACATCCTGGGAGTCGTCACGGAGTAAAAAAAGAGGTGAGTAGAGAGAAGTAAATCACTACTCACTACTCACTATTCACTGCTCACTATTCACTGCTAACCGTTCACATTATCGTAGGAGGAAAGAAACACACCATGGCCAAACAAATCATGTTCGACGAACAAGCCCGCCGCGCTCTCGAGCGGGGCGTCAACGCCGTTGCCGATGCCGTAAAGGTCACCCTCGGTCCCAAGGGTCGCAACGTGGTTCTCGAGAAGAAGTTCGGCTCCCCCCAGATCGTCAATGACGGCGTGACCATCGCCAAGGAGATCGAGCTCGAGGATCCCATGGAGAACACCGGCGCCCAGCTCATCCGCGAAGTCGCCTCCAAGACCAACGACGTCGCCGGCGACGGCACCACCACCTCCGCCGTCCTGGCCCAGGCCATGATTCGCGAGGGCCTCAAGAACGTGGCCGCCGGCGCCAACCCGATGGTCATGAAGGTCGGAATCGAGAAGGCCATCGTCGTCTGCGTCGAAGAAATCAAGAAGAGCGCCCGCAAGGTCGAGGACAAGACCGCCATCGCCCAGGTCGCGACGATCTCCGCTTCCGACGCCACCATCGGCAACCTGATCGCCGACGCCATGGACAAGGTCGGCCGCGACGGCGTCATCACCGTCGAAGAATCCAAGACCACCGGCACCACCCTCGAAGTGGTGGAAGGAATGCAGTTCGAGAAGGGCTACGTTTCCCCTTACATGGTCACCGACTCCGAGCGGATGGAAGCCGTCCTTGACGAGCCCCACATCCTCATCACCGACAAGAAGATCACCGTGGTCGCCGACCTCGTTCCCATGCTCGAGAAGGTCGCCCGTTCCGGTCGGCCCCTCCTGATCATCGCCGAGGACATCGAGGGCGAAGCCCTTGCCACCCTGGTCGTCAACAAGCTGCGCGGGATCCTCACCGCCGTCGCCGTCAAGGCCCCCGGTTTCGGAGATCGCCGCAAGGCCATGCTCGAAGACATCGCCATCCTCACCGGCGGCCGCGTGGTTTCCGAAGACGTCGGCCTCCGCCTGGAGAACGTCACCACCGACATGCTGGGCAAGGCCCGCCAGGTTCGCGTCTCCAAGGACAAGACCACCATCGTCGCCGGCAAGGACAACCAGGCCGAAGTCGAGCGCCGCATCGGCCAGATCCGCAAGCAGCTCGAAGAGACCGAATCCGAATTCGACCGCGAGAAGCTCCAGGAAAGGCTCGCCAAGCTGGCCGGCGGCGTTGCCGTCATCCAGGTCGGTGCCGCCACCGAGACCGAACTCAAGGACCGTAAGCTCCGCGTCGAAGACGCCCTCGCCGCCACCAAGGCCGCGGTCGAAGAAGGCATCGTTCCCGGCGGTGGGGTTGCCCTGCTGAGCCTCCACAACGCCCTCATGACCCTCTGCGGCACCGTCCTCGGCGACGAGCGCACCGGCGTCGAGATCGTCATCCGCGCCCTCGAAGCCCCCATCCGCCAGATCGCCGACAACGCCGGCATCGAAGGCGCCGTGATCGTCGAGCGCGTCAAGGGCCAGAAGCCCGGCCACGGCTTCAACGCCGCCACCGGCGAGTTCGTCAACATGTTCGACGCCGGGATCGTCGACCCCGCCAAGGTCACCCGCTCGGCTCTCGAAAACGCCGCCTCCATCGCCGCCATGCTCCTCACCACCGAGGCCCTGATCGTCGAGAAGGTCGAAAAGAGAATGCCCCAGATGCCCAGCCCCGACATGGGCGGCATGGGAATGATGTAACAGAGATACGCTCTGCGGGGGGACTTCGGTCCCCCCTTTTTTTCGCCCCGTGACAGCCGTTACGATAAGGAGACATCCCGACGGGTATAATGTGAAAGCAAGTCCAACCAGGCCTATTCGAGAAAATCGAGAGATCGAAAAGCGGAAGTGAACGAAACGATCGCGGAAGCGGCAATCGCCTCGAACCAACCTCAAAAAAAGAAGAGTGATCCCGTCAAGCGCGTTTTCCTGGGCGTGGTGGGGAAGAGCGAACTCGACGTGATCAAGAGCTATTCCTCCTATTACCCCCGCTTCGATTTGGTTCCCCTCAAGCCGCTACCGACCTTTCTCCACGTCGGCGTCACCAGCCTGGTGCTCGGCGGTGCCATCGGCCTGATCGCCTTCATGGTCCTCAACTCCCTCATCACCGATACCCAGTTCAAGGCGGAGGAGTTGAAATCCGAAATCGCCATCCAACGGCTCAGGGCCTCCAAACTCGCAAAAGCCGAGGAAAGCAAGGTCATGGCCGAAGCCCAGCTGAAACTCTTCAAGGTCGTGGACAATCGGCTCTTCAAATGGTCCAGCGCCCTCGACATCTTCCGCTGTCTCACCCCCTACGACGTCCGCCTCACCTCCCTCACGGCGGACAGCACGGGCCAGCTCCTGGCCGACGGGCAATCAAACGACCTGGCCTCGATCGGCTTCCTCATGCTCAATTTGCGCGGCTCCGGCCTCTTCTTCAAACCGAAGCTCTTCACCTCGGTGCGGGAAGACGTCAGGGGACGCAAGGTCTACCGATTCACCTTCTCGAGCGAGCTGCTCAATCCGGCCTCGGTCTCGATCGAGATTCCCCAAAAAAAACTGGGAGGTCCCCTTTGACCCTCGAGGAGCTGCTGCGCGCACGCCTCTCCCGCAACCAACGCATGCGGGCCTTCGGCTCCACGCTCGTCCTCTTCGCCGGACTGGCGGGATACTTCCTCGCCGTTCCCAAGTGGAACGAGTACCAGGATGCCAAGATCCGGCTGAGCGAGCTCGAAAGCAAACTGCCCGCAATACCGCTCAAGGAAGCGGACGTCAAAGCGAAGTTGGACGAGGTCAAGGGCATCAACGCCGAAGCCCTCGCCAAGCGGGACCACTACCCTGTAGCGGAGAATATTTCGACCATGCTGATCGAACTCGAGCATCTCGCGACCGAACGAAACATCGAGCTCGATTCCTTCATGCCCACCCGCCTGACCCCCTTGGAAAGCGAGAGCCCTTCTCCGGGGGCCAAAACGGTTCAGAAGAGCCTTTCCCCCTTCAATATCCAGGAGCAGTCGATCGAACTGGAAGCGGCCGGATCCTTCCTCGACTTCCTGGGCTTGCTGCGTGACGTGGAGGCTTTCCGTCATCCGCTCAGCATCAACAAGCTCTCCATCGTGCCTTACAAGAGCACGAATGCCTCCGAATCCCTGGAGGTCGGGGCCACCGTCATCCAGCCCGATCGAGTCGGACTGAAGCTCATACTTTCGGCCTTCCTCATCGAGAAGACCCCGCAGATGGCTCCCATGGACGAGGCCTACAGCCGTTGGTTGCCCCAGGCCCAGCTGCGCGCCGGGGTGGCTAACCCCTTCAAGAAGCTGATCCCGGACCCCACTCCCAAACCGATCTTGCCCGACATCCCGGTCATGCCCGCTGCGCCCGACCCCATCGAGGCCTGGCACCTCGAGGGCATCCTCATGGGACCGGGAAAGACCGCCATCGTCTCGGACGGTACCACCAACCGAACTCTGCAGCCGGGCGATCGCCTGGAGGAATGGAAGGTCTGGAGCATCGACGGAAAGGCCATCACCTTCCTGAAGAACGGCAAGACCCGCCTCATGCAGTTCCCCGCCCTTCAGCTCCCGCCGGGCAGCTTTGTCGGCAAGTAAGCGTTTAAAACGATCGCCTGCCGGGTATCATATTATGTTGGGCACTTCGAAGGAGGACCGCCATGGCGCGTGGTGAGCAGGGCTTTACCCTGATCGAAATGGTCATCGCCTCCCTGGTGCTCTCCGTCACCTCGGCTGCCGCCTTCGGCCTGATCACCGCTTCCCTGCGCGGCCTCGACCGCAACAAGCGCATCAGCGCCGCCCATGACTTCCTCCAGACCTCGGTCAACGTGGTCCGCAACACCCGCTACGGCGACCTCGGCTCCGTACAGGCGAATCTTTTGCCCCTGTGGCAACAGCGCAGCGCTTTCATCTGCCCCCTCGCCACCTTTTCCATCACCGTCACGGCCGATGCCTCGGGCACCAACCTCTGCAGCGTCCAGTGCTGGGTGGGGGGAACGATCCAGGGCGTGGCCATGACCCTCGCCTCCACCTCGGTCCGAGTCTCGGACAAGGGGATCAACCCATGAGGAGAGAACGCGGTTTCACGCTGGTCGAAAGCCTGGTCAGCACCCTGGTCTTCGGGCTGATCGTCGGGATCGTCTTCGGCTTCCTGGCGCCGGCGAACAAGGCATCCAACAAGGTCCGCCTGGAGGCGGAAATGGGCAATCAGGGGGAGATGGCGCTCTCGCGCCTCACCAGGGACACCCAAAGCGCCACTTCGGTCGCCAATTCCGCCACCGATACTTCGCTGGTCCTGAACCTGCAACGCTACGCCTCCAACGGGAACCTTCTCGACGGCCAGTTCGATCAGGTCACCTATCGAAAGGTCGGCTCCAGCCTCACCTACAGCCGCAGCCCGATTACCGATCAGGTGGTCTTGCGGAACCTCCAGGACGATGTCACCCTCTTTTCCTACTTCGACGCCAGCCTGGCGGATGCCTCCGGTAGCCTCTCGAACGCCAGGGTGATACGGATCGCCCTTCATACCGCCCGTTCCTACGGAGGTCGCCTGCTCCAGGCCCGACAGACCCGTGACGTTCGTTTGCGCAACGCGCCATAGGAGAGGTCATGAAGGAACGGGGTTTCGCCCTGGTCGCCGCCTTGATGATCGGAATGGTCCTGATTCTCGTGGGGATCGGGGCCTCGACCTACATCATGAGCCAGGGAAGATTGGTCACCCAGCTGAACGGTCGGGAGGAGGCCCTCAACATCGCCGACGCGGGGCTGGAATGGGCCATCTCCCGCTATCCGAGCGCCGTCGCGACCAAGGCCCCTTTCAACAAGGGGGAATACGAGATCTCCACCCCCGCCTCGGTCGGCGGCGGCCGCTACGTCATCCGCGTCGACAGCTACCTCCCCTCGAAAAGCAATTTCGCCCACCACCGCGCCATCCAGGCCGTCATCGACAGCGTGAGCACGACTCACGATCCGATCTTCGACAAGGCCATCGCGTCGGGCGGCAACACCACCCTGAACGGCAACATGACCGTCACTTCCTCCCCTGCCCCCAACCAGGGGCACGTCCATGCCAACGGCAACCTCTTGTCCCACGGCAACGTCCACGTCTACGGGAACACCACCGCCCATGGAACCGATGCCTACGGAGGCCACTCCAATACGGCCGCCGTCGAAATCCCGACCCTCGACGCCGCCAAGATCGACTCCCTCTACCAGGAAGCGGCCGCTCTTGCCAGCCATACCTTCGCCGAATTCGATGGTTCAACCCTTTCGGGATACTACGCCCCCGCTTCCACCTGGGCAGCGACAACGGAGAGCCACAGCAACTTCAACATCAACGGGAACCTCAACGTCCCCCTCGACAAGATCGTCTTCATCGACGGGGACTTGACCGTCAATGGGAACTGCACCATCACGGGAGGCGGGACCATCGTCGTCAACGGAACGGTCAACATCAACGGAAACGCCAAGCTCGGTCAAGGAACGGAGCTATCGATCATCAGCCTCTCTTCGGATGCGCAGGCGCTCACCCTCAACGGCAACCTCAACATCGGAGGCCCGAGCACCACGGCCACGCCGCCGCCCGGAACCCCGAATCCCTCCATCATCATCTTCGCCCCGAACGGCGGCGCCCGCATCAACGGCAACGCCGATATCTTCGGGTCCGTCGTCGTGGGCGGCAACGCCCTGGTCAACGGCAACGCCAAGGTCACCCGCGTCTCGAACCGCTCAAACGGAGTCTTGGGAGTTCCTTCCGCTTCGTCCTGGCGAGTGTTCAACTGGCGCGAGGTGTCCCCTTGAGGAAAGGCTTTCGGTTGCGCAACGCCCGATAGGAGGAAGCATGAAAGAACGGGGATTCGCCCTCATCGCGGCCCTCATGATCGGCATGGTCCTGCTGCTCGTCGGGATCGGAGCCTCGACCTACATCATGAACGGGGGAAGGCTGATCACCCAACGGAGCGAAAGAGAAGAAGTACTCAACGTCGCCGACGCGGGCCTGGAATGGGCCGTGAATCGCTTCGACCCCGATAGCCCTTCGGCGGTAGCGACCTCGGCCCCCTTCGAAAAAGGGGAGTACGAGGTCTCGAGCCCTTCCATCCTTTCCCTGAACCAGCGCTACCTCCTCAAGGTCACGGCCTACCTGCCTTCCAAGGCGAATGCCCGCTATTCCCGAGCGGTTCAGGCCATCGTCGAGGCTTCCGCCGCCCCGGTCTTCGACTTCGCCATGGCAGCCGGAGGCAACGTCGATCTCGCCGGCAACATCACCGTCGACTCTTCCCCCGTGCCTCACCAGGGAAACGTCCATGCCAACGGCAACATCGTCTCGAACGGGGGATCCTTGACCGTCGACGGGAGCTCGAGCGCCCACGGCAGCAATACCCTGGGTGGACAAAACAATGCCCCTCTCGTCGAGATCCCCGGGGTGAGCAGCGAGAAGATCGAGTCCTTCTACAACCAGGCGGCGAGCCTGGGGACAAACACCTTCGGCACTTTCGACGAAAGCAACCTCAGCGGATACTACGCCCCCGCCTCCACCTGGGCTGCGACGACCCCCAGCCACACCACCTTCTCCCTCAGCGGCGACCTCACCGTTCCGGACAACGGGGTGGTCTTCATCGACGGGGACGTCAAGCTCAGCGGCAACACCGTCATCAACGGGAACGCGACCATCATCGTCAACGGCAAGGTCACCATCTCGGGGAATGTCAGCCTCGGCAAAAGCAGCAATCTGTCCATCGTCAGCCTCGATTCTTCCGACGACGCCATCTCGGTTTCCGGCAACGTCAAGGTCGGCTGTCCAACTCTCGGTTCGTCCCCTCCCCCGGCGATGCCTTCGGCCATTCTCTTCGCGCCCAACGGCGGCATCGACGTCACCGGCAACCCCTCGATCTTCGGTTCCCTGATAGCCGGAACCAACGGGGACGTAAAGGGCAGCGCCACCATCACCCGCATTTCCGATCGCCAAAGTGGAGTGATCGGCTTCGGGACCTGGAAGGCGATCAACTGGCGCGAGGTAGCGCCCTAGAGCCGGGTAATGGAAGCCTCGGCTTGCTTTGACCTTTTGAGTCTTTGCCGCGGGCGATCACCGAGTCGACACGTGCAATTTTGAAGTTTTTCAGCTGTTCCCGGCTTCGTAGAAGCAGAAGGGACAGCGGACCCAGGCCGAATCCATCTCGGCCAGGCAGGACTTGCAGATGTCCTTGGATTCCCGCAGGTTGTCCCCGCACTTGGGGCAGATGCTCCACTCCCGCTTGACGTTCATTCCGCAGGAAAGGCAGACCGGCTTGAGCTGGTGGTTGCAGAAGGGGCAGTTGATGAACTCCTCCTCGACCAGGTTCTTGCAGCGGGGGCAGATGGCCTCCTTCTGGCCCGATTCGGAATAAATCACCCGCACGAACTCGTCGAAGGTGGATAAGCCCGCCTTCAGCAACTCGATGGCATGGTTTCTGAGCGGGATCATCCCTTCCTTCTGGGCGGCCAACTGGAGCACGTTGGCGGGGGCTTCCTTGATGATCAGCTCGCGGGTGGCCTCCGAAACCACGAAGATCTCGTAGGCGGCTCTCCGGCCCTTGTAGCCGGTGCCCCGACAAGTGGGGCAGCCCGCTCCCCGAAAGAGTTTTTCCCCGATCTCCAGTCCCAGCGCGTCCCTTACCTCTTGCGAGGGGTCGTAAGACTCCTTGCAATCGGGACAGATGGTGCGCACCAGGCGCTGGGCGACCGCCCCCAGCATCGCCTGGCCGACCAGATAGCTTTCGATGCCCATTTCACCCAGGCGGGTGATCGAGGCGCAGGCGGAGTTGGTATGGAGGCTGGTCAAGACCATGTGGCCGGTCAAGGCGGCCTCGACGGCGATCTTGGCGGTTTCGTGGTCGCGGGTCTCCCCGATCAGGACGATGTCGGGGTCCTGGCGCAGGACCGCCCTCAGGACCCGGGCGAAGGTCAGGTCGATCGCGGCCTGGACCTGGACCTGGGTGGCATGCTCGAAGTTGTACTCGATGGGGTCCTCGATGGTGATGATGTTCTTGGACGGCGACTGCACGTGACCGAGGGCCGAGTAGAGGGTGGTGGTCTTGCCACTGCCGGTGGGACCGGTGACGAACATGATGCCCTGCGGCTTGTTCATCAATTCCAGGAACTGCTCCATCTGGGTGTTGTTGAAGCCCAGCTCGGTGACCGGGCGGATGGAGGCGTTGCGGTTGAGGACGCGGATGACGATTTTTTCGCCGTACTGGCTGGGCATGGTGGAGACCCGCAGGTCGACCATGTTGTCGAGTACCTTGACCCGGATCTTGCCGTCCTGGGGTAGTCGCTTCTCCGAGACGTCGAGGTTGCTCATGATCTTCAGGCGGGCGATCGCCGCGCTCTGGGAGGTTTTGGGGAAGCGCGTGGCTTCGGCCAGGATGCCGTCCTTCCGGTAACGGACGGCGACGTCCTTTTCCTTGGGCTCGATATGGATGTCGGAAACCAGGTTGGTGATGGCGTTGGCCAAAAGCTCGTTGACGAGGCGGATCACGGGGGCCTCGGCGGCATCGGCGGCCAGGTCGGCGATCGAGACGTCGTCCTCGGGCACTTCCAGGATGGTATCCAGGCGCACCCCCTCGAAGTTGAAGGACTTCCAGAAGGCGGCGACGGAGGCTTCGGTGGTTCTGACGGGAATGACC
Organism: Cyanobacteria bacterium UBA8530; assembly: GCA_003503675.1. Classification (GTDB taxonomy): domain Bacteria; phylum Cyanobacteriota; class Sericytochromatia; order S15B-MN24; family UBA8530; genus UBA8530. The sequence goes on along the minus strand of DOBT01000135.1, from coordinate 16,404 downwards.
CGTCCCCCGGTCAGGATCTGGAGATCGTCGAGGGCGGGAATGTTCTCGGGATGGGGAGTGGCCACCAGGGTCCGGTTGTTGATGCGGGCCAGGGCCAGGATGCCGAAGCGGGCGGAGACCGAACGGGGAATGAGCTCCGCGAAGACCGGATCGATCAGGGACTGGTTGAGGTCGGAGAAGTCCATTCCCTGCAACTCGTCGAAGACCGCCACCAGATGGGTGGGGCGCAGCACCCCTTGCTTCAAGAGGGTGGCGGAAAGGCTGAGGCGAAGGTCCTCGGAAACCAGCAGGGCGGCCTCGAGCTGGGCGCGGGAAATGAGCTGGAACTGGACCAGCAGTTCTCCCTCCGCCATGCGCAGTTGCAGGTGGAGGATGTCGTGCACCTTGTCCAGCTTGGCCAGATCCGCCGAGGCGATCAACTGGGCGAGCGAGGTTTCCTTGTCGTTGGAAAGCGACACCGCCTGGGCCAAGGCCGAGGACGACAAGAGTTTCAAACGGACGGCGAGTTCGCCGAGGGCGTCGTATTTCATGGCGATGGTCATGACCGGGGATCATAGCATTCCGAGGGGCATGCGTCCAGGCGTCGCCAGCGTAGACGAAGCTCGGGGTTAGGAACTATAATGTGAGCACCATCACGTCCGCGGCGGCGGTCAGCGCAGAGGTGCACAAATGTTCGGTTTAGGACTTCCGGAACTCTTCATCATCCTGGTCATCGCCCTCGTCGTCTTCGGCCCGAAGAAATTGCCCGAACTGGCCCGCTCTTTGGGCAAGAGCCTCGGAGAACTCAAGCGGGGAGCCCGCGAGGCGGAGGAAGCCCTGAGCAAGGGCCTGACAGAGATGACAGAAAAAGGGAAAATCGACCCCTGATGGATCGATTCAAGCTCGTTTCCCCCTATTCTCCGGCCGGTGATCAACCGATGGCGATCGCCCGCCTCACCGAGGGCCTCAAAAACGGCTTGTCCACCCAGCNNACGACTACTATCAGCCCGAGGCCTACATCCCCCGTACCGACACCTACATCGAGAAAACCGCCTCCATCAACGACGAGATCGACCGCCTGCGCCACTCGGCCACCCGCTCCCTGCTGGAGCGGCGGGACACCATCGTGGTGGCATCGGTTTCCTGCATCTACGGCCTGGGCATGCCCGACGAATACCTCAAGAACGCCGTCTTCCTCCAGAGGGGCGAAGAACTCGATCGCCAAAAGTTCCTGCGCCACCTGGTCGCGGTGCAGTACGAGCGCAACGACATCGAATTGTCGCGCGGCAAATTCAGGGCCCGGGGCGACGTCCTGGAGATCGTCCCCCCCTACGAGGACGAGGTCATCCGCGTCGAGCTGTTCGGCGACGAGATCGAAAGGATCTCGAAGATCGATCCGGTCACCGGGGAAGTCCTCCGCAATATCGAGCGGATCGGGATATGGCCCGGCAAGCACTTCATCACTCCGCCCGAGCGAATGAACGAGGCCTGTCGCCGCATCCTCGACGAGCTTTCCCAACGGGTCGACGAACTGAACAAAAACAACCGCCTGCTCGAAGCCCAGCGCATCGAAAGCCGCACCAACTACGACCTCGAGATGCTGCGCGAGGTCGGCTACTGCTCGGGGGTAGAGAACTACTCGCGCCACCTCTCCTTCAGGAACGCCGGGGATCCTCCCGCCACCCTGCTCGACTATTTCCCCAAGGACTTCCTGCTCATGATCGACGAGTCCCACGCCACCATTCCCCAGATCGGGGGTATGTACCAGGGTGACAAGGCGCGCAAGGCGGTGCTCATCGAGCATGGTTTCCGCCTGCCCTCCGCGGCGGACAACCGTCCCCTCAAGATAAACGAGTTCTGGGAGAGGGTGGGCCAAAAAATCTTCGTTTCGGCCACCCCCAGCGACTACGAGTTCAAGGAAAGCGGGCAAGTCGTCGAGCAGATCATCCGTCCCACCGGCCTGATCGATCCGAAGATTTTCATTCGTCCCACCGACGGCCAGATCGACGACGTCCTCCACGAAGTCAAAAAGAGGGTCGCGCTTCATGAGAGGGTCTTGATCACCACCCTGACCAAGAGGATGGCCGAGGACCTCTCGACCTACCTGCAGGGCCACGAACTGAAAGTGCGCTACCTCCACTCCGAGATCGCTTCCATCGAGAGGCTCGAGATCCTGCGGGACCTGCGCGAGGGAGAGTTCGACGTCCTGGTGGGGGTCAACCTCCTCAGGGAAGGACTCGATTTGCCGGAAGTATCCCTGGTGGTGATCCTGGACGCCGACAAGGAAGGCTTCCTGAGGTCGGAGCGCTCCCTCATCCAGACCATGGGGCGTGCCGCGCGCCATCTGGACGGCACGGTGATCATGTACGCCGATCGCCTCACCGGCTCGATGGAGCGGGCCCTGAGCGAAACCGACCGAAGAAGGAAGATTCAAATCGAGCACAACCGGGTGAACGGGATCACCCCCCTCGCGATCCGCAAGTCGAACCGAAATCCTCTCCTCGAAAGCCTTTCGGACAAGAAAAAAGGAGCGGCCAAGCTCGATCCCCGCTCCGAATCCTGGAAGGACTCGGTCGAGAAGCTCGAAGAAGCCATGCGGGCCGCGGCGGCCGAGCTGGATTTCGAAAGCGCCGCGATTCTGCGCGACCGAATCAAGGAAATCAAAGAAAAAAGCAAAAACGTCGAAAAAGATATTGAATTGAAGGAGAAGGCGTCGCATGGCTGAGCTGAGAACCTCCAGGGAACTATTGGAAAGCTCGGAAGCGGCGATCGTCAGCGCCCTCCTGCCGCTTCCCGCGAACTACATCGTCCTCCCCCACCTGATGCTGCCCTCCCGACAGTGGGGACGGGATCCCGACGACACCGACGTCGTGATCATCTCCCCAGCGGGCATCCTGCTCCTGGAGTACAAGCACTGGCAAGGCCGGGTCGAGATGTCGCCCAACGCGCCCTGGCGCCTCCACTTCGTGGGGGAAGGAGCCGAATCGAGGCCCAACCCCTTGCCCATCCTGGAGGAGAAGGTCGAAGCCTTAAAGAGCTACTTTGCCCAACGGGGCTTCGGAGAGATTGAAATCAAGCGAACCGTCGTCTTTCCCGAGAGAACCGTGCGGGAAGGCCAGATCCCCATTCCCGTGCTTTCGACCTCGGGGCTGGCCGCCTGGATCGAGGGAAACCTCAGCTCGAAGGGAAATCTCGAAGAGGCCCGCCGCCTGGCGGACGAACTGAGGCCGCCCACCCCCATCCGCATGGTCAACCAGTACCAGTTGACCTCCCAGCTGAAAAAGACCTCCGCCAAGACGACCTACCTGGCCTACGACACCATCCTGGAGCGGCCGGTCCATCTCTGCCAACTGCAATACGATCCCTACCTGGCCTCGGACCTGCTCGACAAGGTCAAGAACGAGCTTTTGCGGGAGGCCAAGCTGACGCTCGACCTCAAGCACGCCAACATCCTCGACGTGCGCCACGTCATCCCCCGCGACGACTGCTACTACGTCGTCTCGGAATGGATCGACTCCTGCCGCACCCTCAAGGAAATCTTGTTGAAGACCAGTCCTCTGGCCGTAGAGGTGGCCCTCGACGTGGGGATCGCCATCTGCCATGCCCTGGAACATGCCCACAACCAGGGGATCGTCCACCGCAACATCCGGCCGGAGAACGTCCTGATCGCCCCGCCGAAGACCATCAAGGTGGCCGATTTCGGGATGGCAAAAAAAGCCGACGTCAGCACCCGCTCGACCTTCGACCTGCGCAAGATGGCCCATGAGAGCCCCTATGCCGCCCCGGAGTTCCGCCTGGGACAGGAAGGCCACCACCGGGTGGACGGCCGGGCCGATCTCTTCGCCGTGGGGGTCATGCTCTACCAGATGCTCACCGGCCAGGTGCCCAGTCACGTCGACGAGCGTTACCTCGAGGCCCCCTCGAAGTTCAACCCCAAGGTATCCTCCGCCCTCGACGAGGTGATCGCCAAGGCCATCAAGTTCGATCCCGCCCAGCGCTTCTCCACCGCCACCGCCCTGCGCCTGCGCCTGGAATGGCTGCGGTCCAACACCTCGACCTTTCAGGAGAGCCCCCGCTACGTCCAGCGCAGACTGATGAAGCGCACCCGCAACAGCCTGATCTTCACCGCCACCGACAGCAAGCTGGGCCGTCAGGTCGCCCTGAAAAAACTGCTGGTCGACCCCGCCCTGGGTCCCCAGGACCGCCAGGTCGAGTTGCAGGCCCTCTTCCGGGAGGCCAAGCTGGCGAGCAGCCTGAACCACCCCCACATCGTCTCCATCTTCGATCACTTCATCGAGGACGACGACGGCTACCTGGTCATGGAATGGATCGAAGGGGCGGATCTCAGGGTATATCTGGACGGCGGCGAAAAGATATCCCTCACCCTCAGGGAAATCGTCGCTATCGTCGATCAAACCGGGGACGCGCTGGAGTACGCCCACAGCCAGGGGATCATCCACCGGGACATCAAGCCCGAGAACATCATGGTGACCGAGAACGGTCTCGTGAAGATCCTGGATTTCGGTCTCGCGAAGGCGGTGGCCTTGCCAAAAGAAGGCTCCTCCCTCGCGACGCGCGATCGCGAGGGCACCGCGGACGGCGTCATCCTGGGCACCGTCGGCTACNNTCTCGCTGGGCGTGGTCTTCTACGAGCTCCTCACCAGCCGCTATCCCTATAGTCCGGACATCATCCTTTCCCGCTACTCCGAACAATTGAACTGCACGATCGTTCCTCCCAGCCAGCTCAACCTGGAAATCCCCCAGGAATTGGACTCCATCATCCTGAAGGCCCTTTCGATCGAGCCCGAGGATCGTCCCGCGACCATGGCGGATTTCCTGACCGACCTGAGGCAACTGGGCGGCCGGGGAGTCCAGCGGAAAGGCGCGCCCCGCAAGGTCATCCTGCTTTCCTCGGGCGCGCTCCTGGTAGTCGGCGGGGTGTTCTGGCTGGCGAGCCTGCTCCCCCTCTGGACCGGAAGTTTGCCGGTTCCCCTCATCGAAAGTCCCACCCCGAGCGTCGTTCCGCTCGAATCCCCTTCCCCNNCAACCCTCGAATGCGGCTTCATCGCTTGTTCCCACCCCACCCCCGCGCAATCCCAACGTCTCCTGGATCAGCCGCCCGGTGACCATCGACGGCGTCACCATCCAGATCGAACGCATTTCGCCGGAAACCGACCAGACCTTGGTCCACCTCAGGGTCCAGAACAAGGGCGGTGAGAGCCTTTCCCTCCTGAACCGCACCGAACTGGCTTCCCTTTACGACGACCTCGGAAACGACTACACTTCCCAGATAGACTATTCCTCGATCTCGCCCAACCTCACCATGATCGATCCGGGCTCCGAGGCCAGGGGGACCATCCTGGTCAAGGAGGCCGTCCGACGGGAAGCGGGGGCGGTCTATTTCGAGCTCAGCGAATCCGGGGCCTCGAACCGAAAATTCGTTCTGAAAGGCTACAAGATCCTCGAAAACTGATGAAAAATTTTGATTTCATCCGCATCTGCGGAGCCAGAGAGCATAACCTAAAGAACATCTCGCTTTCTCTGCCCCGCAATCAATTGATCGTTTTCACCGGGGTCTCGGGAAGCGGCAAATCCTCTCTGGCCTTCGACNNACCGGCGTCTCGGGCTCCGGCAAATCCTCTCTGGCCTTCGACACCATCTTCGCCGAGGGGCAAAGGCGCTACGTCGAGTCGCTTTCGGCTTACGCCCGCCAGTTCCTGGGCCAACTCGACAAGCCTGACCTCGACTACATCGAGGGCCTCTCCCCCGCCATCTCGATCGATCAGAAATCCTCCAACCGCAACCCCCGCTCCACCGTCGGCACCGTCACCGAAATCTACGACTACCTGCGCCTGCTCTTCGCCCGCATCGGGGTGCCCCATTGCCCCAAGTGCGGCAAGGAAATCAACCCCCAGACCATCGAACAGATCGTCGATGCCGTCCTGCTCTTCAAAGTCGGCACCCGCTTCCAAATCCTGGCCCCCCTGGTGCGCGGCCGCAAGGGCGAGAACAAGCACCTGCTGGAAGAGGCCCAAAAAGAGGGCTTCGTGCGGGTCCGCATCGACGAAGCGGTCTACGATTTGGGCGACACCCCCGATCTGGACAAAAACAAGAAGCATGACATCGCGGTGGTGATCGACCGCATGATCGTGCGCGAGGGCATCGAGACCCGATTGGCCGATTCCCTGGGCACGGCCCTGAAGAAAGCCGAAGGCCTCGTCGTCATCAACGTCCTCGGCACCAGCGAAGCCCCGGAGGATCGCGACGTCCTGTATTCCGAGCACTTCGCCTGTCAGGAATGCGGCATCTCGATCGAAGAAATCACGCCCCGCCTCTTCTCCTTCAACAACCCCTTCGGGGCCTGTCCCGCCTGCCATGGCCTGGGCTCGAAGTTGGAGTTCGATACGGCGAAACTCATTCCGGATCCCTCGAAGAGCCTGCGCGAAGGCGCCGTCCTCTTCGTCCTCACCCCCTATTACCTCAAGATCATCGAGGCCCTGGCGAAAAAAAGGAAATTCTCGCTGGATCAGCCCTTTTGCGAACTTTCCCCGGAGATCGAGAAGTTGGTGCTTTACGGCTCGAACGAAAAACTTTGGGTCGAGCACGAGACCTTCGGGAGCCGCTATACCCAGTACGAAGGGGCGCTGAACACCCTGACCCGACGCTACGAGGAAACCCAGTCCGAGCGGCAGCGCGAAGAGATGGAAGCCTACATGACGGCGCGGGTGTGCGCGGAATGCGGGGGAAAAAGATTGCGGCCCGAGAGCCTGGCGGTGACCGTCGGCGATCGCTCGATCCACGACATCGTCGATATGCCCCTCACGGAAGCCAGAGTCTTCTTTCAAAAACTGATCCTGTCTCCCCGAAGAACCCAGATCGCTTCCCAGATCCTCAAGGAAATCGGTTCGCGCCTGCAATTCCTGTTGGACGTGGGACTGGAATACCTCACCCTCGCCCGGACAGCCGCCAGCCTCTCGGGCGGGGAATCCCAGCGCATCCGCCTGGCCACCCAGATCGGCTCGGGCCTGGTCGGGGTCCTGTATGTCCTGGACGAGCCCTCGATCGGGCTGCATTCCCGCGACAACGCCCGGCTGCTCGCCACCTTGAAGAAACTGCGGGACCTCGGCAACAGCCTGATCGTGGTGGAGCACGACGAAGAAACGATCCGAATGGCGGACCACCTGGTGGACATCGGCCCCTTCGCCGGGGTCCACGGCGGAAGGATCGTCGCCGAGGGCCAGGTGGAAGACCTGGAAAAACAAGAAGAGTCCCTGACCGGCGATTATTTGGCCGGCCGACGCTTTATTCCCGTCCCCTCGGTACGCCGAATCGGCAACGGAAACTTCATCCGGATCGAAGGGGCGCAGCAAAACAACCTGAAAGACCTCGATCTCTCCTTTCCGCTGGGACAGTTCGTTTGCGTGACGGGGGTCTCGGGCTCGGGCAAATCGACCCTGGTCAACGACGTCCTCCATTCCTTCTTGCACCACCACTTCCGGGGAGGCCCCCGCCCCACCGGGGCGAGGGGAATCGCGGGGCTGGAAGCCATCGACAAGGTCATCGTCATCGATCAATCCCCCATCGGCCGCACCCCCCGCTCGAACCCCGCCACCTACACCGGGCTCTTCGATCCCATCCGGGAACTTTATTCGAACACCCTCGAGGCCAAGGCCCGCGGCTACCTGCCCGGCCGCTTCTCCTTCAACCTCAAGGGAGGGCGCTGTGAGGCCTGCTCGGGAGAAGGGGTCAACCGCATCGAGATGCACTTCCTCCCCGACGTCTACGT
>DOBT01000135.1:0-8623 GCA_003503675.1 Cyanobacteria bacterium UBA8530 | reverse complement strand
CCCTTTCCGGGGGGGAGGCGCAGCGAGTGAAACTGGCAACCGAACTGAGCCGGCGCGCCACCACCAGAACCCTCTATCTTTTGGACGAGCCGACGACGGGTTTGCATTTCCACGACGTGAACACGCTCCTGCAAGTGCTGCATCGATTGGTGGACAACGGCAACACCGTGATCTGCATCGAGCACAACCTCGACGTCANNATCGACCTCGGCCCGGAGGGCGGGGAAAGAGGCGGACGGATACTCGTCAAGGGAACGCCGGAAGAGGTGGCCCGTTGCAAGGATTCCTATACGGGACAGTTTTTGGCGCCCCTGCTGAACAGCAACGCCGTCCTCCACTGAGTTTCGAGCCATGAAAGTCGAATTGCTGCACTCCACTCCCGAGGGCGAAGCGCTGATCGCCCGAACGGGAATCTTTTATGGCGAAAGGTCCACGAAAAACGCCATCCGCTCCCTGATGCAGAAAGGGAAAGAAGCGGCCTTTGAGCACTGGCGGGCCTGCTTCCGCCTCGAAGCCGAACCCCGCAGCCTCTTGAAAGAGCTGCTCATTCCCGCTCCCCTTCTGAAGCTCACCCAGCCCATCCTGAGCGAAGGCGACGATTTCGTCTTGAGCGGCAACGCCCGGGCTTTTCGCCGGCTCATCGAATATGCCTCGGCCTATCCCCTCGCTTGCCGCATCCTCACCCCGCTCTGGGAAAAATCGAACGTCCTTTTCTGCCCCGAGATCTTCCCCCCGTTCGATCCCGAAGAAAAAAAGGAAGAAAATTTTTTTCTTCCGAAGGAAAGCCGGGGGGGGGTCTCGCTCTGGTCGCTCTTTCACCCCGCCGGACTTTCCAAGGGGGAGTTGCTCGTTCATGGAAGTGCCACCTTCTGCCTGACGGGTATCTCGCAGAAGCTGTCCGGGCATTTGCTTTCCCAATCCGGGGCCTCGGGTTGCCTGGACAAGGAAGAGACCCTGGTCACCCTTTCTTTCGAGGGCTGGCTGGCCGGCCTTTATTTCTCCGAGGAACGGGAAGCCCTCGACGAGATCGGAAAGCTCCTCGCCAAACATTGCCCGCCCCTTTTCGATCGGGAAAATCCCTGAGGATCCCCAAATCGAATTTTACTCTACCTACCAAGTTTGCTATCATTTGAGGAAGACTTGTTTCGAGCCCAACGAAGGGTTTGAATAGCAACGGGTAAGGAGAAAAAAATGTCCGATTCCGTTCTGGCAACCAACAAAGCAGTTGGGATGCAAGCTTTTCGCTACGTCCCCACCACGATGAAAGCGGTCGTCAAACACCGCTTCGGCCCCGGCGCCGAGTTGCGCACCGTTCCCGTGCCCCAGGTGCGTTCGCGCGAAATCCTCGTCAAGGTTCAGGCCACCTCCATCTGCGGCACCGACGTCCACATCTATACCTGGGATGCCTGGTCGGCCGCTCGGATCAAGCCGCCCATGATCTTCGGCCACGAGTTCGCCGGCGAAGTGGTCGTGGTCGGCAGTGAAGTCACCGACGTCAAGCTCGGCGACTACGTCTCGGCCGAAACCCACGTCGTCTGCGGGACTTGCTCCCAGTGCCGAACCGGTTTCAAGCACTTCTGCAAGAACACCGCCATCCTGGGCGTGGACATCCCCGGCGCCTTCGCCGAATACGTCGTCCTGCCCGCCAAGAACGCCTGGAAAAACGATCGTTCCATCTCGCCCGAGGTCGCCTCGGTGCAGGAACCCCTCGGCAACGCCGTCCACACCGCCCTGGCCGGCGAATTGATCGGAAACACCGTCGCGGTGATCGGCTGCGGCCCCATCGGCGTCCTCTCCATCGGCGTCGCCAAAGCCGCCGGAGCTTCCGCCATCTACGCCATCGACATCAACGACTACCGCCTGGGCCTCGCCACCGCCATGGGCGCCAACGCGGTCTTCAACGGCAAGAACGTCGATCCCGTCGCCGAAATCAAGAAATTGACCGGAGGAGACGGCGTCGACGTGGTCTTCGAGATGTCGGGCAACCCCCAGGCCATTCGCCAGGGATTCGAGATGATGCGCAACGGCGGTCGCTATTCCATGCTCGGCATCCCCGCCGAACCGATGACCCTCGACATCGCCAACGCCATCGTCTTCAAGGGCGCCACCGTACAGGGGATCACCGGACGCAAGATGTTCGACACCTGGTACAAGACGGCGGCCCTGCTTTCTTCCGGGAAGCTGGACATCACCCCGGTGATCACCCATCGCTTCTCGCTCGAGGAGTTCGAAAAGGGCTTCGACCTGATGCTTTCCGGCAACTGCGGCAAGGTGATTTTGGTCCCGTAGACCCCCTCGGATGAGGGGGCATTCTAAGGAGAAGATAATGTCCACCAACACGACAACCAAGAATCCCCTGGCCTTTTTGGACGAAGAACTCGACGCCATGAAGGAAAAGGGACTTTATCGCCCCTTGCGGGTTCTCGAGAACGAGCCCTCCGCCAAGTGCGACTTCGACGGCAAGGTCGTCATCAACCTCTCTTCCAACAACTACCTGGGCTTCGCCACCCACCCCAAGCTCCGCAACGCGGCCCTGAAGGCCGTCGAGAAGTACGGGGCCGGCTCCGGCGCCGTGCGCACCATCTCCGGGACCATGCGGATGCACATGGACCTCGAGAAGAAGATCGCCGAGTTCAAGCACACCGAGGCCGCCCTGATCTTCCAGTCCGGCTTCACCTCCAACGCCGGCGCCGTCTCCTCCATCCTCGGCAAGGAAGACGTCATCATCTCGGACGAATTGAACCACGCCTCCATCATCGACGGCTCCAGGCTTTCCAAGGCCGCCATCAAGGTCTTCCCCCACAAGGACATGGTCGCCCTCGAAAAACTGCTGAAGGAAAACCAGGGCGCTCGCAGGCTCCTCGTCATCACCGACGGCGTCTTCTCCATGGNNGTCGATCACTTCAACCTGCACGGCAGGGTCCACATCCAGGTCGGAACCCTCTCGAAGGCCCTCGGCTGCCTCGGCGGCTACGTGGCCGGGGGGCAGTCCCTCATCGATTTCCTGGTTCGCCGGGCCCGGCCCTTCCTCTTCAGCACCTCCCATCCCCCCGCAGTCACCGCCGCCGCCGACGCCGCCTTCGATTTGTTGCTCGAAGAGCCCCAGATCATCGCGAAACTGCACGAGAACGCCGCCTTCTTCAAGGCCGGCCTCAAGCGCCTCGGCTTCAACACCGGCTTCGACAACGAACTGACCCCCATCACCCCGGTGATCGTGGGAGAGGGAGCCCTGGCCATGAAGTTCAGCGATCGCCTCTTCGCAGAAGGAGTCTTCGCCTGCGGTATCGGCTTCCCCACGGTCGCCCACGAGAAGTCCCGCGTCCGCACCCAGGTCATGGCCACCCACACCAGGGAAGACCTCGACTTCGCCCTGCAGGTCTTCGAGAAGGTCGGCAAGGAACTGGGAATCATCAAGTAGAAAAAAGCAAATAAAAGAAAGGCCTCTCCCTTTTGCGGGGGGGGGCCTTTCTTTGTGGGATGGACGGAAAGGTTTATGGAATTTCTTGTGAGAATCTGCTAAGTTAGCGGTTGGCTGCAAAGGACTTTCTTTGGGCTTGAACTTCAGGGGTATCTTGCTCAGCGGCTCGAAGAGTTTTTTCGGGTGATGTCCATCGCCGACTGATCGTTGAAGAATCCACCTTGAGGCCACCGGCCTCAACGACTTTGGTCGCCAATTCTTCGAGAGGTAGATCGAAATATGCGACGACCCTCAATCGCAGGTCTAGAGAATATGCTTTCATGCACGCAATTTACCTGAATGATGCTTGCTTACGCAACCTCAGGCCGCTCTAGGCGATAGCCGCTATCCCTTAACGCCAACCCATCTCGACTTCGCCCTGCAGGTCGGCAAGGAACCGGGAATCATCGAAAAAATAAAAGAGCGACTCCTTCCACGAGTGGGAGGGGCTTCTCTTTTATTTTAAAGGATCGGAACTTTCCATCCCTTTTCAATTGGGGGGATTGATCATCCCGGCGGAAACGAGCAACTTCAGGAACTCGTCGTAGGAGAGGACCCCGTCGCGGTTGGTGTCGCACAGGCCCACGAGGATCTTGCTCCAGTCCTGGTTGTTCACGGTGCCGTCGTCGTTGGTGTCCATGAAGGCGTAAAGCATGCCGGCGACGCCTTCCATGTTGGCGGCCATGCGGTTCAGGAACTCCTCGTAGGTCACGTAGCCGTCCATGTTCACGTCGACGGTCTGGAAGGATACCAGGAAGAGGGGGCTCTTCTTGCCGAGCTCTTCCTTGGAGAGGCGGCCGTCGTGGTTGGTGTCGAGCTGGAGGAACTCCCGCCGGACCACTTCCTTGATGCTCGCCTTGACGAAGTTGATGTCGCGGGCCTGGTAGGCCTGGGACTGAGGGCTCAGCTCGACGGTCTGCACGGGGGCGCCGCAGCCCACGAGGAAGAGAACCGATAAGGTCAGCAATTTTTTCATAAAATCTCCTCGTCGAGGGCGGGCTTCTTTTTTACTGCCCGTTCTTTACACTCGACGAGGAGATTTTAACAGGAAAGGAATGAAAATTCGATCTTTTTTTAATCTAGCCTTAATTAAGAAAGGCTAGAACATCGAGCCCAGCTGGAAATAAACCTGGGTCTGTCCCTCGGGATTGATTCCCTGAGCCAGGCCGAAGCGCAGTTCGGTCGGGATCTGGAGGATATGGGAAACCAAACGGGCTTCCGCGCCCACCCCGTGCTTGAGGCCGAGGGAGGAGGAGCGCCAGAATTCCGAGGCGTCCCACATCTGTCCCACGTCATAGAAGGCGGCTCCCCCCAGTCGATCGAAGAAGACCGGCACCGTTCCCGGGCCATGCTGGATTTCGAGCAAGGGGAAGCGGTACTCTCCGCTGAAGGCCGCGAGGCTGTTGCCGCGCATCAGGCCGTAACCCCGCAGGGGTACCCTTTGCTGGCCGTAGGTCGTGACCCCGTAGCGAAGGTCGAGGAGGGAGGTGATGGACATCGAGTCGTTGCCGCCCAGATAATACTGGCCGTCGATCTTGCTGAAGTTCGAGCCTCCGGAGACGCGCCAGGCGAAGGTTTGTCCCTGTACCGGAAGCGGATGGTAATGGCGGTAGTCCGCCCAGACCCGGTCGAAAGAATGCTGACTTCCCCAGGCTGGATCGGCCTTTTCGTAGCCGAGGGTCGTCACGGAACCGCCCTCGGGCGCCATCGAATAGACGTAGGAATAGTTGTCGGCAGCCTGGTACTGGGCGTAGAGGGAATTCGTCCGGCCCGCGTTCGGCATCCCCAGGATGGGACCGCGTCCGCCCTGAATCAAAGTCAGGTCATCCACCTGCGACCAGTTGAAGCCGAAGGAATAGCTTTCCCCGTTCACCCAGTTGGTCCCCATGGCGAGACCGGGAACCCCCGGGAAGGAGAGCCCGACCCGTCCGCTCTGCTGGCGCTGCCAGAAATCGACGGAATCGCCCGCCGAGTTCGAGAGGCCGTACATGGCGGGGGTATCGCTCAGGGCGAACTGCAGGGTGGGGTAGAGCTGATCGTTGAAGTAGTTGAGGGCATAGAAGGGGCGACGGCTGGCGAGTCCGATACCGGCCATCAGCGAGAAGTTGTGTTGGAAGAGGGCGTCCTGCCCCAGGACCGCGCCGCCCAGGACCATTCCCTGCTCGTCGCTGGCGATGGTGGGCGACCAGGCCTTCGGCCAAAGCGTGGGCAAGGGATTGTAGGAATGGGGAGGATAATAGATTTCTTTTTCGGGCTGGGCCTCGTGAATGGCCTCGGCGAGGGCGGGTTTCGAACTGCTTTCCGGGGTCCAGGAAGCTTGATCGAAGGGCATGGTCCTGATGTCGAAGCCCTTCGAGGAAAGGCTCGCGAAGGCGATGGTTTTTCCGTCGGGCGAAACGGCGGGCTCGATGGCCGCGCCCAAAACGTTGGTGATCCGGAAGAGTTTGCCGTCCTCCATTTGGTAGGAGTACAAATTGAAGATGCCGTCCCTATCCGAGCTGAAGAGGAGGTTTTTGCCGTCCTCGGTGAAAGTCGGATTGATATCGAGGGCCTTGTCCCGCCAAAGTGGCGTGAGCGAAGACGAAGAAGAGTCGTCCGGGGAAAACAGGTAGAGGTCGCGGGAGCCGTCCTTCCAGGCCGACAAAACGGCTTTCTTGCCGTCGGGCGACCAGTGGGGGAAGGAAAACTGGGTGAAATCGGTATTTTTGGTCAGGACCTTGATTTGCTTGCCGTCCTTGTCCAGCAAGACCAGGTTATAGCGGCCCTTGAGGTTTTGAACGGCGAGGATTTTGCTTCCGTCGGGGGAGACCGAGGGGTCCTGAATGTGCTTGCCCTCCGTCAGGCGATCCTGCTTCTTCCTTTTCAGGTCGTAGCGGAAGAGGTCGCTGGCGGTGGTGAAGTGATCGAGCTCTTCTCCGCGCGAGTAATAAAGGTTGTTGCCGTCGGAAGAGAGGGAATTGGGGGCGAGCGCCGGCTTGCTGAAAAGGGCTTCGGTCTTGCCGTCCTGGTAGGCCTTCAGCTTGGCGGATTTGCGGCCATCGGCCTCGTTGTAGATCAACCTTCCATCCGGAAGCCAGTTGGGATAGCGATGATAGCGGCCGGTTTCGGTGATGGCCTTGGACTGGGTGAGGGGGATGGCGGAAATCCTCGTCAATTCACGGGCATATCTTTTTTTCAGGGAGAAGATGAATTCGTCCCAGACCTGATAGAGGTCTTTCCCGACGACCTTTTTGACCACGTAGTTGATGCCCAGCGGCTCGGAGCCGTTGGTGGCGGAGATCTTGGCGAGGGTGTCCTCGCCGTAGGTCTCGAGCAGGTAACGGTTGAGGGCACTGCCGTAGATGTATGCTCCATTACCGCCCGGCCAGTCGCTCAGGTAGTAGCCGCCGACCTGATCGATGGTGAGGGGGGTGTTTTCAAGGATGGCGGTGCGCAGGACGGCGTCGTAATAGCTCTCGTCGGAGCGGCCCGTGGCGGAGAACTTCGATTCGGTCGTGACAGCCAGGCCTTCGAGCATGAAGGTGGGGTTGAAGAAGAAATTGGGGTAGAAGGAGCGTCCGAAAGCCCGGTTGAAGAGTTCGGGGATCCCGCCGGTGTCCTCCATATTGACGATGTGGGTGTATTCGTGGGTGATGACCGTGCGCAAGAAGGAGTCGTACTTGCCCCAGAGGTCCTGTTCGCCGGGGGTATTCAGATAGAGGTAGATGGTCGAATTGGGGAGGGGAATGGCGAATCCGTTGACGTCGTCCGAATTGTCGACCAGGGTGATGTCGGTCATCGAAGGGGCCTTCTTCATGAAGGGGATCAACTTGGCGCGAGCTTCCTCGGCGAAGTTGGCGGCTTTCTGGGCGACCAGTTCCTGGCCCTGGGGATAGTTGATGCGGAAGTGGGGGGAATCGATGGTGCTCCAGCGGGTCGCCGGGTCGAAGACGGTGGCGGCCAGGGCGGGAGAGCCGGATAGCGCGAAACTCAGGAAAAGCAGGAGGGAGGAATAGTTTTTCTTGAACATGATCGCCCTCGATTGGGTGAGGCGGTCCGGGGGACCACCCTGTCAGGGTTTGGGCAAACCCACGGTTCACCCCTACTTAATAATAACAGATCAAGGGGCGAGGGGAATGGAGAAGTGGAAGGTCGCCCCCTCTCCGGGAATGCTATCCACGTCGATCTTTCCCCCGTGCAGTTCGACGAGGAATCGGGAGATGGGAAGCCCCAGGCCCGTTCCTTTCTGAATCCTGGTTCCCTTGGGATTGAGCTGCCGCACTTGCTTGAAGCGCTCGAAGATCTCCCCCTGGTATTCGGGGGGAATGCCGATGCCGTCGTCTCTCACCTCGACCAGGAGAATCGAGGATTCCGCCTTGGCGGCTATTTCGATGTTTCCCTCGAGGGAGGTGAACTTGACGGCGTTGGAAAGGAGGTTCAGGAGGACTTGGCGCAGGCGCACGGGATCGGCCAAAACGAGGGGAAGGTTTCCGAAGTGGGTGCTCAATCGCAGCTTCTTCTCCCTCAGGAGAGGCGTCAAAAGCTCGATGATCTCGTTCGCCAGGGCGGCGAAATCGACCGCTTCCAATCGCAGCTCGAGTTTGCCCGCTTCCAGGCGCGAGAAATCGAGGATGTCCTCGATGAGGTGATGGATGTGGCCGGCGCTGCTCTTGATCAGGCTGAGGTAGGGCCCCTGCTCTTCGCTGAGGGGAAAGTCCTCGGCCAGCATCTCGCAGCTCCCGAAGATCGCCGTCAAGGGGGTCCTCAGTTCATGCGAAAGGGTGGAAATGAACTCCGACCGCGCCTGATCGACCTGCTTGAGCTGCTGATTGACCAGGTGCAGGGCNNCGGGTGTTCTCCTCGATGAGATGCTGCCAACCCGCTTCGAGTTCGCTTACCCAGCGATCGGAGATCGCCCGAAAGGCCTTTTCGGAAAGGGAAGGCTCTTCCAGGGCGGGCAGGAAAGCCGCGAGGGCATCCGCGAGGGAAAGGTTCTTTTCCTTGAAGAGGGCGACCCAGCGGCGTGCGAAGAGGTCGAGGCCGGCCTCGCCGTCCTTCCGCAGAGCGGCCACCAGGGGCGCGCTTTGGAGGCCGAGGGCGTCCGGCAAGCCGCACTCGCGCCTTTTCTTTTGGGCCACCTTCAAGGGGGGCAATTTTCTATCCACCACTCTCTCCAAGCCTGACACG
>DOBT01000147.1:1136-15732 GCA_003503675.1 Cyanobacteria bacterium UBA8530 | reverse complement strand
GTACGGTTCCGTACACGGCGATTCACAAGGAATAACGTAGTTCGGAGTACCGTTTCACCAAGCTCGTCAGCCCTTGGTCTTGCCAGTAGGCGAGGCCGAAAGCCATTTATAAACGACGAAAAGTAATCGTGGAGCCGGTCTTCGGGCAGATATAAGATGCCAGGGGGATCAGACATTTCCTGTTTCGAGGGTTGGAAAAAGTGGCAGCCGAATGGGATCTAATCTGCCTTACCCACAATCTCCTGAAGCTCTTTCGGTCGGGTTTTAGGCTCCGCTTTGGGATGGCTTGAGGGGGAGTATCTCGCCGCTCGGTAGCAGGGGATATAACAATTTTTGGTTGGCCTTAACGAGCGAAAGTAGGCGCGAAGACCTCGACCTTCGGCCAACTTGAGGATGATGTCCGAAACCAAAGTGGCCAAATGCCCTCAGGGGAATTCGTAAAGCGTATCCCCCGACAGGCTCCTAGGCGATCCTCTCGTGATTCCCCGTCGTCAGCGCAACCTCGTTTTCCCAGAAAGAGTTCTCCCCGCAACCGGGACAGGCGGAAAAGCTTTCCCCCTCGACGAAGTGCATGGTGAAGAGGTGCCGGTTATCCCTCTGGGCGGCGCAGGGACGGCAGAAGTAGTCGCCGCTCTTCGGAACGCGATCGCCCGGGCGAAAGCTCTCGGTCGTCATGACCGGCGGGGCCTGGAAATCCCTCTTGTGAGCCATTTCCCTCTCCTCTCGAGCCGTGTTTGCGCAGATTCTACCCGGGGGCGAAGGTCGAGTCAACGGAAGTCCGGCTATTCCCCTTTAACTAGAAGAAGATCTTCCTTTGCCTCATGGCGATGCTCTCCAGAAGACCGATGGCCGCCAGATTGGTCATGAGGGCGGAGCCGCCATAGCTCATGAGGGGGAGGGGGATGCCGGTGACGGGCATGATCCCGGTGGCCATCCCCACGTTGACCAGCACGTGGAAGAGCAGCATCGAAGAGATGCCGATGGCGAGCAAAGAGCCGAAGCGATCGCTCGCGTTCTCGGCGATGCGGATGCCCCGCAGAACGATCACCAGGAAGGCGAGGATGACGAAGGCGCAGCCGATGAAACCGAGTTCTTCCCCGATGACGGAAAAGATGAAGTCGGTATGCTGCTCGGGAATGAAGTGGAGTTGGGTCTGGGTGCCGTGGAAGAGGCCCTTCCCCCAGAAGCCGCCCGAGCCGATGGCGATCTTGGACTGGATGATGTGGTAGCCCGCGCCCAGGGGATCCGATTCGGGGTTGAGGAAGATGGTGAGGCGCTTCTTTTGGTATTCCTTGAGCAGGCCGACGAAGTGGGGCCCCATGAGGCCCGCTCCCAGGTTGCCGAGCCAAATCGTGATGGGAACCCCCCAGTGCTGGCGGCGCGACCAGATCAGCCAGCCCCCCAGGGCGACGACGAAGAACAGCCAGTAGGGAAGACCGATCAATCGCAGGAGCAGAGACAAGAAGGGGGACATCAACTTGAAGATGGAGGAGACGGGAAGGCCCGCCCAGTAGAACATGCCGAGGGTGATGGCCCCGAAGACCAGGGTGGTTCCCAGGTCGGGCTGTTTGAAGACCAGGGCGGCCGGGATCGCGAGCACGAAGAGGGACTGCAGAAAGCCCTCGGGGGATTGGATGTTCTTTTCGGACAAGAGCTTGGCCAGGATGACGATCAAACCCAGCTTGGCGTATTCGGAGGGCTGCATGGTCATGAAGCCGAGGTTGATCCAGCGCTGGGCCCCCAAGGAGGAATGACCGGCGAAGAGCACGATCAGGAGCAGCAGGACGGTGATGCCGTAGACGAAGTAGGCGGAGCGAGCCAGCCATTGATAGCTCAAGAAGAGGATCAAGGCCATCAGCAAGGTGGCGGGAAGAAGGTTGAGGACCTGGCGCCCGAAGTCCGCTTGGCCGCTTGAGCCATGGGTGGCACTGTGGATGGCGACCAGCCCGAAGGCCAGGACCACCAGTGTCCCCCCCAGCAGCGGCCAGTCGAAGGCGCGCCAGATCCTCCCCTTGGTCATTCCTTAGTCAACCGTCCTCACGCGCATGATCGGGATGTTGGCTATCAAGGCGATCGTCCCGTCGGCCCTCTCGAGGTTGACCTCGAGCTGTTGCTGGTCGATCTCCACGTACTTGGAGAGGACGGCCAGCAACTCGGCGCGCATGAGTTCCATCATGGGAGCGGGGATATCGGCGCGATCGTGCATGAGAACCAGTTGCAGCCGGTTCTTGACGACCGAGCGACTGTTGTCGGTGCGCCCGAAAAGTTTCTCGATTTTTTCAAGAAAAAGCGGAAAAGCCATCGTTCTTTCCTCCTACGAGACCGCGAATAGTTTCTTCAAACGGCTGAAAAAGCCGAAACTCTCTTCGAGATTGAGCATGGGGACCTCTTCGCCCCGGATGCGGCGGGCGACGTTGCGGTAGGCCTGACCCGCCCTGGAGGTCTCGCTCATGCTGACCGGTTCTCCCCGGTTGGTCGAAGTGATGATGCAGTCGTCCTCGGGGATGACGCCCAGGAGCTTGATGGCCAGGATTTCTTGCACGTCCTCGACGCTCATCATTTCCTGGTTCTTGATCATGGCCGGGCGAACGCGGTTGACGATGAGCAGGGGGTTCTTCAGTTCGGCCTCGGCCTCCAGCTTGCCCACGATGCGATCGGCGTCCCTCACCGAGGAGATCTCGGGGTTGGTGACGATGATGGCTTCGGTGGCGGCCGCGGTGGCGTTCTTGAAGCCCTGCTCGATGCCCGCCGGGCAATCGATGAGGATGAAGGAGAAGCCCTCTTCCTTCAGGTCCTCGACCAATTTCTTCATTTGGTCTGGATTGACGGCGGTCTTGTCCCTGGTCTGGGCGGCGGGGAGCAAGGCCAGGTTGGGGTTGCGCTTGTCCTTGATCAGGGCTTGCCTGAGCTTGCAGCGCTCTTCCACCACGTCGACGATGTCGTAGACGATGCGGTTCTCGAGGCCGAGGACCAAATCAAGGTTGCGCAGGCCGATGTCGGCATCCAGGAGGGCGACCTTCTCCCCCATGTTGGCCAAGGCCATGCCGAGGTTGGCGGTGGTGGTGGTCTTCCCCACCCCGCCTTTTCCCGAGGTGATCACGATAACCCTAGACATCCTTCCTCCTTAATTGCAATAAAATCTTCATGAAAGCGGACTTATGTTGATGTCTCCGCCGACGATCGAGGCGACTTCGGGCGACTTGGAAAGGGGCGGCGCCCCGTGGTCGGGGGAGCGGGCGATTTTGCCGGCGATGCGGATCTGGGTGGGCCGCAGGTTGACGGCCACTACCTGGGCCTTTTCGTTTCCCTCCGCTCCGGCATGGGCCATGCCGCGCAGGGTTCCGAAGACCACCACGTCCCCGCCGGCGATCACCTCGGCTCCCGCGTTGACGTCCCCGCAGATCACGATCGAGCCATCGTGGCGAACGACCTGCCCGCTGCGGATGGTCCCCTTCAGGTAGAGGGCGTTGCCGGTGGGAAGCTTCTCGGGGGCCGAAGGGGGGCACAGGCCGATCCGGGCGCCGGTCTCGATGGTCTTGGGGTGCAGGGCGACCAGATGGAAGGGACCCAGCTTGGCTTCCTCCAAAAGGGCGATCGCCTTCTTGAGGTCCTCTTCCTCGAGTTCCCGTTCTCCCAGTTCAAGGACGGCCGCCCCGGACCAGAAGCTCTCCTGCTCCCCGAACTTGGCTTGCAGCTGCGAGAGCACTTGCTCCCAGGCTTCCTCGTCGGGGATGACGATGGTTAGTCCGTTGCGCGTGCCCTTGATGGCGATGGTCATGTTAATCTCCTGCACTAACCGGGGTGGAACTCGATGAATCTTCTTTCCCTTTTTTCTCCTTGATCCCGAAATGCTGCTTCAAGAGTTTCTGGGCGATGGGGGCGGCTATCGAACCACCATGGCCCATGCGCTCCACGAAGACCGCCAGGGCGATGGTGGGGTTCTTGGTCGGTCCGTAGCAGACATACCAGGCGTGGGTCTTGTGGCCTACGCCCGACTCGGCGGAGCCGGTCTTCCCGCCGGTGGGAATGCCCTCGATTTTGGCGGTGCCGCCGGTTCCCTCGGAAACCACCTTGGCGAGGTTTTCCCGAAGGTACTTGAGGGTTTCCTCTTTCAGGACGGGGCCGGGCGGGGGATCGTCCTTTTCCTCCGCGGCGGGGGGGGAAAGCAGCTTGGGACGCAGCAGTTTTCCGGTCGCGGCCTTGGCAATCAGGACCGCGGCCTGAATCGGGCTGACCTGGACGTAACCCTGTCCGATCGACATATTGACCGATTCTCCGTTATACCAGCGCTCGTGATAAACTTCTTTCTTCCATTTGCTGTCGGGGACCAGGCCCTTGGTTTCGCTCGGCAAAAGAACGCCGGTGCGGTCTCCCAGTCCGAAGTCCCTGGCGACGCGGGCCATGCGATCCCCTCCCATTCTCAGCCCCAACTCGTAGTATACCGTGTCGATCGACCAGATGAGCGCTTTGTTGAGGTCCACGCTGCCGAAGCCTCCCGCCTTCCAGTCATGGAAGACCCAGCGTCCCAGTCGGAAGGACCCGGTGCTGTTGAAGCGGGTCGTCGGTTTTGCGAACCCCCCTTCCAGGGCCGCCACCGAGGTGACGATCTTGAAGATCGATCCGGGAGGATAGGCGCTCGAGATGGCCCGGTTCAGCATGGGGTGGCTGACCCCTTGCAGTTCCCGCCAGGTCTTGGCGTCGATCCTCTTGGCGAAGAGGTTGGGATCGAAGTCCGGCTTGGAGGCCATCGCCAAGATTCCGCCGGTCCTCGGGTCCAGGGCGACGATCGCCCCTTTCTTCCCCTCGAGTTCTTTTTCCGCCACGGCCTGCAGGCCGGCGTCGAGGGAAAGGGTGAGGTCTTCGCCGGGAACGGCCGGGATATCGGCGATGACCCGCTTGGGACGGCTCTTGGCGTCGACCTCGACTTGCTGGGCCCCGGCCTTGCCGCGCAAAACCAGGTCGAAGACCCGCTCAACCCCAGTCTTTCCGATTATATCACCTGCCCTGTACCCTTGTTGAGCCCTCTTTTCCAACTCGGCGTCGGTGATCTCGCCGGTGTAGCCTATAAGATGGGCCGCAAAGCGACCATGAGGATAGAAGCGCACGACGTCGGGGTCGATGGAGACCCCGGGAATGTCCTGGTGATTCTCCGCGATGAGGGCGATGGTCCGGGCGTCGACGTCGTGTTTCAACTTGACCGGCAAGGGCGCGGTCTTTTTCCACTTCTTCCAGATTTCCTCCGAGGGGATCCCCAACAGGCGGCCGAGACGGTCGATCACCCCCGGAACCTGATCGGGCCTCAACTCCACGGGATAGATGGTCACCGCGTAGGCCAGGCGGTTGCTGGCCAGGATGATGCCGTGGCGATCGCGGAGGATGCCCCTCGGGGCGGGACGGGTGGTGATGCGCAGGCGGTTCTGCTCGGCCCGGCGCAGGTAGTCCCCTCCCCCCAGGATCTGGAGCTGGAAGAGCCGGCCTCCCAGGAGGAGGGCCGCCAGGACGGCGATAAAGCTGAAGACCACCTTCCTCAGACGGGGTGGCGGGGCGCTGATCATGGGCGAATCACCTTGAGCCTCAGCAAAGGACGGGTGGCCCGGAAAAGGAGGGGGGCGACCAGGGAGTGGATGAGAATCAGGGGCAGGAGGTAGCGATTGAGGTGCTCCCCCACGGCGAGACCGGAGGAAATGAAGCAGAGCCCGAGCAGGGTTTCCTGCAGGAGGGTCGAAACGGCGACCATGGTCATGATCACCCCGCCGCCGTGATGGTAGAGGAAGGGGCGCAGCTTGCCGGCGAGAAACCCGACGACCGCCTTGGCGACCATGAAGGCCAAGAAATAGAAGCTACCGGTCAGGCCTCCCTCGAGACTTCCGGCGATCAGGCCGAAGATCAGGCCCTCGCGCGGACCTCTCAGCACGCCGAAGCAGACGACCACGAGGAGGATGAAGTCGAGGCGGAAAGGCAAGAGCGCATTGAGGCCCCCGATCTGGAGCCAGGCGGCCAGGACGAGGAGGAAGAGGCCCCAAGCCCAACCCTTCATGGGGTTTCTAACCTGGAGGGCGGCCATTCGGCCTTTTGGGGGGGGAGGAGGCGCACCTCCTCGATGCGATCCAGGTTGGAGCTCGGCAGGAGGCTGATCTGGGGAACGATGGCATGAGAAGGCTTTTCGATGCGGCTGATCCTTCCCACCGGGATCCCCTTGGGGAAGATCTGGCCGAGACCGCTCGTCACGAGGAGATCCCCGATGCGGAAATCCGCCTGCGGGGAAAGGTAGCGCAGGACGGGAAGGTCGCTCGATTGCCCCGAGACGGTGGCGGCGGCGCGACTGCGCTGGTTCAAGCAGGACACCGCGATGTCCGGGTCGGTGAGAAGGCCCACCAGGGAAGTGTTTAGACCCACCGTCACGACCTTGCCCACGAGGCCCCGGTCGGAGATGACCGGAGAGTCGAGGATAACCCCGTCCGCGCGCCCCTTGTCGATGAGGAGGCGCTGGAACCAGTTGTCGGGGGTTCTGCCGATCACCTGGGCATAGAGGCGGGGAGCCGCGGAAAAGTCGGGAAGGGCGGCAAGCCCGGCCAGGGAGGTCAAACGGGCATTTTGGGCCCTCAGTTCGGTCAGGCCCGAGAGGGCCAGTCTCTGGCTGGTCAATTCCCGGTGCAGGCGATCGTTCTCCTCGCGCAGCCTTTCAAAGCTGCCGAGAGAGGCCGCGAAGCCCACGACATGGTTCACCGAGGCCTGGATCACCTGGAGTCCAGGACGAAGCAGGTCGGGCAGGACGGCGTTCCTGCCCGACCACCAACCGAAGATTGCGGTAAAAAAGATGAGACCTAGCGCCAGGCCAATTTCCTTGCCCGGCAAACGGAAACGCATAGGATTCACTCGCAGCTAAAAAGAATCGTTAATTGCCTTCCGAGGCCCTCATGAGGATACTGAGCATGCGGGGATCCTCCAAGACCCGACCGGTGCCGAGCACCACGCAGGAGAGGGGATCGTCGGCGATGTGGACGGACATCTCGGTTTCATGGCTGATCAGTTCGTCCAATCCCGTCAAGAGGGCGCCGCCGCCGGCCAGGACGATTCCCCGGTCGATGATGTCGGAAGCCAATTCGGGCGGGGTCTTCTCCAGGGTGTAGCGCACGGCGTCCACGATGGCCGACACGGCTTCCTGAATGGCTTCGCGGACTTCTCCGCTGTTGATCATGATGGTCTTGGGCAGGCCGGAAATAAGGTTGAGGCCCCTTACCTCCATCTCCCTCTCCTCGGCGAGGGGATAGGCCGAGCCCAGGCGGATCTTGATTTCTTCGGCCGTCCTTTCCCCGATGGAAAGGTTGTGGACCTTCTTGAGGTATTGCGCGATGGAATCGGTCAACTCGTCGCCGGCGATCCGGACGGAACGGGAGACGACGATCCCGCCGAGCGAGATCACGGCCACCTCGGTGGTGCCGCCGCCGATGTCGACGATCATGGAACCGGTCGGATCGGAAACGGGAAGACCCGCGCCGATGGCGGCCGCCATGGGCTCCTCGATCAGGAAGACGTCACGGGCTCCGGCCTGCGTGGCGGCCTCGGAGACCGCCCGACGCTCGACGCCGGTGACCCCGGAGGGAATGCCGATGACCATGCGGGGGCGGAAAAGACCGCGGTGGTCCTGAACCTTCATGATGAAATGCTTGAGCATGGTCTGGGCGATGTCGAAGTCCGCGATGACGCCGTCCATGAGGGGGCGGATGGCGACGATGTTGCCGGGGGTTCGCCCGATCATCTTTTTCGCCTCGTCGCCCACGGCGAGGGCGACCTGACGATTGTTTTGCTGAATGGCGACGACGGAGGGCTCGCGCAGGACGATGCCTTTCCCTCTGACGAAGACCAGGGTATTTGCGGTACCAAGGTCGATGCCCATGTCGCGGCTGAAGCGGCTAAAGAACATATCCCACACGTGATTCTCCTTTATCGAGTGCCTCCGGCGTCCGGATCCTCATAATATACGCCAGCCCAATTGTCGCAAGGCTCGATCGATCCCTGTAAGGGGCAGGCCCACGACATTGGGGTAACAACCTTCGATCCTTTCGACGAAAAGTCCGCCGAGTCCCTGGATGGCATAAGCGCCGGCCTTGTCGAGAGGTTCTCCCGTGGCGACGTAGGCTTCGATTTCCTGGTGAGCGATGATTCGGAAGGTGACCCGGGTGACGACGGAAGAAACCACCCGCTTCCCTTCCCTGGGGGCGAGTACGGCATAGCCGGTAACGACTTCGTGGGTGCGGCCGCTGAGCTTCCCGAGCATGAGGAAGGCGTCCATCCGGTTGGAGGGCTTGCCGAGAACCTCGTCGCAGCCCACGACCACGGTGTCGGCCGCGATGATCAGGTCGGCATCGGGCCGGGAGAGTGCGACATCCTCGGCCTTGCGCAGGGCGACCCGCTCCGCGCCATCCTGGAAAGACCAGGATGGGTCGACTTCCTCCGAGGCCGAACCGGGAAAGACCTCGAAGTTCAAGCCTATCTGCTTGAGAAGCTGCTCGCGACGGGGAGAGGCGGAAGCGAGAATGATCCTGGCTTCGGAGACGGGGCGTAAGGCTTCCATGAATTGCTGCGTTGCCTCCTCGATAGATTTTTGCTTTATTTCGATGTTTTCGCTATTGTACACCATTTTTTCGGGGAGGCTAAAGAGCGACCCCCAGCGTGGCGATGTAGCGATTGAACTGGAGAGAACGGCCCGGGATGGCCTCCCAGAAGGCATCGTACTCCGCTCCGCTCCACAGGCCGTCCATGAGAGGCCGCTTGATGCCCACGGTGAGCTGGGTCAGGCGATAGCCGAAGGTCTGGTCGCGATTTTCACCGAACTGGAGAAAGGTGCCGGCCTTTTCCTGGAGGTCGAGATACCAGCCCTTCCTTTCGTCCAGCCCGAGGCGCTGGGCGAGGACGTACTCCCCCTTGAAGGTGTAGCTTTCGGTCTCGACCTTGGCGTGCAGCCCGAAGTCGCGACGAACGAAAGGAACCCCTTCGAGGACGGCGTCGTTGGCGCCGTGCTCGAAGCTCAGGCCGATTTCGGCATTCTCGTTGGGCATGAGGTCCACTCGAAGGAGGACGTCCTTTTGGGCGTTCCCGTCGGGACGGTCCGCACCGCTGCCGTTGAGCAGGGCGACGGTGTAGCCGTAGCCGGAGGCCCGCCCCACCAGCATGGCCCCGATATCCCGGGCATAGGTCCCCACCGAAGGCTGGTACAAGCCGATTTGATCCGAGAGGGGGGTGGAAAGAGGGGCGATCGCCGAAGGCGGGGCCAGACTGGCGAATTCGGTATACCCGAAGGGCCGGTAGAACTGCCCCATCTTGAGGAAACCGGTCTTGGCCGGGTCCTCGACGGAAAGAAAGATCTCGCCGGTTCTCCCGAACAAACCGGGCGGGGGTCCGCCGCCCCTGGAACGCCAATCCAAGCGTTCTTTCAGGACACGCAGGGACTCGCGGCTGTAGACCGGCTCTCTCAGGTCATCCTCGAAGACCCCTTCCATCTGGAAGCGAACCAGCTCGTTCAGGGGAGCCGAGTAGCGCAGGGACATCGAGCGGATCTCCCCGCTCCACTGGGTAAGGGCGGGAGCGCCCAGCTGGAAGACGGCTTCGGCCCTCCACGGGTTGAGCGAGAGGGGGATGGGGGCCGCCTCCGCCGGCAATGCGAGCAAAAGGAGGGCGACCCCCAGGAGCCTTTTCATGAATTGACGAGGCTCTTCTCGTAGACCGGAGAGATCCAGGAGGAATATTTCGCGTTCTCTCCGTGCACCGCCTCGAGGTAGAGCTTGTCCAGCTGGGCGGTGAGTTCGCCCTTGTGGCCGTTTCCGATCTTCCGGTGATCGATTTCCTTCACCCAGGCGATCTGGGCGCCGGTGCCGCAAAGGAAAAGCTCGTCGGCGACGTAGAGTTCGGTGCGATCGATCGAGCGGGAAACCACCTTGAGCCCCAACTCTTTTTCCGCCAGGGTGATGATCGAGGCCCGGGTGATCCCCTCGAGGATGTTGTCGGTGGTCATGGGGGTGACCAGGACTCCGTCACGGATGAGGAAGAGGTTTTCAGCGCTTCCCTCCGAGACATGGCCGTTCTGATTGAGGAAGATGGCCTCGTCGAAGCCGTTGTAATGGGCCTCGGTCTTGGCGAGGGCGGAGTTGNNAACCCGACCCTGAGTCCCGCCTCGGTGTCGACGTACTTGCCCATGGGGATGGCGTAGACGCTGAGGGCGTCCGTGAGGTTGTGAAGGCGGACTCCCATGACCTCGTCATCCTTGAAGAGGGTCGGCCTGACATAGATGTTCTGGCGGTAGTCGCAAGTCCGCACCAAGTCTTTGATCACCTCGGAAAGCTCGGCGGGCTCGATCGGCATATCCATGAAGAGGATCTTGCCCGACTGCTTCAGCCGCCTGAGGTGGGCGTCGAGATGGAGGAGGTAGAGCTCTTCCTTTTTCTCGTTCCAGTAACCGCGGATGCCCTCGAAGCAACCGGTGCCGTAGTTGAAGCCATGGCAAAGGATGCTGATCTTGGCTTCCTCCAGGGGGAGGATTTTCCCTTTTAAATAGGCATGGGGCGTCGGCATCGGAAATTTTCTCCTTCGCTCAAGAATGGGTGGGTTTCAGGTGTTCGAGGGCGGCTTCCGAGACGGTGCGCCCGCGGGGCGTGCGACAAAGTAACCCTTGTTGCAAAAGGAAGGGTTCGACGACTTCCTCGATGGTGGCGACGTCCTCGCCTATCGCGGCGGCCAGGGTCTCCAGACCGACGGGCCCCCCGCCGTACTGCTGGATTTTNNCGGTTGGCGATGCGGGGCGTGCCCCGGCTGCGCTTGGCGATCTCCCAGGCCCCCGCCTCCTCGATGGGTATTCCCAGGATCAGGGCGCTGCGGTTGACGATCTGGCTCAATTCCTCGGTCTGGTAGAAACCCAAGCGCTGGATCAGACCGAATCGATCGCGCAGGGGGGAAGAAAGGGAACCGGACTTGGTGGTGGCCCCTATCAAGGTGAAGCGCTTGAGCGGTAGGCGGCGGATACGAGCGGTTTGTCCCTTTCCCACGGTGATGTCCAGGGAGAAGTCCTCCATGGCGGGGTAGAGGATCTCTTCGGCCAAGCGGTTGAGACGGTGAATCTCGTCGATGAAGAGTATGTCCCGTTCTTGCAGGGCGACCAGCAATCCGGCCAGATCACGGGGCCGCTCCAGGGCCGGGGCCGAGGTGATCCTCAGCCTTCCTCCCATTTCGGAAGCGATGATCGAGGCGAGGGTGGTCTTCCCCAACCCGGGCGGGCCGTAGAGCAAGAGGTGATCGAGGGGCTCTTTTCGCTTTTTCGCGGCCTCCATCGAAATCCCGAGCCTCGCCTTGAGCTGGGACTGCCCGGCGTATTGCTCCAGGGAGGAGGGCCGCAGGGATATTTCCTGCCTGATTTCTTCCGGCAGGGTGGTGGGCGAGATGAGGTCGTTGGGGTGACTGGAAACGATGGTCAAGAAAGATTTCCCCCTGTCGAAGCGGCGCCATTGAGGGAATTATAACAAATTTTAAGGCATAAACGTTACTTTGCGCGCAGCCCCTCCAGGGCGAGACGAATCGCCTCCTCCACTTCGATCCCGGTGGGCAGCGAAGCGAGAAAGGAGTAGACCTCCTCGGGGGAATAGCCGAGAGCGAGCAGGGCCTCTTCGACCTCGTGGCGATCGCCCTCTTCCGGAAAGAGGGTTTCGAAGTCCTTCAATTTCTCCTTGAGCTCGAGGGCGATGCGCGCGGCGATCTTCTTGCCGATGCCCGGGCAAATCAGGGCTTCGGGACGCTCAGAGAGGGCGGCCGCCCCGATCTGGCCGGGTTCCAGGGAAGAAAGCAGGCTCAGGGCCGTCTTGCTCCCCACCCCGCTCACCCCGATCAGGAGCAGAAACATCTGCTTTTCCTCGAGGGTCTTGAAGCCGTAGAGGATCATCGCGTCTTCGCGGTGGACCAGGTGGGTGAAGATTTTCAGGGGAGAACCGATTTCGGGAAGCTGACCCAGGGTCTTTTGGGAAAGAAAAACCAGATAGCCGACGCCGTTGACGTCGATCAGGGCGTGATCCTCGCCTTTTTCGTCGAGGCGGCCGCGCAGAAAGGCGATCAAATTTTTCTCCCTTCGAGGTGGTGGGCGTGGCAGATGGCGATCGCGAGGGCGTCGGCGGCATCGTCCGGCCTCGGGATGGTGGCCAGGCCGAGCAGGTCTCTCACGCTCTCCTGCACTTCCCTCTTCTCGGCCTTTCCGTACCCGGTCACGGCCATCTTCACCACCATCGGCGTGTAATCGAAAAGCGGGCATCCGAACTGGTGGGCGGCCAAAAGGATGACTCCCCGCGCCTGGCTCACCGAGATCACGGTGGTGACGTTGCGGAAGGCGAAAAGTTGTTCGACGGCGACGACCTCGGGACGGAGGTTTTCGAGGATTTCCTGCAGGTCCCTGTAGATCATTTCGAGACGCTCGGCGATCGGAAACCCGGCTTTCGTCTTTATGGTACCGAAGGAAACCGCCTTGAATTCGAATCTCTCGTCGAGGTCGATGGCGCCGAAGCCTACGGTGGCTGTTCCGGGGTCGATTCCGAGGATGCGCATGTTCAATATCATAGCATCTATGCTAGGATCAAAGGATGGAGAAAAAAGACATCCGCTACCGCAAGGTCTACCGCGACCTCAAACCGCTTTACCTCGACCTCGACGACAACCTCGCGCGGGCGAAAAAATTCTATGAAGAAGAGGAAATCCATTCCTGCTGCCGGGAAGGCTGTTCCGCCTGCTGCTCGCAGCTGGTGGTCGCCACCCGCTGGGAAGCCCAGGAGGCCGCCCTTTTCCTGAAAAGCCTCCCCGATTTCGACCGTTACTGGCAAAACCTGGGTTCCTGGTACGCGAAAACGAAGGAATTACTGCAGCAGCGCCCCAAAAAAGAAGCGGAATGGGAAGAGTTCGCCGGAACCTACCGACGCCTGGAAGAACCCTGCCCTTTCCTTTTCGAGGCGCGGTGCGCGATCTATCCGGTCCGCCCGGCTCCCTGCCGATTGCTCTACGTTTCCGGGTCGCCCGAGGCCTGCGCGGACCCCGACGGCGAGTTCGATCAGCTCGGATGGTTCGAAGAAGCCGCCGATCCGGCCCTTTCCATTCTCCTCGAAAAGAGCGAGGCGGGGGTCTTTCCCCTCTTGGTGGCGAGCGCCCTGGCTTGACCTGTTGCCACTCACTTCCTTTGCTTGACCTGATCTGGGTTCGTTGATACACTGCAAGTGTAAAGAAAGAGTTTCGTTTTCCCGCGCAGCTCCCCCCCAGAAAGAGAAAGGGCCAAGGGTAGAGCGCGCCAAAGCATAACGGCGAATAATATTATTTTTGCCGGTTTTACGTTTTTATTAGTTATTAGTTAGGAAGTTATTCGCGTGAAAAAAGAGATCGTGATAAGCGAAGCCGACAACCTCGCGGCAGTGATCGAGGACGGCCGTGCCGTGGAGCTTTTTCTGCGGCAAGGCGAGCAACTCGTCGGCGACATCATCCTCGGACAGGTCGAATCGGTGGTCCAGGGTATCGAGGCCGCCTTCGTCAACATCGGCCAGGACCGCAACGGCTTCATCCACATGGCGGACCTGCCTTCCGCCCAGAGCCCGCGCAAACGCTTGAAGAACGCCTTCGTCCGCCCCAAGGAACTGCTTTTGGTGCAAATAGCCAAGGCTCCCACCGGCACCAAGGGTGCCCGGCTGACGGGAAGGATTTCCATCCCGGGCCGCTTCGTGGTCTTCGTGTCCCACGACAACCGCGTCAACATTTCCCGCCGCATCATCAATCCCCAGGAAAGAGATCGCCTCAGGCAACTGACCTATAACTTGAAGGATCCGGGACACGGCCTCATCATCCGCACCGAAGCGGAGGGCGCCTCCGAGGAAGACCTCAAGAAGGACATCGAAGATCTCATCGCCACCTGGTCGGACATCCTCCATCAGGCCCAGCTGAACAAACCCCCCATGTTGCTTTTCCGGGACCAGGACCTCCTCACCCGCGTACTTCGGGAAGCGGCCAGCCACGACACCACCCGCATCGTCGTCGATTCGCAATCCGCCGCCTTGCGGGCAAAAGCCGTGCTACAGAACTGGATGCCCGAAATGAGCCGCAACGTGGCTCTCCATAGAGGACCGCAACCCATCATGAAACAATTCAACCTCGATCGCGAGATAAAGAACGCCCTTCAGCAAAAGGTCCACCTTCCCAGCGGCGGCTCCCTGGACATCGAGTCAACCCAAGCTTTCACCGCCGTCGACGTCAACTCCGGACGCCTGGTCGGCAGCCGGAACCTGGCCGAAACGGTCCTGCGCACCAACCTCGAGGCGGCGACCGAACTGGCCAGGCAACTGCGCCTGCGCGACATCGGCGGNNCACCTCCACGAGGCGATGAAACCCGACAAGGCCCGTCCCCAGATCGGGGCCATGTTCTCCGAACACGGCCTGCTCGAAATCTCGCGCCGTCGCCAGGGCCAGAACCTCCTCGAACAATTGACGAGCCCCTGCCCCCACTGCAAGGGAGTAGGAAGGGTCCGCAACGAGATCCTCACCTCCACCGAATTGCTCCCGAGCCTCGCGATGGAAGAATTCGGCGCAG
>DOBT01000147.1:811-1123 GCA_003503675.1 Cyanobacteria bacterium UBA8530 | reverse complement strand
GAAGCCGTCGCAGAAATTTTAGAGGCTTCCGAAGAACCTGAAACTCTCGAAGCAGCCGAAATCCTCGAGGAGCCCGAAGCTATCGAAGAACCCGAAATCCTCGAGGAACCCGAAGTCATCGAAGAAGCTGAAATCCTCGAGGCACCCGAANNGAGATCGCCGAGATCCCCGAACTCGTTTCGGAAATCGACGAAACCGAGGAAATGGAACTCGCTGCCGAAGAAAACGCCGAAGCGACTCCCGAAGTGAAAAAGCGGAGACGCCGCCGCCGTAGCCGCAAACCCAGAGAAGCCGTCGCAGAAATTTTAGAGG
>DOBT01000147.1:0-774 GCA_003503675.1 Cyanobacteria bacterium UBA8530 | reverse complement strand
CTGAAGTCCTCGAGGCACCCGAAATGCCTCGACTCTCCGGACTGTCTGAAATACCGGAAATCCGCGGACTATACACTTTGTCCGAGTTACCCAAGATCTCCGAGATGATCGAGGCGCCCGAGGTGGAAACGCCCGAAGCGCTCGAGATCGAAGGTGTTCCCGAGGTGAAGAAAAGGCGTCCCCGGCGTCGCACCCGCAAGGAAAAAGAAGCCGTCGAGAACGTCGAGTCGGTGGAAGCCGAAAATCAACCTGCCGAGCCTTCCGTCGTCCAAGCCGAACCGTTCGAGGTCCAAGCCGAGCCGGTCGAGGTGGTCGAAGCACCCAAGAAGCGGCCCGCGAGACGCCGTTCGCCCCGTCCCAAGGTTGTCGAAAACGAAGGACCGCAGGACGAGAGCCAACCCAGAGTGGGGGAGAAGGTTTGAGCGAGCTCCTTTTCCTGACCGCGGCTCTGGAACATGCGGGACAGCGACTGGACTCATTTTTGGCGGGAGAGCTCGATGAGCTCTCCCGTTCCCGTATCGGGCACCTGATCGAGGCGGGAAGGGTCAAAATGGACGGACGTCTTCCCAAGGCCTCCTTCAAGCTGCGGGGTGGCGAGAAAATCCAAATCGATTTACCGCCTCCCGAGCCTGCGCAGGCGCAGCCCGAAGAGNNTCCCACTCTCCATCATCTATGAAGACGGGGACCTGATCGTGATCGACAAACCGCAGGGAATGGTCGTTCATCCCGCACCGGGGGCTGCCGCCGGGACCCTGGTCAACGCCCTGCTCTTCC
>DOBT01000163.1 GCA_003503675.1 Cyanobacteria bacterium UBA8530 | reverse complement strand
GAGGCGGCTCGAGGGAGGGCTCAGCCAGGAGATTCGGTACGGACTGACCGATCGATTGATGCTCCGAACCACCGTGCCCCTGGGGTTCATTCAAGAGCGAAACCGCACCGTCGTCGGCCTTGGGGACTGGGAATTCTTCCTCAAGGGACTGCTGTTGGGCGATGAAGAAAGTACATTCCAGGCTGCTTTCGGGTTGCAATGGGTCTTTCCTTCCGCTCTTCCGGGCGAACTCGGGGAAGGTCGGCTTCACTTCATTCCCAGTCTCCTGCTCAAACAGGATTTCTTGGGGGGAAGCTCAATGCCCTATTCGGTTACGAGAACCCCCTCACGGCCAGTCACTCGAATATGTACGCCCTGGGCTAGTCTGCCGATGTTCGGAATAACCTCAACTTCTTGGTCGAAGGGATCCTGACCGTCGAGGGAACGGATCGCCTCTTCACTGTCGGGCCTGGCTTCACCTGGAATGTTGCCGAGGGCAAGGCCCTCATGCTCGGCCTGCAGACCCCGGTCTTTGCCCGAAGCGGATCCCAAGCCGAGCCGCTCTTCGGCATCTTGCAGCTATCTCAGGATTTTTAGGCACCTCCCGTCGGCCTCGCGGCTCACCCTCGCCTTCTTCTTATTCCAAGATCGCCCTCACCAGCCGATCTCATCCTTATTCCGTCGAAGCCCCCCGAGCATGATCCGATCAAAGCCGAGGAAGTCTACCCGGCCATCGAGCGGGGCATCTTTCTTTGACACGAAATCGCGGTAAAAATGGAGTGTTCGAGGAGAGTTGCACCCCAGAATTTCGGATGTCTACAGAGGTAGGCTATACTGAAAGAAGCTCCCTTCCCATCGCCAGGAGTTTAATGGAATGAATCAACAAGACATCCGCTGGTGGCAGCGCTTCAACAACTACCTCAGAGCCTTCGCGCAACTCGAGGACGCCTGCAAACTGGGTCAACAGCGCCCCTTGTCGGAACTCGAAAAACAGGGGTTGATCCAGGCTTTCGAATTCACCCATGAACTCGCCTGGAATGTGATGAAGGACTACTTCGAATACCAGGGCAACTCCTCCATCACCGGTTCCAGAGATGCCACCCGCGAGGCTTTCAACCGGGGTCTCCTGCAAGACGGCGAAGGCTGGATGGGCATGATCAAAAGCCGCAACCAAAGCTCCCATACCTATAATCGGGCCACGGCGGACGAGATCGTCACCAGAACGATCGAGGTCTACTTCCCCTTGTTTCGGGCCTTCCGCGACAAGATGACGTCCCTGCAACCGGAAGACTGATGAAATACGGATTGCCGGAGGCCACGGTGGAAAAGATCCGGGCCGTATTCGCACAACATCCGCAAATCCGACAGGTGATCCTCTACGGTTCGAGGGCGAAAGGCAATTTTCGCAACGGCTCTGACATAGACCTCGCCATTAGGGGAGAAGCGCTTGGCTACCAACAATTGCTGGAGGTCGAGAACCAATTGGATGACCTGCTGTTGCCCTACAAGATCGACCTATCCCTGCTGCACAACATCGAGGACCCGGACCTGCTATCCCATATCGCCAGGGTAGGAGTGGTGTTCTTCGAGGCCAAGTAAGGGGAAAATCACTGGACGGTTTTTCCAGCACTGCGCTCCCGGAGCACCTCGCGGTGGGAGCGATTGAACGGGAGTGAAAAACGATTCTCCTTCACCCTCTGCTTTTTCGGGCTGCTAGAGGGTTATCTGCAGACGATGAGTCCCTCCGTCAAGAGGAATGCGGACGCCACCTTCGGCACAATGGATGGGCGAGCCGTCGAGGATAGCCTGCAAGGCGTCTGGGCCAGGCGATGAGTTGTCCACCTGGATAGCGTAATGGGTCGATTCCACTTTAACCGTGGCTTCAAATCCCGGCCAGGCGGCCGGGATGCAGGGAGCGACGATAAGAAAAGCGCCTTCGCGGCGGATGCCCAGAATGCCCTCGACACCGGCACGATACATCCAGCCGGCTGAGCCCGTGTACCAGGTCCAGCCCCCGTGCCCGGCATGAGGCGAGACGGAATAGACGTCGGCGGCGACGAAGGGCTCGACCTTGTATCGATCGACTTCCACGGGCGTGAGCGCATGGTTGATCGGGTTTAGCAAGGCGAAGAGTTCTGCGGCCTTCTCGCCCGCACCCAGCTTCGCAAACGCAAGGATGGTCCACATGGCGGCGNNGGCGGCGAGAACAGAAGGGCCAGGCCGTCGTCACGGCGGATAAGGTGCTTTTCCAGGGACTCCATCGCGAGAGCGGCGCGCGTGGCATCGGCGGCGCCTGACAACACGGCCCAGGACTGAGCAATGGAATCGATCCGACACTCCGGGCTCAACTTCGAGCCGAGCCAAGTTCCGTCATCGAAAGTCGCACGGCGATACCATTCGCCATCCCAGGCCTCCCGTTCGAGCGCCTCTCGAACCGAGGCGGCATGAGCACGCCAGTGGCAGGCACGGTCGGAGTCTCGGCCTGCCGCCAGAGGAGCGAAAAGCTCGATGGTCCGCACCAGCAGCCAGCCGAGCCACACGCTTTCGCCCTTGCCGCCTTCGCCGACCCGATTCATGCCGTCGTTCCAGTCGCCGGTGCCGATGAGCGGTAGGCCGTGTTCGCCGGTGAGTTCGAGGCTCTGGTCGAGGCCGCGGGCGCAATGTTCGAACAAAGAGGCCGATTCGTCCGCGACCATCGGTTGGCAGAAAGAGTCGTGCTCGCCGGGATGTAAGGTGGGACCTTCGAGAAAGGGCACGACCTCGTCCAGAATCGCGGCGTCATCCGAAGAACTGATGTAGGTAGCGGTCGCGAATGCGAGCCAGACACGGTCGTCGGAGATCCGAGTTCGCACCCCCATCCCGGATTGCGGCAGCCACCAATGCTGAACATCGCCTTCGATGAACTGCCGGGCGGCGGCGCGCAGGAGATGGAGCCTCGTTTCGTCCGGCCTGGCGAAGGTCAAGGCCATGCCGTCCTGAAGCTGGTCTCGGAAGCCGAAAGCACCGCTTGCCTGATAGAAGGCCGAGCGCGCCCAGATACGGCAGGCGAGCGTCTGATAAAGCAGCCAGCCGTTCAGCATGATGTCCATCGCCCGGTCGGGCGTCTTGACTTGTATCGTCCCGAGCAAGGCCTTCCAGTGGCTTGTCACCTCCTCGAGAACGGCGTCGAGATCGGCCTCGCGGTAGCGGGTGATCAGCGCCTGGGCTTCTTTGGCCGAGCCGCATTGCCCGAGAAAGAAGACGACTTCGATCTCCTCGCCCGGACCGAGTTCCACGAAGCTCTGCAGCGCGGCGCAGGGATCGAGGCCGGCTCCGGTTTTCCCGGACAAGGGAGTCTTTCCCGCGAGCGCCGCGGGCGCCGCAAGTCCGCCGTTGCGACCGAGAAACTCGGTGCGATCTCCCGTCCAGGCCGTCTGCCGGCCTCCGAGATCGGCAAAGGCGACTCGGCCGGAGAAAGCGATGCTCCAGGGATTGCGGGCCAGCATCGCGCCGGTGTTTTCGTCGATCTCCGTCGCGATGAAGGGGCCGGAGGCGCCACGAGAGGTGCCGAGCGTCCACTCCGCGTAGGCCGTGACCGAAAGCCGGCGGGGCCCTCCCGAGAGGTTTCGAAGGGTCAGGCGCGAAATCTTGATGGGGTCGAAGAGCGGCACGTATTGCAACAGTTCGAGCGCGATGCCGTGCGCCTGATGCTCGAAGCGGCTGTAGCCGTGACCGTGGCGAGCAATAAAGGTTCCCCCATCCCGAATCGGCTGGGTCGTTGCGCTCCAGAGATCGCCGGTCAGCTCGTCGCGGACGTAGATCGGCTCGCCATTCGGGTCTCCGACCGGATCGTTCGACCACGGCGTGAGCTGGTTCTCGCGGCTGTTTTCAGCCCAGGTGCAGCCGCTCCCCTCCGCCGCCACCTGGAAGCCGAAGGCGGGATTGGCAATCACGTTGATCCACGGCGCAGGCGTCGCACGGCCCTCTTCGAGGACGGTCACGTATTCCCGTCCGTCCTCGTCGAAACCGCCGAGACCGTTGAAGAACTCTAGGTCCCGTGGCGCCGGCGAAGGCTTCGAAGCCGGCAGACTATGCTTGGGACGGCGGACAAGCGTGGGGCGTACCGGCGAGGGAGGCATATGGGAGAGCTGGTCGGCGATGGGTCCACGGCGGGCGACCAGCCCGACACGGGCGACTGATTGAAGCAGGGCTCGGGCCTCGACGCTCATCAGGTCGGCGCGAAGAGCATAGGCCGAGCCTTGCGCCAGATCTTCTCCGAAGCGCCGCCGCGATTGGCTGCTCCGCACCGCGGTCTCGATCGCGATTTGAAGGTCCTGCGCGTAGGAGGAGGCATGCTCGTTGACGACCACGAGATCCACCGCGAGGCCTTTCATTCGCCAATACTCGTGAGCGCGAAACAGCTGGCGGACCTGGGCGATGTCCTCGATGTCGTCGATGTGCACGCCCCTTCAGGACGTGCGGCACGGCGGCGGCCTGCATTCGGTCGCGGCCATGCTCGAAGACGGTCTTTCTCAGCGCCTCGATCCAGAAAATCAGATCCAGGGAGAGGTCTTCTCCGATTGCGGGTACGAGGTCGTGGGCCGCCTTGGCGGCCTTTTCCGTAAGCCGCTTCAGCGTCGGAGACAGCGTTTCGAGCGTTTGCGCCCCATTCAACAGGGTTTCGAGCTCTTCCAGGATGGAGGCGAGTTGCCGTTTTCGCTCGCCTCCCGAGGCGGGCAGGACCTCGATGGCCTCCCGTGCCAGCCGGAGATTGTCCGCCATCCCGAGCCGGGCATCCGGCGCAAGAGTTGCATCCATCCACTCTTCGCAGGCGTTGGCGAGCGAGATCAGGTGGCCCGCGAGATTCCCGCTGTCGACGGACGAGACGTAAACGGGATCGAGCGCACGCAGGTCCTGCGTCCCGTACCAGTTGAAGAAATGGCCCTTGAACCGCGGAAGTTTCCACATGGAGTCGAAGGCCGCTTCCACCCGCTCGACGGTCTCCGTCGTTCCTGCCCAACCGAAGTCGCGGGCGGCGATGGCGGAGAGCAGATAAAGCCCGATGTTGGTCGGGGAGGTCCGGTGGGCGACGACCGGCTTCGGATCTTCCTGGAAGTTATCCGGCGGCAGCATATTTTCCGCAGGCGTCACGAAGGTCTCGAAGAAGCGCCAGGTGCGACGCGCGGTGAGGCGCAAATCGTCCGCATCAGCAACCGAAACCGCACGTCGCCGCGCGACTTGCGGCGACCGACTGGCCCACATGGCGAGTGCCGGCGCCGTCAGCCAAAGCAATGCGAAGGGCAGGACGAGCGGCCAGGATGGCGGTGCGAAGGCGACCGCACTGGCCGTCAGGACGAGCCCGAGCGACGTGCCACCCGCCATCTGGCGATGGAAGCCGCGGAGATCCAACCGGGGACTCCCTTTAGACTGGGCGGCCGTCGTCCATTCGAGAAGGTGGCGGCGCGTCGCGNNAAAGAAGGGTCTGCGTGGCCGCGAGTTGCAGGTCGGCAGTAAGCCTGCCGATGTGGTTGCGAAGGCGAATGCTTTTGCGAGGCGGCAGCACGGAAAAAAGGGTCGGAAGGAATGCCGGGATAGCGATGGCTGCGAGAACGAACAGGGCTGCCAGGCCAGAACTCATCGGTAGCAGCCAGCACGAAGCGAGGGCCAGCAAGGTGGACGGAGCGAGCAGCGACCGCCTCAGATTGTCCAGCATCTTCCAGCGGCCGATCGGCGGAATTGCCCGATTTCCCGTTTGGCGCCCGAATATCCAGGGAAGGAGCTGCCAATCGCCACGCGTCCAGCGATGCTGGCGTTTGGCGGCGACGTTGTAGCGGGCCGGGAACTCCTCGACGACTTCTTGGTCCGCGTCGAGCCCGTCCGACAG
This sequence comes from Cyanobacteria bacterium UBA8530, assembly GCA_003503675.1. Classification (GTDB taxonomy): domain Bacteria; phylum Cyanobacteriota; class Sericytochromatia; order S15B-MN24; family UBA8530; genus UBA8530. Next base: position 18,065 of record DOBT01000163.1, on the reverse strand, counting down.
GAGTACGAAGGAGAGATCGCCGCCGGCTCCGGAGAGGTGATGGACCTCCAGTTGTTCAATTTGCTCCAGAAGGTCGGCTTCGCTGGTCAGCAGCGTCGGCACGGCCACGAGCGTTCGAAGCGATGAAGGAACGCCTGCCGTGAGTTCAAGACCCGGCAAGGTCATCGCTCCAAAACTCCAGGTGACGGCGCGATTGATGAGCGCAGTCGCGACCTCGGCCGCGGGGAGGAACCCCATCAGGAAAAAGAGCGCGGCCCAGCCGATCGTGAGGCCGGGAACCGAGAGCGCCCACAACGCGAGAAGCAACAGCCCCACCGTGACGAACAGGATCGCGCCGACATAGCCACCGATCCCGAGGCGGATGTTGAAGCGACTGATAAGCAGCCGGAGAGGCGGCCGAAAACCGATCGTTCGCTCGAGCGCGCGCCGGCCCTTGGAGATCAGATGATAGCCTGGCTCTCCGAAGCGTTCCGCTTCCGCCGACTCCTTCGCCAAATGCGAAGCGTTCAGGGCCTGATCGGCAATTTCGAGTTCCGAGGACGTCGAACCACGGGCCAGTTGTTCGATCGCGCTTCGGTATAGATTGCGGGTCGGAAAATCCATTGCAGGCAAAGTTGCTGCGCCGCGCCCAGTCGCTCATCCACGAGGCTCACGCTCTCGAACAGCTCCGCCCAATCAATATCGGAAATCAGCCGCATGCTGGTGATGACGTTGCGTACGGTGACGTTGGCTGCGCCCTGTCTTTGTTGGGCTTGCCGCACCACTTCATCGATTGAAGCGTCTTGAAGTCTGAGCCGGTCCTCCAGCCATCCGAGCGCAGGGGTCGTTCTCGGATCCTGGTCCCTCAGCCGCTTTGCGAGGTGTGCGGCGAAGGGTTCGGACAGAGGTCCGGATGAGCGCGTGGAAATGTCCGTTTCGAGCGCGGAGCGGGCGCTTCCCGATATGACGAGCCGGTTGGCCAGCGCATCGGCATCTGCACGCGCTCCTCGTTCGGCCATGATCTGGTCGGTCAGTCGCCGCAGGTTCTCGATGAGGACGATGCGCAGGGTGATCGCCACAGCCCACAACTCGCCGATCGTGAGGGGCTGAACCCGCTGATAGGCGGCGATGAAGCGACGCAAGATGTCGGGGTCGAAGTGACTGTCGGTGTGGGCGACGAAGGCCCAGGCAAGGCCGAATACCCTCGGATAACCGGCGAATGGTCCCTCCGCCAGTTTCGGCAACTGGCGATAATAGCCGGGAGGCAGGTCGTCCCGGATCTCGCGGATCTGTTCCTCGACCAGGTGATAATTGTCGAGCAGCCATTCCGTAGCAGGAACCACATCTCGGCCGCTCTTGAGCTCCGCGGCGCTCGCCCGATAAGCTGCGTGCAAAACCGCGGCGTTGTCATCGAGCCGGATGCGCAAAGGAAGAACGGCTGGCGGTCTCGGCGTTACCGGCTGTGCGGCAGCGAGGCTTTCCGCGTGCTGTTCGAGCCGCTCACCGCCAAAAAGCTCTTCTCTCAGGGGCGCCTTGTCGTTCCAGAGAGGCGAGGGAGAGCGATGCCCGAGAGCATAACGAAGGATCGGGTTCATGAGCGCCTTTCAGGCCAAAGTTGGCGCGCAACAGGCGCCGAGAGGCGCGAAGCAGCCTGAGGAACCGCTGGCTCTCTTACAAAGAGATCCAGCGGCATACCTCCGGATGGAACGCGAGTTGAGTCGGGACTTCGCGCCGTCCGATGCTGCCGGCAGAGATTATCGAATTACGAGACGAGCGTAGGAGCGCCCCTGCTTACTTCTTCTTGGCTTCGGGCGTCGGCGTGACGACTTTCGGTGGCGTAGCACTGAGAACCGACGGCGGCGCCATGATTTCCTTTGATTTCTTGGGCTTTTTTACTTCGCGATTTGATTGAGACTTACCTTTTGCCATGGTGTTACTCCTTTATCTGCATGCGTTATCTGCCAAGTGGCATCTTCCAGCATACGCCTATTGGACACGACTAAACGGTTTCGGGGATTTTTTATTATCGGATCGCCTTCGTTACGCCTGCGAGGAAGGAAATGCCATCCTTTTTCGGTATCTTCGCCTCGCTTCCGGCCAAGCCCCGGCAACCGTCGTCGGCCCGCTGATCGAGCGTCGCTCTCCGAATTCCCGAACGAACGTTATTTTAACATTTATAAATGAATATATGTTAAAATCGGCGAAAAGGACTTTCGAGAGGGGGAGAGCGTGAAAACCTGGCTTTCGGTCATCGCCCTATGCTTTCTCACGGCGCCGGGTGCCTGGGCCCAACATGAGGAGCATCAGCCTTCTCCGCACATGACGAATCCTCCGAAGAGCCTAGGCTTTTCGGCGCAGGAGGTCCAGGAAGATCCGATGGGGACGTTGATGCGGCGGATGCGCCAGCAAGGCTCGGGAACCAGCCTGCAACCGGGTCCCCTACCGATGACAATGGGACATCGGGAGGCGGGTGGGTGGCAGTGGGCTCTCCATGGAAACGCTCTCCTCGCCTGGAACGGGGCGACCGGACCGAGAGGATACGGAGCGCCTTCCCTGAGCAACTGGGGAATGGCGATGGGGAGCCGAGTGTTAGGTCCCGGCATCGCGGATCTGCGATTCATGGGAAGCCTCGATCCCGCGACGATCCCCCGCGGCGGAACGCCCCAGTTGTTCCAGACCGGCGAGACCTTCGAAGGACGTCCCCTCATCGACCGGCAGCACCCGCACGACCTTTTCATGGAGCTGGCGGGACGCTACTCGGTCCCCTGGAAGAACTCGACCCTCTTCCTGTACGGAGGTCCGGTGGGAGAGCCTGCACTGGGACCGAACGCCTTCATGCATCGGGCATCCGCCGCCGACAACGCCTTGGCTCCCCTCGCCCACCACATCCACGACTCGACCCACATCTCCATGGGGGTCCTGACAGGCGGAGTCCAGTGGGAACGCTGGCAAGCGGAAGCCTCCCTTTTCCAGGGGCGGGAACCCGACGAAAATCGCTGGAACATCGACTTCGGACCGCTCGACTCCTATTCCGGAAGGCTCTCTTTCTCGCCTTCGGAGGAATGGGTCCTGCAGGCTTCGAGCGGATTCCTCCGACAACCCGAGCCGGGTGAGAAGGGCAACCTCATTCGGACGACCGCCTCGATCCACTGCAACCGAATCGTTCAGGGGAATCACTGGGCGACGGCCCTGATTTGGGGCCGGAACCTTCCGGTGGAATCTTCCGAACTGCCGCAAACAGGCTGGCTTTTGGAAACGACTTGGGATGGAAGTAGGCAGAATCATCTCTACGGGCGGCTGGAAATCGTGGACAAACTCGGACTGCTGGCAAACGTATCCAACGCGGCGCGCGTCGGTGCGGTGACGCTGGGCTTCGTACATGACCTTCGCCTCACCCCCCTGGCACTCGGCCTCGGAGGAGACGTAACCCTTTACTCCAAACCCCGCGAATTGAATCCCTTTTACGGGGATAATCCGCTCGCCTTCCGGATTTTCTTGCGGGCGAGCCCTCCGAAATAAGATGAGAGTACTCACAGGACGAAAAAAAGAGAGCCCCTACATTGCCTTGCTCGGCGGGGCTCCCTGATTAAATGAGGCGTGGAGCGCAAGGCGATTCGCCGGGGGCAAAAGCCCACTGGTGCGACTCTCAGCGCCTCAAACTTCGATTTTCGGCTCAGTGATTACATTGTACCCATACCGAGCGAGGTTTGTGCGAAGAATCGATTGCTTGTCCGATGATTTTGCGTTAAATCCTTCGGCTAAGGGCCTAGCGATACGGTTGCCGGACTGAGGCTCGTGACTCTAGGCGGAGACGGGACTGCAATGGGCGGCGATCACCTGCCAGGAGCCTTGGCGATGCTGCCAAACCCTGGTGTACCTGAGGTCGCAGGAAAAGGCCGCTTCCCCGTAAGTTCCACTCAGCCGTAATTTCACGCTCACGATGGAGGTGTCCCCGAAATGCTGGAGCTTCTGCTCGGAAGGGACGAGAGTATGAACGCGAAGCATGCCGGAACGATGAGCCGAAAGGTCCAGTTCCTTCGAGATCAAGGCTCCGTCTTGGTTGGTGAAGAGGAGATCCTCGGATATCAGCTTATCCAATACCGGGACGTCTCCCCTCAACATCGCATCGAGAAGGCTTCGTTCAGCAGCGAGAACCCCGGCTTCGTTCTGGTTCATGATTTGGCTCCTTTTCTAAGCAGCGATCGAAGAAGTTCATTCTTCCATTATAGTTGGTTCAGAGAAGCCTGGTAGAAAGAATGGGTCGAATCGAGGGAATCGATAACGCTGCTCGGGTATGAGAAGAATAGCCAAGTTTGAAGCGTCTGGAGCGCGAAGTGAGCGTCTGATCCTGCGGGCACGGTTCCTCGCCTATTTCGATAAGGGGGCCCCGGATGGGGCTCTTTTTTTTTGCGAGCCTCAACAATATCATCTTGTTGACATGTTCTTTTTCTCGATCTTTCTGTTAGAAACAGGCGAACTGTGGTATTGACTATATAGTTAAACCATTCGATTAAACCGCCTGGTAAAGTCATGCGAGGGCTGGATGGAAAAAGAAACCAAAGAAACCAAAGATACCCAAGCCAAGATCATGGAGGCTGCGCTCGAGGAGTTCGCCGAGAAGGGAAAGGACGGGGCTCGGATGCAGGCGATCGCCGACCGTGCCGGCGTCAACAAAGCCCTCCTCCACTACTACTTCCACACCAAAAACGACCTCCACCTGGCGGTTATCCGCAGCTTCTTTCAGAGCTTCGTCCTCCGGCTTTGTTCGAAACCGCCGGTCAACCAGGACCCCGAAACCGTCGTCCGTCTCTTCGTCGACACCTACATGGGCATGATTCAGCAAAACCCGAAGTTCCCCCGGATCATGATGCGGCTCTTGATCGCGCCCGGGGGTTTGGAGGGGATAAAGAGCGAGATCTTCGCGGCCCCCGATTTCGAGAAGCTGCGAACCTTCCTTTTCGGGCAAATCGGAGCGCTGCAAGCCCTGGGCCACATGGGGGACGTCGATCCCCAGGCGGCCCTGCTCTCGCTGCTCGGCTCGATGATCTTTTATTTCATCGGCAGGCCCGTCGTCTCGTTGGTTTTTCCGGACATCACCGAGAGCGAGGCGGGTTTCGAACGCTACAAGGCCTCTCTCGTCACAATTTTCACCCGCGGCTTCTTGTCGGAAGGAAGGCAACCATGAAAGCAGCTAAGGTAAGTCTCGCATTGCTCCTCGGGCTCAATGTCCTGGCGGGATGCGCCGAGACGGACGTGCAGTTCCTCGGCTCGGGAAGCCTCGAAGCCCGTGAAATCACCATTACGGCCAAGTCCCAGGGCCAGCTGCTTTCTCTTTCCGCCGAGGAGGGGCAAACCGTCAAAAAGGGGCAACGGCTCGGTCAGATCGAGAACGATCGCCTCCTGGCCCAAAAAGAAGAGCTGAATGCCCGGATTGCCGGCCTCGAAGTCGCTTCGAAGCGCGCCTCGGTCAATAAATCCCAGCTCGTGGAGAGTCATCAGTTCGCCGAGCAGAACTACCTGAGGGCCAAGACCCTCTACGAAGCCGAATCGGCACCCAGGCAAAACCTCGACAACAGCGCCACCCAGGAAAAAACGACTCGGATCGCCCTTTCGGCGGCCGACCTCTCCTTCGCGGAGATCGCGGTGCAAAGGAAGCAGCTGGAAGCCCTCCGAAAGGTCCTGGATATCAACATCCGGGACACCGGCATCTTCGCCCCTCGCAGCGGAGTCGTCACCAAGCAATACCTCGAAGCCGGAGAAATGGCCAATCCGGGCAGCCCCATCTGCCAGATCGCCGACCTGAGCGACCTGTGGGTGCAGGTCTACCTCGGCGAGAAGACCCTCGAAAAAGTCCGGCTCAACAGCGAGGTCCTCGTGACGGCGGGCACTAGAAAGACTCCGGGCCGCATCGTCTGGATCTCCCCGAAAGCCGAGTTCACCCCCAAGCAGGTCCAAACCCAGGAAGTGAACGCCACCCTGGTTTATGCCACCAAGGTCCGCCTGGAGCAGAACGACAACTGGCGGATCGGCATGCCCGTCGAGGTTCGCCTGCCATGAGAAAGGCCAAACCGCAACTCGGCCATTTCTCCCCCGAAGAGCGGGATCCCGCCCTGGCCATTCGCCTGGACGGAGTATCGAAACGCTTCGGGGAGACCGTGGCCGTCCAGCCCTTCGAGCTCTCGGTTCTCAAAGGCGAGACCCTGGGGATCATCGGGCCGGACGGCGGCGGAAAGAGCACCCTCCTGCGAACCATCGCGACTCTCATCCTGCCGGATGCGGGAAGAGGGGCGGTCTGCGGCTACGACCTCTTCAAGGAATTCCGGCAGATCCGCCGCTCTATCGGGTACATGCCCCAGCGTTTTTCCCTTTACGGAGACCTGACGGTCTTCGAGAACATGCGCTTTTTCGCCGACGTTTTCGGCCTCTCCCGTTCCCATTTCAAGGAAAGGGTCGAAGAACTGTTGTCCTTCAACGCGCTCGAGCCCTTCCTGGATCGCAAGGCCGCCAATCTCTCGGGGGGGATGAAACAGAAGCTCGCCTTATCCTGCATCCTCATCCCGACTCCGCAACTCGTCATCCTGGACGAACCGACCACCGGGGTCGATCCGGTCTCCCGCCAGGAGTTCTGGCAAATTCTCGCTTCCCTGCGCGAGAAGGGGGTCACGGTTCTCGTCACCACTCCCTACATGGACGAAGCCCAGCAATGCGACCGGATTTGCCTCCTGCACCAGGGGAGAAGGCTGATCGAGGACAATCCCGAACGCGTCGCCCAGAGCTTCCCCTATGCGGTCGTCGAAGTGCGGGGGCAGGACCTGTTGGGACGACTGGACGAAATCAGGGCTTTTCCTGAAGTGGCCTCGGGGACGGCCTTCGGCGATCGCCTCCACCTCTACACCAAGGACCCCGAGGCCCTCCGAACCCGCCTGGAGCATTCCTTGAAAAAAGAAAAAAATCTCCTCATCTCGATGGGGAAGCCTTCCATCGAGGATGTCTTCGTTTCCTTCATCGAGCAAAATATCGAAGAGGTCGCCCATGGATGAGATGAAAAGCGATAAACGTTTTTCAGTCGAGACCCACGCTCTCACCAAACGCTTCGGGCGCTTCACCGCGGTCGATAATCTCGAGCTCTCGGTGCCGGAAGGAGAAATTTTCGGCTTCTTGGGGGCCAACGGCGCCGGCAAGACCACCGCCATCCGCATTCTCTGCGGCTTGTTGCTTCCGACCAAGGGCGAAGCCCGGGTCAACGGCTTCGACATCTGGAAGGAATCGGAGAAAATCAAGCGCTCCATCGGCTACATGTCCCAGAAGTTCTCCCTCTACGAGGACCTCACGGTGAGGGAGAACCTAGAACTCTACGCGGGGATCTACGGCATCGGCGGCAAGCGTTTCAGGGAAAGGCTCGACGTCATCGTTCATCGGCTCGACCTCGAGAGTCACCTTGCCAAGTTGACCGCGGATATTCCGCTCGGTTGGAAGCAAAAAGCCGCCCTGGCCGCCGCCACCATCCATGACCCTTCCATCGTTTTTCTCGACGAGCCGACCGGCGGGGTGGATCCCATTACCCGCCGCGCCTTCTGGAACCTGATCTTCGATCTGGCCCGGGCGGGGAAAACGATTTTCGTCACTACCCATTACATGGACGAGGCGGAATACTGCCACCGGATCTCGATCATGGCGCAGGGCAGGGTCATCGCTTTGGGAGCCCCGAGCGTCCTCAAGGAGGAATACGGACAGGAAACCATCCAGGACCTGTTCATCACCCTGCTCAAGCGCAAGGAGGTCGGATTTGCTTAAACGACTGTCCGCCGTTATCCAAAAGGAATTCATCCATATTTTCCGGGACGTCCGTTCCCTCCTGGTTATCCTGGCCCTGCCGATCCTCATGCTCTTGCTTTACGGAAACATGATCTCGCTGGACCCGAACGCCATGTCGATCGGCTTCGTCGACCTGGATCACAGCCAGTCGAGCCGACAGCTGGTGGAAAAGTTCAAGGGCAGCGGGTTCTTCAAGATTCGGGCGGTAGCCGACTCTCCCGCCAAAATTGAAAGCATGCTGCAGAGCCGAGCCGTCAAGGCCGTGGTGGTCATCCCCGCGGATTTCGAGAAGCGAATCGCGCGTGACCCCTCGATCCCCATCCAGCTGGTCGCCGACGCCTCGGATTCCAACAGCGCCTCCCTCATCACCAACTACGTGGGGGCGATCGCCCTCAATTTCTCCCTCGCCGGCACCTCCATCCGAAGCCCCATCGACATCCGAACCCGCATGCTCTACAACCCGGACGGGAAGACGATGTACTACATCCTGCCGGGGATCGCCACCATCATCATGCTGATGATCAGCGCCCTCCTGCCCTGTCTGACGCTCGTCAAGGAAAAGGAAACCGGAACCCTGGAACAAATCCTGGTCACCCCGCTTTCCTCGGCCGAGATCGTGCTCGGCAAGATCGCCCCTTACATGTTCCTGGCTTTCCTCGACGGCCTCCTGGTGCTCGGCAGCGCCTACCTCATCTATCAAATGCCCTTCCGGGGCAGCCTTCCGCTTCTATTGAGCCTTTGCCTGCTTTTCGTCCTCACCGGACTATCGCTCGGCCTCCTGATCTCTTCCCGCGTCAAAAGCCAACAGGTCGCCATCATGGGCGCCCTGGCCCTCACCATGATGCCGACCATGATCCTTTCGGGCTTCATGTTCCCCCTCGAGAGCATGCCGGCCTTCCTGCAAGGGATCTCCAGGGTCATCCCCGCCAGCTATTTCCTCGTCATCATCCGCGGAATCCTCGTCAAGGGCATCGGCTTCGAACACCTCGTCTTTCCCACCCTCTTCCTGGTCTTCTTCACCCTGTTCGTCCTCGGGATCAGCATCCTCAGTTTCAAGCCCCGCTTGGATTAGGAGAGACTATGCTTGCGCTCATCAGCTTCATCAAAAAAGAATTCCGCCAGCTTTTTCGGGACAAGGGCACGCTTCGCCTCATCTTGGCGGCGCCGATCCTCCAACTCCTGCTCATGGGCTATGCCGTCACCATGGACATCAAGCACGTCCCCACCCTGATGGTGGACCAGGATCAAAGCCAAACCAGTCGAGAACTCCTGGGTCACTTCAATGGAGGCGAGTTCTTCGACATCAAGGGAAAAGTCTTCTCCCTCGAAGAAGTAAGGCCCGCTCTCGACGAGGGGAAGGTCGCCCTCGCCGTGGTCATTCCCAAGGATTTCGAAAAGAAGATCAAAAGGCATGAAACCAGTGAAATCCAGTTGCTGGTCGATGGCGGAAACGCCAACACCGCCCAGATCGCCACGGGCTACGCTTCCCGCATCATCCAGAACTTTTCGACCGGTCTCGCCCTGAGCCCTCAGATGCTCGCCAAGGTCCACCTCGTCCAGGTCGAGAACCGCAACGCCTTCAACCCCAACCTGCAATCCACCTATTTCTACATTCCCGGCATCCTCACCATGCTGGTCATGATGAACACCGTGGTGCTGGCCGCCCTGTCCATCGTAGGGGAGCGGGAAAAGGGAACCCTGGATCAACTCATGGTCACCCCTTTGACCGGCGCGCAGTTCATCATCGGCAAGCTCTTGCCCTTCATCGTATCCGCCCTCGTCGCCTCGAGCGTCGGCCTCGCCTTCGCGAAGTTCTGGTTCCACATCCCCGTCCGGGGCAACCTCTGGACCTTGTTCTTCTTCACCGTCGTCTTCCTCTTCACCTCCTCGGGCATCGGCATCCTCTTGTCCGCGATAAGCCAGAGCAAGATGCAGGCGATGTTCATGGCTTTCTTCTTCATGATGACCCTGATGATGATGTCGGGTTTCTTCGCCCCGGTGGAGAACTGCCCGCCCCTCATCGAGATGATCTCCCGCCTCAACCCCATNNGCTACTACATCACCGTTTGCCGCGAGCTGATCATCAAGGGGACCCCTTTCCACCTCCTACTCAACGAATTCTGGACCCTGGTCTTTTCGGGGATCGTCGTCCTCGGCGGCGGCATCGCCCTCCAAAGCAAGAGATCTGCCTAGTTTTTCAGCGAATGAGTTGCCCGTATATGTTTCCGTTGCTCGCCGAATCCTGATAGCTGACGAGCGCGTTTGGACTGAGGGGATTCACCGCCAAGTCGCAGAGGCTCTGATCATTCGCACCGGTCGCGATGGCGAAGTTGCTTCCCCAAAAAAGGCCGTCGGCGGAGAAATACTGGCCATAGACGTCGTCCGTTCCATTGCGGTCGTCGCACCAGATCGCGACGAATTTTTGTCGCCAGGATTCGTAGGCCAATCGCGGGTTATTTTTCGCACTGCTCGAATTGCAGAGCACGACGCCGGAGCCGATCAGGGTCCCTGATGAAGAAACCGCTTGCCCTACAATCTGGTTGGGATTCGTCTGATACTTCCAAGCAACGAAGAAGTTGCCGCTCGCACCGTCGACAGCGGCGACCGGCTCGAGCTGATCTCGGTTTGTCTCGGTGGAAATCAAGAAGGGGGGCGCTCCGAAGGAGCCATCCGGGTTCATGATGCGCCCCCAGATTTGATTTCTGCTCGCCCGAGCGTCGTCCCAGACCAGCAGGTACTTGCCCGATATTGCGGAGTAGGCAATGTCGGGATGGTCTTGGGACGAGGTGTTGGTTTCAATGGGGATCGAACTTCCGACCAAGCTTCCGTCGGCATTGATCTCCTGAGCATAGATGTCGTTGTTTCCCCCCCGATTATCGGTCCATGTCACGGCATAACGGTTACCCACCGTGTTATAGGTGAGGTGAGGGTTTATCTGAGCCCCTGCGCCACCGTAGACGCTAAAGGGGCTTCCCGAAAGCGTGCCGTCCGCGTTAACGAGCTGCCCCCGGATGTCGCTCGTGTTGACGCTATCTTGCCATATCACCAGGTATTGATCCCGAGAAGGAGAGTAAGCGACATGGGGATGCTGTTGCGTTCCGCCATCCGAGTTGATGGCGATGTCGCTCCCTACCGGGTTGCCGTTGCCATCCAACCTCTTGCCGAAGATATCGGGCAGACCGGTTCGATCGTCATACCAGACGGAAAGGTATTGGTTCGAACCAATAGCGATTGCCGGGTCGTACTGATGTGAAATGAGGGTAACCCAGAGGATCCGGGAGCCGATGGTGCCGAGAGCGGTGAAGCCAGCCTTCCCGCGAATGGCGGCTCCGACCTGGATTTGCCAGAGGTAGCCCGAAGGGGCGACCTCCGGTACGGCAACGGAAAGGGAGGTACTCGCAACGGAAAGGATGCTGGCCGGCAGTTCATCCAGGCTCACCTTATCCCAAAGGGGAAGAACGCTGAAGGCCAGACCATTCAAGGTGATCAAGTTTCCGGGGCTGCCCGAGGTCGGAGCAAAGCTATCCAAGGCCAACGCGGGATAGACCTGGATGGGGATGGTAATATTGTTGACCCCGGACAGCAAATTGACCGTTTGCTGCCGCTCACCGGCCAAAGTGCCCGAGATACCCCCATTCCAAAGGCTGACGGTCAAGGTATAACCGCTCTTGGGATGCAATATCCCGAAAGCGCTCGAAGCCACGAAGACGCTCCCGCTCGCGATGATGTCAACGCCCTTGGTGAGCGTGAGGAGTCGAGGCTGCGTCAAGGCGGTCGGGTGCTCGAGGTAAATGGTCGCGGTATCCCAAGAAACCGGCAGGGCTTGAATGTTCTGAGGCTGGCTCACCTTGAGCCCGACCACGAGTGTGGCCGGAATCTCATCGTCTCGACCTTGCGGCACCTCTACCAAAGGGATGCCGACGGATCCGGTCTTCGTCAGGGCTGGGCGCAAGTGACCCGGCTGGCAACTCGCGAGAAAAAAGGCAAAAATCCAAAGGCTTCGATAGGCGATTTTCACAAAGACCTCTCCTGCCAAATTGACACAAGCGATAGTAACACTCTCGACGCTGTTTATCAATTCTTAATTAAGAAATAAAATAGAATCCGCTGAAAAATCCGCCCCCTCTATTGACAGTGTCTACTATCAGACTTAATATTGCGATTGCTACCCATCTTAGTAACAGGAAGCGAAAAATATGAGGATTCCTCCGCTCGCCCTCGTCGCCTGCTCCATCCTTTTCGCCTCTCCGGCTTCCGCCGCCGCGCCCAGCCTCGGTGTCCTCTTGCAGGAAGCGGAAAAGAACAACCCGGAATTGATTTCCCTGCGCCTCTCGGCCGAGGCGGCGGGGGCAAGAATCCAGCCTGCCGCCACCCTGCCCGATCCGCGTCTCTCCGCCGAATTCATGGATGTCTCTCAGCCCGGCTCTCCCAAGATCCAGGTCAGCCAAATGTTCATGTTCCCGGGCAAGCTCGGTAAAATGGGCCAGATGGAAGGCCAGATGGCCGAAATGGCCCGCCAGCAATACGAGAGCCGGCGATGGATGATCGCCTCGGACGTCCAGGGGACCTACTACGATCTCTATTATCTGGACCGACTTCGAAGGATCAACCTGGAAAGCCAAGCCTTGCTCAAGGACATGATAAAGGTCACCAACGCCCGCTATGCCGTGGGTCAGGGAATGCAGGCCGACGTTCTCCGCCCCCAACTGCAACTCACCAAGCTCATGAACGATAAAATCGAATACCAGGAGCGCCTTAAGTCTACTTTCGTTCGCCTCAACGGCTTGTTGGGGAAGCCCTCGAGCATGGCGGGNNACCTCCGAAGTTCGGTTATTCCCCCTCAAGCTCGACCGGAAGGCCCTCCTGAAGCTCTCCGAACAAAGCCCCATGATCAAGATGGCTCAGGCGGATATCGTTCGCTCCCAGGCTTCTCTGGAACTCGCCAGGCTCGGCTACAATCCCGACTTCGAGCTAGGCGTCGGTTTCACTCCGGGCAGCGGAATGGAAGCGAAAATGAACTTCTCGGCCATGGCCGGGGTTTCCTTGCCGTTGTGGGCCGCCCAGAAACAGGCCAACCAGGTCACCGAAGCCCAGAAGAACCTCGAAGCGGCCCGGTCGCGCCTGGAAGCCCGCCGCCGAGAACTCGACACCCAAATCAACACCCTTACCAACCAGATCGAGCGGATGGAAAGCCAACTCCGGCTCCTCGACGAAGGCATGATCCCTCAGGCCAGAACCTCCCTCAAGGCCAACCTCGCCGCCTACCAGACAGGTAGAGGCGACTACCTGATGATGCTGGACTCGTTCATGGCCCTCTATGATTACCGGATGCAGGCCGCCATGCTGCTTTCGGAGCATGAAAAGATGGTCGGAATGCTCGAAGCCCAATTGGGGCAATCGCTGAAAGGAGCGTAACCATGAATTGGAATCGCAAAAAAATCGCGATCGCCCTCGCCTCCGCCATCCTCCTCCTCGGAGCCGGAACCGCCACTTATCACACCCTCGGATTGAAGGGCGCTTCGGTAAAATCTGCCCAAACCGAGAAGGACGACTACACCTGCTCCATGCACCCCTCGGTGCACTCCGATCACCCGGGTAGCTGCCCCGTCTGCGGCATGAACCTCGTCAAGAAAGCCAAGAACGTCGCACCCCAAGCGGATAAGACCCAAAGCGCCGGGCAGGATGAGGTGACTGCGGTCGCTCTCTCTCCCCAGCAGATGGTGACCGCCAACGTTTCCGTGGCTTCGGTCGAGCACCGTACTCTTTCCCGCGAGATCCGTTCTCCCGGCAAGGTCTCGTTAGACGAGACCCGGCAATCCAATGTCACCTCCTGGGTAGCGGGGCGCATCGATCGCCTCTACGTCGCCCAGACGGGACAGTACATCGAGAAGGGGCAGGCCATCGCCGAGATTTATTCCCCCGATCTCATGACCGCTCAACAGGAGTATCTGACCGCCCTCGAATCCTTCCGTGCGCTCTCCAATAACTCCTTCCCCGAGATCGCCCAGGGAGCGAAACAACTCTTGCAGTCGGCCCATTCCCGGCTGAAACTCCTGGGGATCACCGAAGCCCAGATCGCCCGTCTCAACCAGACCCGTCGGGCCATGGTCGATATGACCATCTATTCGCCCGTTTCGGGCACGGTGACCCAGAAGCTCGTCCAACTCGGCCAGTTCGTGGGCCAAGGGCAGCCGTTATTCCAGGTGGCCGACCTCTCCCGCGTCTGGGTCGAGGNNATCTCGCCAATGGTGGATCCCCAGACCCGGACGGTCCGAGCCCGGATCGCGCTTCCCAACGCCGGGGGCCGACTGAAGCCCGAGATGTTCATCGAGGCCCTCATCCAGGTTCCGATGGGTAACCAACTGGTCGTACCCGCTTCCGCGGTCGTGGACACCGGCACCCGCAAGGTGGTCTGGGTCGAACATGGCACGAATGCCTTCATTCCGCGTGAAGTCGGGCTCGGCAGCCGCTCCGGAGATTATTATCCCGTCATCTCCGGCCTGTCGCACGGCGAGAGGATCGCCGCGACGGGGGCTTACCTCATCGATTCGTCCAGCCAGATGCGCTCGCTGGGCACCGGCTCGATGCCAGGGATGGACATGTCAAAGATGAAACCCGGGGAGAAGATGTGATGATCGGAAAAATCATCGAGTTCTCAATCAAGAACCGTTTCCTCGTCCTCCTGGGACTGATCCTGACCATGGCCTGGGGGCTTTATTCGGTCGTGCACATTCCCCTGGACGCCATCCCCGACCTCTCGGAGAACCAGGTCGTGGTCATGACGGACTGGCCGGGCAGAAGTCCCCAGATCGTGGAGGACCAACTCACCTATCCCCTCTCGACGAGCCTCCAGGGCTTGCCGGGGGTCAAGGCCATCCGGGCCGGCAGCCAACTCGGCCTCTCGATGGTCTACGTGATCTTCAACGACAACGTGGATATCTATTGGGCAAGAACCCGGGTTTCCGAGCGCCTTTCCACCTTGAAAACCAACCTGCCTCCCGGCGTCACCCCCATGATGGGCCCCGACGGGACCGGCGTGGGGCATGTCTTCTGGTACACCGTCGAGGGAAAAGGCCAGGACCTCGGCACGCTCCGTGCCATTCAAGACTGGTTCGTCCGCCCCCAGCTTTCCTCGGTGGCCGGGGTGGCGGAAGTGGCATCGGTGGGCGGCTTCTCCAAGCAGTACCAAGTCGATCTGGATCCCAACCGCCTCTCCATCCACAACCTCAATGTCGGCGAGGTCGTTTCCGCCCTGCGTCAAAGCAACGGTGACGGCAGCGGCGGCATCCTCGAACAGAACGGCCAGGAATTCTCGGTGCGGAGCCGCGGCTACGTCAGGGGCATCCCCGACATCGAGAACGCGGTAGTAAAGACCGATGCCAATGGAACGCCCATTCTGGTCAAGGACGTCGCTTCCGTCCAGATGGGCTCCGACCTCCGGCGCGGCCTGCTCGAAAAGAACGGCGAAGGCGAAGTGGCGGGCGGCATCGTCGTCATGCGCTACAACGAGAACGCCAAGGCCGTGATCGACCGGGTCAAACAAAAAATCAAAGAAATCGAATCCGGTTTGCCCCAGGGAGTAAAGATCGTCCCTTCTTACGACCGCTCGGAGTTGATCGAGCGGGCGGTGGACAACTTGAAGCACTCCCTCATCGAAGAGGCCGTCATCGTCACCCTCTTCCACCTCGCCTTCATGATGCACCTAGCTTCGGCCTTCGTGATCGTGCTCGCCATCCCCATCTCGGTCTTCATCGCCTTCATCTTCATGAGCAGCCTGGGGATTTCTAGCAACATCATGTCGCTCGGGGGGATCGCCATCGCCGTGGGAGTCCTCGTCGACTCCGCGATCGTCATGGTCGAGAACGCCTACCGGAGGCTGGCCGAAGGAGAGCCGATCAAGAATCATTCCGACTACATCAGGGCCATCACCGAGTCCGCGAAGCAAGTGGGACGCCCCATCTTCTTTTCCCTCATCATCATCCTCTTATCCTTCGCGCCGGTCTTTCTTCTGGAAGGCCAGGAAGGGAAATTGTTCCGTCCCCTGGCTTTGACCAAGTCCTTTTCCATGGCGGGGGCCGCCATCATCGCCATCACCGTGGTACCGGTCATGATGACCTTTCTTCTCAAGGGGCATCTCAAGCCGGAGGCCGACAACCCGATCTCGCGATTTTTCCTCAAAGGGTATCGTCCGATCATCGAATGGGCCCTCAACCACCGCTGGACGACAATCGTTTCCGCCTTGCTCGTCGTCCTCCTGGCGATCCCCGTCGCGGGGACCATCGGCAAGGAATTCATGCCTCCCCTCGATGAAGGCAGTCTGCTTTATATGCCGACGACCTTACCGGACGTCAACATCACCGAGGCCAAAAGGTTGATACAGGTCCAGGACAAGCTGATCATGAGCGTGCCCGAAGTCCACCACGTCCTCGGGAAGGTCGGACGCGCCGAGACGGCCACCGATCCCGCTCCGGTGAGCATGTTCGAAAGCATCGTCCTCCTGAAGCCCAAGAACGAATGGCGCAAGGGGATCACCAAGGAAGACATCATCTCCGAGTTGGATCGAAAGGCGCAGATTCCGGGCGTCGCCAACGGCTGGACCCAACCCATCATCAACCGGATCAACATGCTCAGTACGGGGGTTCGAACGGATCTGGGGGTGAAGTTCTTCGGCAACGACCTCGATACCCTGGAACAACTGGCCATCGAGGCCGAGGGGATCCTCAAGGATATTCCCGGAGCGAAGGATATCTATGCCGAACGGGTAATCGGAGGCCGCTACTTCGACGTGGAACTGGACCGGGGGAAAATCGCCCGCTATGGGCTCAACGTGGGGGACGTCAACGACGCGATCGAATCGGCCCTCGGAGGAACCATTATTTCCAACACCGTCGAGGGGCGCCAGCGCTTCCCGATAAAGGTGCGTTACGCCCGCGACTTCCGGGATACCCTGGAAGCGCTGCAGAACACCACCATTTCGACGAGGATGGGCCAGCCGGCCGCCGTCTCGGCTCCGAGCGCTCCCTCGGGAGGCATGGGGGGAATGGGCGCGAACACACCTGCCCAGGCACTTTCCGCTCCCGTATCGCCCAATGAATCCTTTACCCGGCAAGTTCCCCTCTCACAGTTGGCTTCCGTCCGGGTGACGTCCGGCCCCCCCATGATCTCCTCGGAGAACACCATGCTCCGCTCGATCGTCTACCTCAACGTCCGGGGTCGCGACATGGGTTCGTTCGTCGACGAGGCCAAGAAAGTCCTGCTCAAGAAGATGCAACTGCCATCCGGCTACTACGTCTCCTGGAGCGGCCAATACGAAAACCAGATCCGGGCCAACCAGCGGCTGCAGATATTGATCCCGATCGTCCTGGTGATCATCGCGATCCTCTTGTTTTTCACCTTCCATTCGGTTTCCTCGGCCGCCATGGTCTTGCTTTCATTGCCCTTCGCCCTCTCGGGCGGCATCTTCCTCCAGAAACTGCTGCACTTCAACTTCTCGGTCGCGGTCTGGGTGGGGTACATCGCCCTGGCCGGAGTGGCGGTCGAGACGGGCGTGGTGATGCTGATCTACCTGCATGAAGCGTTGGATCGGAAGATAAAGCGGGGCGTGGTCACGGAGGAGGACATCCGGGAAGCCACCATCGAGGGTGCCGTCCTCAGGCTTCGGCCGAAACTCATGACCGTCTTCGCCGCCATCATCGGATTGCTGCCGATCATGTGGAGCGGGGGGACCGGTTCGGACGTGATGCGCCCCATCGCCACCCCGATGATCGGCGGGTTGCTTTCTTCGATGGTCCTCGTCCTCGTGGTGCTCCCGGTGGTCTTCGACCTCTGGATGGTACAGAAACTCCGCAAGGGTACCTTGAGAGGATCGGGAACCGGGCACGGAGAAAAGGACAACCCTCGACAAGTAGGGGAAGTCGAGCCCCGTCTCTGAGTGGGGAACGGCTATTTCGGCAGGCGTAGCAGTCTGGCGTTGAAGGCGACGATTACCGTGCTCGCAGACATGAGGACCGCCGCCAGGGCGGGAGAGAGCAGGATGCCGAAGCGATAAAGGACTCCCGCCGCCAGGGGGATGGCGACGACATTGTAGCCGGTCGCCCAGAGGAGGTTCTCGACCATCTTCCGGTAGGTCGCTTTCGCCAGATCGACGATGGCCACGACGTCGAGGGGATTCGAGCGGACGAGAATGATGCTCGCCGTCTCGATAGCCACGTCGGTCCCGGCCCCTATCGCTATCCCCACGTCCGCTTGCGCGAGGGCGGGCGCGTCGTTGA
>DOBT01000117.1 GCA_003503675.1 Cyanobacteria bacterium UBA8530 | reverse complement strand
GTTCGGTGCCGGCCAGGTACTTGAGCTTGTCGCGGCTGCGATAGGGCGGCGTGAACTCGATGTGGAAGTGGCAGCCGGGATGTTCCTTCCCGTCGGTGGGGGCCTGGTGCATGACCATCATGTAGGGCAGCGGCTTCTTGAAAAGATTGTCGTACTTTCCGAGGACGATCTTCAGGATCCGGGCCAGATCCATTTGCTCTCGTGAGGAGAAATCCAGCAAGGACGGCCGGTGGCTTTTCGCGTAAACGTGCATTTCGTAAGGATAGCGGGCGTAGAAGGGGATGAAGGCGACGAAGCAGTCATTTTCGGCCACTATCCTCGAGGAGAATTCCAATTCCTCCTTCAGGACGTCGCAATGCAGGCAACCGCCCGTTTTTTCGAAATGCTTCCTTTGCGAATCCAGTTCGCGCTGGACGCGCGGGGGGATGTAGGAAAAGGCGTAGATCTGGCCATGGGGGTGATGGAGCGTGACTCCGATTTCTTCCCCCTTGTTTTCGAAGATGAAAACGTAGTCGACGAAGTCCTTCGCCCCCAGTTCCCTGTAGCGGTCGGTCCAGAGAAGGGTCAGCTTTCGGATGTCCTGGATTGAGAGATCCGTCAAGGTGGTGGCATGGAGGGAGGTATAAAGGACGACCTCGCAGATGCCCAGGGCCGGCGCCACTTTGTACAGCTCCGAGCCCTCTATGGAAGGGGGCGTCGGACTTTTCTTGAAGCTCGGGAACTTGTTCTCGAAGACCGCCATCTCGTAGCCCTGGGGGATTTCCGTCGGGAAGCCCCCTTTCTGAGTGGGGCACAAGGGGCAGTAGTCGTCCGGGGGCAGGAAGGTGCGTTCTTGACGATGGGTGGCAGTGACGACCCATTCCTCGAGGGTGGGATTCCAACGCAATTCCGACACGCTAGTCCGTTCCCTCTTCCTTTTCGAAGCGGTAGTAGAGCAAGACACGGCCGTCGGGCATCGCGGTCGTCTCCACCTTCATTTCGGGAAAAGCTTCTTTTTCAGTTGAAAAGGCCGAATCTTGGGTCATGGCATTCCTTTCCGAGCCTCCATGATAGGGAGCCCCCCCGGGCGAGTCAAATTGAAGGTCATTTCTTTTAAAACATATATGAATATATGTTAAAATCGAGCGGTGTTCGACCGACTGGAGGAGCCCGAATGGATAAAGAACATGCTCAAGCCCTCTACCATGAAATGCTTTTGATCCGCCAATTCGAGGACAAGGCCGCCGAGATGTACGCTTTGGGAAAGATAGGAGGGTTCCTTCACCTGTATAGCGGTGAAGAGGCGGTTGCCGTGGGGGCGTTGAATGCTCTTCGTCCCGATGACGACCTCTTCACCTCCTACCGGGATCACGGCTATGCGCTCGCGAGAGGGTGCGATCCCAAGGCGGTCATGGCCGAGCTCTTCGGCCGCGAGACGGGGTTATGCAAGGGGCGCGGGGGCTCGATGCACCTGGCGGACGCTTCAAGGCACTTTTGGGGGGGCTACGCCATCGTGACGGGGCACCTTCCATTGGCTGCGGGGATGGCCTACGCTCACCAGCACCGGAAAACGGAGCACCTGGTGTTGTGCGTCTTCGGGGACGGGGCCAGCAACGCGGGGGAGTTTCACGAGACCATGAACGTCGCCAAGGTCTGGAGCCTGCCGGTGCTCTTCCTCTGCGAAAACAACCTGTACGCCATGGGCACGTCCACGCGCGAGGCCAGCGCCCAGAGCGAGATGTACAAGAAGGGCTGCTCCTACGGGATCGAAAGTTGGCAGGTGGACGGCATGGACGTCGAAGCCGTCGAGGCCTCGATCGAGAAGGCGGCCGCCTTCATTCGCTCCGGCAAGGGGCCCGTCTTCGTCGAGGCCCTGACCTATCGCTTCAGGGGCCACTCCATGGCCGATCCCGAGCTTTATCGCAACAAGGCCGAGGTCGAGGAATGGAAAAAGAGGGACCCGATCCCCCGTTTCCTGGAGGGTTGCCTCGCCAACAAGCTTTTATCCCGAGAGGATGCCGATCGCATCTCTTCCGAAGTCGAGCGACAAGTTTCCGAGGCGGTTTCTTTTGCCGACGCCAGCCCGGAGCCTTCCCTGAACAGCCTTTTCGACTTCGTTTCGGCCTAGGAGGAGAAAGAAATGCCCACCATCACATACCGTGAGGCCATCCGACAAGCCCTTCGAATCGAGCTGAAGGAAAACCCGGAGCTCATCCTGCTCGGCGAGGACATCGGGGCTTACGGCGGGAGCTACTCGGTCACGAAGGGGTTTCTCGAGGAGTTCGGGGCGGAGAGGGTCGTCGATACTCCGATCGTCGAGTCTTCCCTGATCGGGCTCTCGATCGGCGCCGCCATGGCGGGAATGCGCCCCGTGGTCGAGTTGATGACCATCAACTTCGCCCTGAAGGCCATCGATCAGATCATCAACAACGCCGCCAAGATCCGCTTCATGTTCGGCGGGCAATTCAGCGCGCCCCTGGTCATTCGGGCCGTTTCCGGCTGGGGACAACTCGGGCCGACCCATTCGCAATCCTTCGAGAACTATTTCGCCTATGCCCCGGGCCTGATGGTCGTCATGCCCTCTTCCCCGAACGATGCCAAGGGCCTCCTCCTTACCGCCATGCGGGGAAAGGATCCGGTCCTCTTCATCGAACATGCCCTGCTTTACAGCACTCAGGGAGACGTTCCCGAAGGGAAGGAGGGCATTCCCCTAGGCCTTTCCGATATCAAGCGAAGGGGCAAGGACGTTTCCATCGTCGCCTACTCCCGGATGGTTCTGCTGGCCTTACAAGCGGCTCAGCAGCTGTCGAAGGACGGAATCGAGGTCGAGGTGGTCGACCTTCGTTGCCTGCGCCCGATGGATCTCGGCTTGGCCGTTTCTTCCCTGAAAAAAACCGGGCGCGCCCTCGTCCTGAGTGAAGATTGGCCGAGTTGCAGCATTGCCTCCGAGGTGGCCGCCCGGTTGCAAAACGAGGCCTTCGATTACCTGGATGCCCCGATCGGCCTTCTCGTGAGCAAGGACGTTCCGGTGGCCTACGCCCGCAACCTCGAAGCCGCCACCCTTCCGAATGTCTCGGACATCGTCGGCGCCGTCCGCGCGCTGCTTTCCTAGGAGGTCACATGACGACACCGATCCTGATGCCCAGAATGGGCTACGACATGACGGAAGGCAAGATCATCGCCTGGCTCAAGAAGGAGGAAGAAGCGGTCCAGAAGGGGGAGGCGATCGCCGAGATCGAAACCAGCAAGGTCGACATCGACATCGAGGCCTTCCAATCCGGCGTCCTTCTGAAGATCCTCGCGCAACCCGGTGATACCGTCCCCGTGGGACAACCCATCGCCATCATCGGCGAGCCGGGAGAAAAAGTCGAAACGAGAACACCGGAAATATCGACAAAAATATCGACGGAAAAAACTCCGGAGCCTCCAAAAAGCGAAAAAGACGAATCGAAGTCTTCGCCTCTCGCCAGGAAGATCGCCAGGGAGCAAGGCCTCGACCTTCGTTCGATTCAGGGTAGCGGTCCCGGAGGACGCATCGTGCGGGCGGATGTCGAAAAGGGGATCAAGCAAGAAAAACCCTCCGGAGTCGATTTCGTCGATTTTCCGCTCAGCCGAATGCGGGCGGCGATCGCCAAGAACATGGCCAA
The DNA here is from genome assembly GCA_003503675.1 of Cyanobacteria bacterium UBA8530. Lineage (GTDB taxonomy): Bacteria > Cyanobacteriota > Sericytochromatia > S15B-MN24 > UBA8530 > UBA8530. Next base: position 3,017 of record DOBT01000117.1, on the reverse strand, counting down.
AAGCAAGCGGGAGGTTCCCCATTTCTACCTCACCGGCGCCATCGAAATGGAGCGGGCCCTTCGGCTCCTGGAGGAACTGAAGGAGATCACGAAGGAAAAAGAAGCGAAAATCACCCTGAACGATCTGATTCTCAAGGCTTGCGCTCTCGCCCTCTCCGTCCATCCCGAACTGAACGCTTCCTTCCAGGAGGATGCGATCCGGCGTTTCAAAACCATCAATCTGGCGATCGCCGTGGCCGTGGAAGGGGGCTTGCTGACGCCCGTGATAGCCCGTGCCGGCGAGTTGTCCCTGCTCGAGATCGCCCGGAAAACCAAGCACCTGATCGAGGGAGCGAAATCCGGCCACCTGCTGGAGAGCGAGACCCAGGACGCGACGATCACCGTGACCAACCTGGGGGCCTTCGGGGTGGAGAGCTTCCAGGCCATCATCAATCCCCCCCAAGGAGCGATTCTGGCGGTCGGAGCGGTCCAGAAAGAGGCTTCGAAGCTCATGCGGGCGACCCTTTCGGTGGATCACCGCGTCGCCGACGGAGTGCAGGCCGCCAAATTCCTGGGTGAGTTCAAGCGCCTCCTGGAAAACCCCCTCGAACTATTGCTTGAAGGGAGAAGGTGATGCTGGACGTGGCGATCCTGGGCGGCGGACCCGGCGGATATACCGCAGCGATCCGCGCGGCCCAGAACGGCTTGAAGGTGACGGTCATCGAAAAGGAGCAGTTGGGCGGCGTCTGCCTGNNCGCAACGCCGAAGTCGTCAACCTCATGCGACAGGCGGATCGCTTCGGTCTGCACCTCGGGGAATTTTCCTTCGATTTCGGGAAGGCGATCGAGCGCAGCCGCGAGGTGGTCGATCGTTTCCGCCGGGGACTCGCCTTCCTTTTTCGCAAAAACGGGATCGAGCTGGTTCAGGGTGTCGGACGCCTGAGGGATGCCAACACCATCGAGGTCGAGGGCCACGAGGCGATCAGCGCTCGCTCGATCATCATCGCCACGGGGGCTTCCCCCCGGTTGCTTCCCGAGCTGGCTTTGAGCAAGCGCATCATGACCAGCCGACAAGCGCTGGAAAGAAAGGACCTCCCTCAAAAAATCCTCATCCTCGGGGGGGGCAACATCGGACTGGAGTTCACCTCCATCTACCTCGCCTATGGCCTGGAAGTGACGGTAGTCGAACAGCTCCCCCACATCCTTCCGAGGGAGGACGCGGAGATAGCCGATATGGTCGCCGGCATCCTCTCCAAGAGGGGGGTGGTCCTGAAAACGGGGATCGGGGTCGAGAAGGTCATCGAAAACGAGCGGGAGGTCAGTCTCCTGTTGGCCAACGGGGAGCGTCTTTCCGGGGATGCCCTGCTTTTGTCGATCGGGGTGACCCCGAACACGCGTGGGATAGGCCTGGAGCTACTGGACATCAAGACCGAGCGCGGCTACATCTCGATAAACGAGAAGATGCGCACTTCGCTGCCCAATGTCTACGCCATCGGGGACATCACGGGCCTCCTCCCGCTCGCCCACGTCGCGGCGGCGCAGGGGGTGATCGCGGCCGACGAGATCGCGGGAAAGAAAACCCTGCCCCTGCATTACGAGCGCATTCCCCGCGTGACCTATTCCATTCCGCAAATCGCGAGCGTCGGCCTGGCCGAAGAGGAACTCCGCGAAAAAGGAGTCTCCTATTCCGTCGGACGTTTCCCTTTCTCGGCCAGCGGCCTGGGCCCGGCCACCGAGGAAACCGACGGGCAAGTGAAGCTCCTCTTCGATTCTTCCTACGGAAGTGTTCTAGGCGCCCATATCGCGGGGGCGGAAGCGAGTGAACTGATCGCGCCACTCGCCCTATCGATGGAAAGCGAGGGAACGATCGAGGAGATCCTCGGGACAATCTTCGCCCACCCGACCATGTCGGAGGCGATCAAGGAAGCCGCCCTGGCTTCCAGGGGAATGGCCCTCAATCTATGAGCAGGCCTCCCTGGCTCAAGGCTCGGCTGGGCGAAATCGGAACGGTCTCGAAGGTGCTCGAGGACCTCGGGCTCAATACCGTCTGCGAGGGGGCCGGCTGTCCGAACCGAGGGGATTGTTTCTCGAAAGGAAGAGCGACTTTCCTGATCATGGGGTCGGGCTGCACGCGGCATTGCGCCTTTTGCGCCCTGGGCCGGCGTTTCCTCGAGCCGGTCGACAAGGATGAGCCCTGGAGGGTCGCCGAAGCGGCTCGCCGGCTTTCCCTTTCCCACGTCGTCATCACCTCGGTGACGAGAGACGATCTGCCGGACGGAGGGGCTTTCCTCTTCTCCAGGACCGCCGATCTGCTCAAAAACAACTTCGCCTGCCGGGTAGAGATACTGGTCCCCGACTTTCAAAAGGAAAGCCTGAAAATCGTCTGCCGGGAATCCGTCGATCTCTTGGCCCACAACCTCGAGACCGTGCGACGGCTCACCCCTTCGGTGCGGGATCGGGCGAGCTACGACGGCTCATTGGCCGTCCTGGCGAAAGCGAAAAGTTACGGCAAGGAAACCAAATCGGGGCTCATGCTCGGTTTAGGGGAAAGAAAGGAGGAAATCCTGCAAGCCCTCGAGGACTTGATAAAAGTCGGTTGCCGCGACGTGACTCTCGGTCAGTACCTTTCTCCGGGGAAGTTTTTTTTCCCGGTGGCGCGCTTCGTCGAGCCCGAGGAGTTCGAGGACTGGCGGAGCGTGGCAAGAAAACTGGGCTTCGAACGGGTGGAGTCGGGACCTTTGATCCGGAGCTCTTATGCTTCCGGCTGAAGAAGTGACGTCTCGCTGGATGGGCCGCGTTTCTTACCTCGAAGCGCTTTCCCTCCAGGAGGAACTTGCCGGGCGTCGTGCCTCCGGCGAGACGAAAGACCTCTTTTTGACGTTGGAGCACTTCCCCTGCTACACGATCGGCCGCTCTTCGCAATACGAAGGAGAGGACTTGGGCGGACTCCCCTTGATTCGCGCGGATCGGGGGGGCGGGATCACCTACCACGGTCCCGGCCAATTGATCGGTTATCCCATCTTCTTCCTGGAAAAAAGG
>DOBT01000245.1 GCA_003503675.1 Cyanobacteria bacterium UBA8530 | reverse complement strand
TTGGGCGCGATCAGGAATTCGATCTCGTCCCCCCCCAGAGGGCCGATGCTTTTGGGAGAAAGCTGAACCACGAACTGGGTCCCCCTCATCCCCAACTCTCCCAATTCTCCCTCGATCCTTTCCTGCAAGGCGAAAGAGAAGCTCTTTCTTTGAATACTCAATTTTTCGGCCAATTCCTGCAAGAGCCCGAACTTCTCCTGCCTTTCCTTTTCGAGGTGGGAAAGCCGCTGATCGCTCTGGACTCCCTCTTCGAGGCGGGCCTTCAATTCGTCCCGCTTCGAAAGCAGGAAAGAGATTTCTCCGCCGTATTTCCTTTTCAGGGTATGCAGCAGGTCGAGTCGGGCCTCGATGCCATCCAGGCGCACGGGATCGGGCTCGTTTCCCTCCGAGCGCTCCCGAAGCTCGCGGGCGATCAGATTGGCGTTTTCGGATATCTCGGACAGTTGAAGCGCCAGGGACTCGAGCGTGGGATCATAGCAGAGAACACTATCGATTTCCTTGGCGGCCCGGGCGAGCAGATCGACGGCTCCCGGGTTTTCTCCCCCCATCAAGAGGGAATGTCCGGAGAGGGTTCTTTTCGCGAGTTCCTCCGCATGGGCGAGCAGGGACCGCTCCGTTTTCAGGGATTCCTCTTCGAAGGGCTGCAAAGCGGCCTCTTCGAGTTCGGCCAGTTGGAAAAGGTCGAGCTCGCGCTCCCTCTCGAGCCGGGAGCGCCTGACGCGGATTTCCTCGATCCGGACCTCGAGCTTCTTGAAGTCCTCGTAGCGGGCCTTGAATTCCTCGCGTAGGGGAAAAAGGCCGGCGAAGCCGTCGAGAAGGGCGAGGTGGTTGGAGGGCTTGGTCAAATGCTGGTGCTCGTGCTGGCCCAGGATGTCGATGAACAAAGCCCCGATCTGTTTGAAGGCCTGGAGCGAGAGGGGCTGCCCATCGATGCGGCACTTGCCGCCACGCTCGTTGACTTCCCGCATCAGGGTGAGGAAACGTCGATCCTCGCGATCGATGGAGGCTTCTTCGAGCAGGGGGGCGAGCAAGGATTCGACCACCGGATCGACGAAGAATTCCGCTTCGATGGAGGCCCGTTTCGCACCGGCGCGGATCATCTCGGGGGAGACCCTTCCACCGATGGCGGCGGCGAGGGCATCGAGGATCATCGACTTGCCCGCGCCCGTCTCACCGGTGAAGGCCGTGGCTCCTTCCCCGAAGTTCAAGCACAGCTCCTCGATCAGAATGAAATTTTCGATAAGCAGGCGTCGCAACATGCCCTTATTTTAGGCTGAATCGAGCCTCAGAGCAAATCGGGAATCGGCTAGGCCACCAAGGGCAATCGTGATAGAATGAAGCGAGCGCCGTTTCAAGCCCAGGAGGAAGTCGCGATGCCCTCGATAAGCCAGATTTTGCGGGAAAACCGCAACCGTTACGGGATTTCACTCGAAGAGGTCGCCCAAAGGACCTACATCAAGCTGCCTTACTTGGTCGCACTGGAAGAAGGTCGCCTCGACAAGCTCCCGGCGCCGGTCTACATCCACGGCTACATCCGCCAATATGCCAAGCTACTGGGCCTGGACGGCAATGACCTGGTCCGCCTCTACCAGGAGGAAATCAGCGAGGTCGGCCGGCCGATTCCCGTCCATTCCTTCGATCCCACCTTCGAGGAAACCCTCCGTCCCGCCCAAGACCAGCCCCATGGCCAGGCGCAACAGGTCGTCATGGCGGCCCAGAAGGAAGCGAAGGAGATGCGCGTCTCCGCCGAACGCTATGCCGACCAGGTTCTCGGACAACTCGAGAATGACGTGAGCCGGGCCCTCCAGATCGTTCGCAACGGCCGTCTCTACATCCAATCGAAAAGAAGAAAAGCGGAATAAAAAGGGAGCGAAAATTTCGCTCCCTTTTTTTATTTCGCTTCGGCGGTTTCGGGCAGGGGTGTCTGGGAACTTTGCCCGCAGTGTTCGGTTTTCTTCCACTGGCCCGGCTGGCTCTTGATGAGGATTTTCACCGTGGTCCACAGGATGACGGGAATCCAGTGGAGCATGTAGATCAGGGTACGCCCGGTGTGGCGCAGGATCTTGCCGGGCTTGAAGCCGAACTCGGAGGCGAAGCCCCCGGTGATGTTGACGACCAGGATCCCGATCAGGCCGCAAACCACCGACATGAAGACCGAAAGGTGGAAGGGCCGGCCCGCAGCGATTTCGAGCCCCTGATACAGGATGTCGAGCAGCATCCAGATGGGCAGGGCGAATTCCGAGAAAAAGACCAGGATGTCCATCTTCTTGTTCAGGGAAAGGGGCAATCCGGTCGCATAGAAGTAGTCGATGTGCTTCCGCAGGCCGCCCTCCGCCCAGCGTCGCCGTTGGCGGATCAAGGGTCCCCAGGAAAGGATGGCCTCCTCCCAGATGGGAACGTCGTGGGCGAAGCGGATCTCCCAGCCGTGGACGCAAAGCTTGGCGCTCATGTCCACGTCCTCGGTCAGGGCGCTCTCGGTCCAACCGCCCACGTCTTCGATCGCCGTTCTCTTGAGCAACATGCCGCTTCCGCGCAGTTCGACGGCGCCGTCTACGGCGTCTCGTCCCTTCTGGATGGCGCGATCGGTGGTCAGTTCGTCTTCCTGAGCCCTGGTCAGCCAGTTATCCTCGAAGTTGAGAATATGCTTGGCCGTCTGCATGGCGCCCACCCTGGGATCCGCCAGGTAGGGCAGGGCGGAGGAAAGGAAGTCCTTTTTCACCTTGGCGTCGGCGTCGAGAACGAAGATGATCTCGCCGTGGGTACGGGCCTGGGCCTCGTTCAGAACGGCGGCCTTGGAGCGGTAGCCGCCCTGGCGGTGATAAATGAAGAGTCGCCCGGGATAGCGCTCGGCCAGGGCATCGAGGATGGCCCCGGTTTTGTCGGTCGAGGCGTCGTTCACCACCAGGAGTTCATAATGAGGGGTGTGGTCCTCGAGGGAGTACTCCATGGAGAGGACGTTCTCGACGGTCGCGGCGATCACGGATTCCTCGTTCTTGGCGGGGATGATCACCGAGACGTAGGGCCTGAAATCGGGGGCCTCCGGGCGGGGGCGCTTGCGAAAACGAATCTGGCTCGCGATGAGGTAGATGCAGTAGGCCGCCACGCAGCCGAAAAGGCCGATGAACAGGGTGTAGCCCCGGGTAAAGGTCTCCGAGAGCCAGACGATCATCCCCAGGGTGATGACGATGCCGAGCAGGACGGTTCTATCGCGCAATGACTGTTTCCCCTCTTCGGCCAGGCCGAATCTATTCTTTCTTCTCCGCCGCCCCGAGAACGCTCAGGTAGACGGACTCATTCTGTTCCACGCAGGCCTCGATGGCATGGGCCTGGACCAGGCGCAGGCTCGATTCCCCCATGCTCGCTCGCAATTCGGGGTCTTCGACCAACTCGATCAGCCTCTTCGAAAGCTCTTCGACATTCCCGGGAGCGAAGAGGAAGCCGTTCTGCTCATGCTTGATGAGTTCGGGAATGGCCTGGGCGTTGGCTCCCACGAGAGGCAGGCCGCTGGCCGCCGCTTCGAGCAAGACGATTCCCTGCAACTCGGCCTCGGAAGGAATGGCGAAAAGATCGACCGCTCGGTAGATGAGCGGGAACAATTGATCATCCAGCATGCCGGTGAAGGAAACGTGCTCATCGAGGCCCCTCGAGGCGACCCTTTCTTGAATTTCGGTGGAACCGGTACCGGTGAAGACCAGGTGGGCATTCGTTTTTTCGACCACCGCGGACATGGCGTCCACCAGAACGTCCAACCTCTTTTCCACGGCCAGTCTGCCGGCGTAGAGGATCAGGGTCTTATCTTGGGGAAGGTGGAAGCGCTTTCTCAGCGCAACCTTCTCGGCGGGCGAAGCGGGGGGATGGAAGACCTGCAGGTCGACGCCGTTGGAAATCGGAACGGATTGCTTGTTCAGGCCGTTGCGGAAAAGCATGTCGCAGGCGGTGATGGAGGGGGCGATGACGCAATCGCAGCTCTCGCAGAGCTTGATGGTTTCCTCCCAGAAGCGCTTTCCGACGAGCTTGAAGGCGAAGTTGTCCTTGTTCTGGGTGGGGAGCATGTTCTCGGGCATGGCGTGGTTGGTGGCGACCAGGGGGATTCCCAGGCGCTTCCCGACGCGGGCCGCTATCGCTCCGATGTAGGCGGGCAGCTGGATGTGGATGACGTCGGGCTCGATCTTCAGGATCGTTCTCTCCACCACCCCGTCGGGAACCAGGGCCACCCTGATCTGGTGGCGATTGAGATAGCGGCGCAAGTGAAGGGCCGGAATGGACCTGCAGCGGATGATCACCGTCTTGCCGTCCTTCTCGATGGAATGCCGGAAAGCGGTGGATGGAGCCAGAACGTAGACCTGATGGCCCCGTTCGGCCAATCCGTGTGCCAGCCGCCGGGTAGCGATGGCGCTGCCCCCCAGGGTGGGAGGATAGTATTGGTCCGCAGTCAATAGAATTTTCAAAGTCACCTCACGACATCGGTCATTTTACATCCTCCCGGGAAAGGCGTCTACTTCATCTGGCGGAGCGCCTCGATTCGCTCAGGAGTTTGAATAGCCAGGGTAGGGCGGCGATCAGGAACATCACCGCACCCAGGATCGCGAAGACCGGCTTGATGCCGATCCAGTCGGCCAGGGGGCCGATGCCGGCCATGGGAACGGTGGTGGCGAAGTTGGTGGCCATGTTCTGGGTCCCGAAGACCTTGCCCCTCTGGCGTTCCGGAACCAGCTCCTGGAGCATGGTCANNAGTCATGAGCCCCAGGGTGATGCCGTTGAAGAGGAAGCCTCCCGCGACCATGCGGGAACGGCTCCAGTGGGTCCCGTGATGGCCGATCAGCCAGGCTCCCACTGCCAGGCCGCCCCCCGCCAGGGCCAGGAAAAGGGAGAAGCTCGCCTTGAGGAATTGCTGCGAGAAGAGGATGGAAACCACGCTGAGGGCGGCCAGCATGGCGAAAAGAGCGACCAAGCGCATGATCGCCGTCTGGATGGTGGGGTTGCGATGGATGTAGCGCCAGCCCGAACGCAATTCCTCGAGGAACATCCTCACCTTCCGGGGTGGACCGCCCTTGGGCTGATAATGCACCGCCAGCAGGAAGATGGAGGAGATCAGGTAGAGCGCGGCCGTGGTCGCGGGGGCCCAGTGAAGGGTGGTCAAGGCGATCAGGGGCTCTCCGAGGGTGAAACCGACGATGATGGAGGCCATGATGGTGGTGGCGAAGAGGGAATTGGCAGCCAAAAGGCACTCCCGCTCCACCAGAAGGGGGATCACCGAAGACTCGGCCGGGGTGAAGGGCTGGGAGAAGGTGGAAACCAAAAAGGCCACTCCGACCAAAACGAAATAATGATTGCTGGTCCAGGTGGTCAACAGGATGGCCGCCCCCCGGAGAAGGTTGGTGACGATCATTGTCCGCTTCTTGTCGAGACGATCCACCAAGGCCCCGGCGATCGCCCCGAAAAGCACCGTGGGTACGGTGTACGCGACCAGAGCGAAGCTCATGGCCGAGTTCGACGGGGTGATCCCGATGACCAATTTCACCAGGATGATGAAGAAGATCTTGTCCGCAACCTGGGAGAAGATCTGGCTGAACCAGAGCGCCCGAAACGAGGAGTTACCCAGGACCGGACCGAAACCGCCGATGGAGATGCCCGTCACCACTCTTTCAAAATGAAATCGATTATGGCACAGGGCCTATGAAAAGGCAAACTTACGGTTAACGTTCACTTAAATGAAACAAGAGAGCGGGCGAGAAAGGGGATAAATCATGAGAGGAAGAAGAGATGATTCAGATTTTCAAGAAATGGGGCGCGGCCGCTTCGAGCTCCCGGAAACCNNAGGAAACCGAAAGAAAGGTTCAAGCAAGCCGGGCCGCAGGCCGGGCCGGAGTTCTCCGACTTCCTCAAGCAAATCGAGAGGCTGCGCCAGAGGGGCGCGGCGGACAGCGAGGGGATCCGCCTCTTGGAGGGCTCGCTTCGCAAGACCGCCTTCCTGCTCTGGATGGGAATGATCGACTTCATCCCGGCCGGCTTCCGCCTCCAGCAAGAAACCTACCCTTTCGAGGAGAAGATGCGCTGCCTCAAGGAAGCCGTCGAAAGCGTCGAGGACCCCGGGCTGCGCGACAGACTCGGCTCGATCCTTTCTTCGGAGCTTTCTTCCGAGCTTCCCCCCGCCTGGCAAGACAAGATTTCTCAAATGCCCTGGGAAACCGGGGTCGAGCTGGCCTGGATTTTCTCGGCCTTCGAAAAGTTCATCCCCTTCCTCCCCCCCTCGCCCCGCTTCGCCCTCCGCGCCTTCATGAAGAAGAACGAGAACGCTCGCGACTTCGAGGGACTATTGAAGCAGGCCCACCCCCTTCTGGATCTCTGCGCCGGGGCCGCGAACGGCGAGGCTGATTCGATCCGCCTCCTCGCCGGCGCGAATCAGCAGAAAACCGTCGGCGACCGCGGGACCCTCTCCTTCAGCCCCCTGCGTCGCATCCAGCAAACGGCCCTGCTCCCCGAGATCCGCCTCGCTTAATCTTTTTTCTTTTGCTTCTTTCATGTTAAGATCGGGCTATGCCAGACCTCAAGCGTTTGCTTTTTCTCTGCATAGGCCTGTTCCTCGGGATGCTGCTCGTTAACGGGCTGCTGCCCAGGGAGAACGCCATCAAGCCGAATACGCAGTCAAGTACGTCTCGCTAAGAAAGGAACAGAAGTGGAAGGATTAAAGAAACTCTGCGACGCCACCGGGATCTCCGGTCGCGAGGAGAAGGTGCGCGCCCTGGTGAAGGAAGAGCTCAAGCCGCTGTCCGATGACCTTCACACCGATGCCCTCGGCAACGTCATCGCCCTCAAGCGCGGAAATGGCAAATCCAAGGTCATGCTGGCGGCCCACATGGACGAGATCGGCTTCATCGTCTCCCACATCGACGACAAGGGATTCCTCTCGGTCAACCCCGTCGGCGGGATCGACGCCCGCAACCTGGTGAGCCGCCAGATGATCGTCCACGGTCGCAAGGAAATCCTAGGCGTGATGGCCCTCAAGGCCAAGCCCATCCACATCATGGACGAGGAAGAAAAGAAAAAGGTCCCCAAGCCCACCGATTTCTATGTCGACCTGGGTTTGAGCAAGGAAGAAGTCCTCAAGGAAGTCCGGATCGGCGATCCCGTCACCTACGCCGTCCAGGCCACCGAAGTGGGTCACCACTTCTGCGGCAAGTGCCTGGACGACCGGGCCGGCGTCTACGTCATGATCGAAGCACTCAAGCGCCTGAAGGGCCGGAAGTTGGAAGCCGACGTCTTCGCGGTTGCCACCGTCCAGGAGGAAGTGGGAACCCGCGGGGCCATGACTTCGGGNNAGCACCCTGGGCGGCGGAGTCTCGATCAGCGTCATGGACTCCGGCTCGATCTCCAACTACAAGCTGGTCAACTTCCTGAGAGAACTCGCCGAGAAGAAGAGCATCAAGCACCAGATGGGCATCCTGCCCCGGGGCGGCACCGATGCCATGGCCATCCAAAAGGCCAAGAAGGGCGTTCCCGTCGTCACCCTCTCCCTCCCCACCCGCTACCTGCACTCCCCCACCGAGATGATTTCGATGGACGACGTCGAAGCCACCATCCAGCTGGTGGTGGCCTTCCTTGAAGAAGTGCAGAACGGCGACTTCAGCCTCTAAAAAAAAAGAAAAAAAGGGTTGTCTCAAAAGAGGCAGCCCCTTTTTCTTTTGGATTCTCTTTAAAGGTAGAGGGCGCTCATCACGATGTTGCCCGCTTCCTGCACGAAGGTTCCGGCGGTATAGGCGATGGCGCTGCCGATCATGGTGAAGGGCTTTCCGATCATTCCCCGGGAAAGCTTTTGGGTGTCGGAGGCGTCCTTCGGCCCGGAGATGAGGTCCCCGATGGCCTTGATGCCCAGACCGATGAGGGAGAAGGGGGAAGCGAGAAGGCTGGCGGTCAGCAAGCCGACGCCGGTCCAGGCTTGCTTGGCATGCCCGTTCTTCATCCCGGCCGAGATGAAACCGAGACCGCTTCTCCAGGCTTCGCTGAAGGCCAGGAGGGGGCTCGAAAGCTGGGGGGAAGCGTGACCTCCCGGACGGAGGGTGATGTAGAAGTTTTCGTAGCCGGGTTTCACCGGACCGGCCCAGAGGCGCGTGAAATCGGTGGACTTCATCTTCACGACGGTTCCCTTGGCGGGATCGACGACCTGGACTCCCGTCACCATTCCGAGGAGGTTGGTGTCGACGCTCTTCACCTCGACCCAGCCGGTCGAGAGCAGGGCCATCACTTTTTCGTTGTTTCGGAAGGAACGCAGCATGGCGATGAGGTCGCTGCTGGGATAGGAATTCGTGGCCCACTCCACCTTGCCGAGGGCATAGAGCATCTCGATGGGGGTGGCATTGGGACCGGAAAGCCAGCTATTGACGTTCGAGTCGCCGGTGATCCTCTCGACCGTGCTGGTAGCGGCAGTCGTGGTCTTGACCGAAACGGGGTTCGAAGCGATCTTCGCGGCAGGAGTCGCGGCTACGACGGAAGCCACCCTGACGGGGGCTATCGGCAGATTCGGCATTCTGATGGAAGCACTGCTCACGTTCATCGCCATATCGAAACCCTCCTGATCCTTTATCCGCTCCGGAGGGAAAAAGCTTCTTATCAAAGGCCTAACAATAGTTTAAGGTTCGTACGGCTTAGCCCGCGCCAGGACCAAAACCCATACTTCAGGGGCTCCGGCGGCCAAAAGCGTCTCGCTCGCCCAGTGCGCGGTGGCCCCGCTCGTGAAAATGTCGTCCAACAAAAGGATCCGCTTTCCCCGCGGCGACTCGAAGATTTCGAAGGCATCGGAAAGGTTCTCCCAGCGCTCCCTCTTTCGGAGGGAGAATTGAGGCAAGGTCTCGATCCGGCGTCTCAAGAGGTTTCGAAATGGCAGCCCTTTTTTCTGGGCGAATACCCTCGCCAGGAGTTCGGACTGGTTGTAACCGCGCTTTGCCAAACGGTCCGGGGCCAGGGGGACCGGGACCACGATTCCGTCGGGCACCTCGAAAGAAGCCAATAGGGCCCCGAAATCGAGGGCCAGGTCCGCTCTTCCGTGAAACTTGAAGCGGCGAATGGAATCTCGAAGGGCCCCTCGGTAGTAGCCGAGAGCGAGCAGGCGGGCGTAAGAAGGGGGATGCTCGACGCATTCGCAGCTTTTCCTCAGGCAAGTCGGGCAGGCTTCTTCCTTCATTCTCTCGAAGCGGGAGAGACAAAAGGGACAAAGCCCGCTTTCGCCCCAATGGGAACAAGCACCACAGCGGCTCTTGAAGAAAAAACGCAGAAATTTCGCCGAAAAAAGGGACCTCGTCATTCTCTCTCGCTCCGGATTTGACAGGAGAAGCCAGAACTGCTAACCTCATCATACTTAATAAAGTATTTTTAAGGAAGCGGGAGGCCTGAATTGGGTAACCTACGCTTGGGAAAGGTCATCGGGATTCCCATCGAGCTGAATCTTTCCTGGTTCGTGATCTTCGGGCTGCTCTTCTGGTCCCTCTCGGGATTTCTCTTTCCTACCCTGATTCCCCGGCTTTCCTCCCTTTCCTACGCCACCATGGGGGGGATTGCGACCCTGCTCTTCTTCGCTTCCCTGGTTTTCCATGAGCTTTCCCATTCCTTTGTGGGACAGCATTACGGCATCAAGGTCGACCGCATCGTGCTTTTTCTTTTCGGCGGGGTCTCGGAGACCTCCCAGGAAATGCCGAACGCCAAGGCGGAATTCTGGGTGGCCGTGGCCGGCCCCCTGTCGAGCATTTTTCTTTGCTTCTTCTTTTTTCTTTTTTCCCTCGTTCTGCTTCCCTTTTCGGGACCGGCCGCACTGGTCTCGCAGTGGTTGGGACTCATCAACCTCGTCCTCGCCCTCTTCAACCTGCTTCCCGGTTTTCCCCTCGACGGGGGAAGGGTGTTGAGGTCGCTCATTTGGCGGTTCAGCGGGAACCAACGATTCGCCACCCGAATCGCCTCCCGTACCGGCCAGGTATTGGCCGGAGGCTTGATGATCTGGGGAGTGATCCGCCTCTTCACCGGCAACTTCCTGGGCGGGATGTGGATCTTCTTTCTGGGTTGGCTTCTCCTCTCGGCCGCCGCGAACGAATACTCGGAGCTGGTCTTGAGGCAGGCTTTGGGGCGCGTGAAGGTGAGCGAGCTGATGAGCCGCGAGGTAAAGGTCGTTTCACCCGACCTGTCCCTGGAAGAGGCCGTTCACGAATACTTCCTCCGCTATCCCTTCGGGGGTTACCCGGTGGCCGATCCTCGCTTCGAAGGCAACATCCTCGGCATCGTCACCCTGAGTCAGATCCGAGAGGTCCCCCGCGAGGAATGGGGGCTGCGAAGGGTGTCCCAGGTCATGCTCCCCCTCGTAAAAGAAGATGCCCTCTCGGAAGAGGACGACGTCGCCACCGCCCTCCTCAAGTTCCGCACCACCGGACTGGGTAGACTACCCGTCCTGGTAGACCACCAGCTGATCGGAATCCTGAGCCAAAGCGACGTGATCCGCTGGCTCAACGCGCACCCCGAGCTTTCCCGAGAAGATTGAGGCTTTTTTTGCTAGAATGAAGGGATGTTCAAGAAAAAAGACCTGGCCCTGCTTTTGGGAGCGGCCGGATTGGCTCAACTCGCCCGCAGGCTCTACCGCTCCAGGGAAGATCGGGAGGCCGGTTTCGCGGGCCTCTTCTCCGATTTTTCGGCGCAAAACGAAGAAAACAAGCTATTGATCCGGGCCAAGACCTCGCTCGAGGCGAACAGCCAGATCACCCTGCTGGTCGAAGGCAAGGGCTATCGCCATTCCTGGCAAGGACCCGTTCAGGGGGGCTTGATATCCGCCGAGTTCCCGGGCGCCTTTCCGGGAAAATACCGCTTCTCTTTGAGTCGCCGTGCCCTCCTCAACCGGGGCAACGCCGTGATCGCCGGCTCCTTCGAAATCTTCGATTTCTCCTCAGGCGAGGATCAGGAAGGCGATCGCCAAAGGGAAGAGCAGTAGCAGAAATAGGCTGAGGAACAGGATTCCCCCCGAGAAGAGGATTGCCCCCAGGGCTTTCATCCATCCCCAGGACTCCAGGCTCTTCAGGGCTCCGACCAGCGCCAGAAAGAACCAGACCCAGGCCAAAATTCCGAAGAAGGCGCCCAGGTCGGGAAAGATCCGCCCGAAGCG
>DOBT01000160.1 GCA_003503675.1 Cyanobacteria bacterium UBA8530 | reverse complement strand
AGAACCGGTTGTTCCTCCTATGTTGACTTGCTGTCAGTTAAATTCGGGCATTGCGCGGAGCATGAACTCATCGAACAGGGGGACGGTAAAGTCTATATCTCCGTGTGACGGACTGTAGACCATCCCCTTTTTAATGAGACTTGCACGAATAGGACCGAGGTTAGAAAGTGGTACACCGAGGCGGCCGGCAACATCGGAAATTCGGTAAGGCCCCCCCCCCTGTTGAGCCATTGCCCGTAAAAATCTTTTCTCCCGCGGCGTTAGCCTATCGAACCTGACACGAAAGAAACTTTCGTCCAGGCTCTTCGTCACGAGTTCGGTGCTTTTCTTGACCACCTCTAAACTAATCGGAGAAGATTCAGCAAGATTCCACGTCTGGTACCCCCACTCTTGAAGGAAATAAGGATACCCGCGAGTCAACCGAATAATTTCTTTCAGAGCATCCGGTTCAATTGACTCTCCAGCTTCGTTTATAGGCTCCGCTAGGGCCTTGACGGCGTCGTGTTCGGATAGAGCTCCGATGTTAGGGAAAGCGAAAAGGCGTTCCGAGTAGGATTTCGATTCTCCCGCAAGACCCAACAGGGTAGGTAATCCTGCGCCAATCAGTACAAGAGGGAGTCTGCGCTGCTGCATCTTATGCATGGCCATGATAAGAGCACTCAACTCGTTTTTCTTGAGATACTGAATTTCATCTATCAGGAGGGCAACAGCGGTACCTCGTTCTTGCGCCGCCTCTGCAACTGCTACAAAAAGACTTGGAAGATCCATCTCGAGATCGCCACTGTCTGCGGACCCCTGTTCTGGTTTTATGTCCAACCCGAATTCGACATCACCAGTAGTTACCTTGATAGCCCCTGCAAAACTTTTAAGTACGCCAATGCCGCGCCGAACCTTGTCGCCCACTCCGGCCAGTACATTCAATTCCAGAAACAACTTGCGAAGACGTGGAATTAAAAGTACCCCTAAAGGTTTAGTCTCGTGAGCTTCGACAAGAACCGTTCGATATCCTTTTTCCTGCGCGATGCGCTCAACCTCGTTAAGCAAAACAGTTTTACCCACGCCACGTAAACCGACCATGAGGATGCTTTTTTCCGGGCGACCGGCAATTACGCGACATATTAAAACCAGCGCCTGTTCTAGGATTCCTTCTCGGCCTGCTAGTTCCGGAGGGGTCACCCCCGCCCCAGGCGAAAACGGGTTTTTGATTTTATCCAAAACACAGCCTCCATCTATAACAATTTATACCATACTATACCATAGTATTCATAAGAATCCAGCACAATTCGATGGTAGGGGCATGCTCTATTGGAGGACTTTTCCCTCTTCTCTCGCCTTCGGCTTGTGCCCTTCCGGTAGGGGCCAGGAAGAGGGTAGCGGCGAATAGAGGTCTTACAAATGATGCGGCGGCAAACTTCGTTCGACACCTGAAACGATTCAAACAGGCGGCCAATAACGGAAATCTGCGGGAAGTGCGGCGCACCATCGATTCGGCGGAGAAATCCCTTTCTTCCCTGATGGAGCAGTTCACCCGGGCCAAGGAAGGCTGGAATTTCGACGAGGAAGCCTATTTTTCCGGAAAAGGCTTCTTCCTGGAGGTATTGGCGGCCGCTTCGGAGCAGGGCTTGAGCATTTTCGAGGCCTACAAGTTCGCCTTGCAGGGCAAGCCCCTGGGCGCCCCCATTTCGCTGCTTTGATCCACCGCCTCTTGACGCTCATTCCTGGCCAGAGCCGAGAGTACCCGGGGCAGGAATTCGCGCGCGACGTTTGCCTGCTGGATCAAAGCCGCCTGGCTCGCACCAGAAAGGGGTACGACATCAGTTTCCCGGCCAGCACCGGCACCCAATCGCTCCAGAACACCCTGCGGGTCATCACTGCGGAAGGGCTGCCCGGTGATGACATAATCCTGACGATCAGCCGCCGAGGAAGCGGTCGAAAAGCTATGTATCCGTGGTCTGCAGGCTATAAGTTGGAGGTAATGAGTAGCCCCCAACTCACAAATATTCGAGTCTTCGCAGCGCGATCATCATGACGGCCGTTAACGAAGGGCTACCCCGGCCATCGCGTAAACCTCGCAGGTGCGCTTCGCGACGTCCTGGTCGTCGAATTCCCGCACCATTTTCTGGCGGCCGGCTTTTCCCATCTCTTCACAAAGCGCCCTGTCGTCGAGCAGTTTTTCGATGGCTTCCGCCAAAGCCAAGGCATCCCGGGGCGGGACCAGGAACCCGTTTTTCCCGCTTTCGACCGCTTCGCGGCAACCGGGAACATCGGTCGCAACGATGGGTTTACCCATGGCCGCGGCCTCCAGGAGAATGCGCGGCGTGCCCTCGCGGTAGGATGGCAAGGCGACGACCGTCGCCGTCGCGACGAGATCCGCCATGTTATCGACGTGACCGATCAAATCCACGGCGCCTTCTCTGCGCCACTCTTCCAGGGTGGCTTCGGAAATCGAGGAGGGATTACCTGAATCCGGGTCGCCGGCGATTTGAAAAGTCGCCGTACAGCCCTTCGTTCTGAGGATGCGCGCTGCCTCGACGAATTCATGGATGCCCTTTTCCGCGATCAAGCGAGAAGCAAAGAGCACGTTCGCATGAGGGGGAACGTCCGGAGAACCGGGGCGCGGGGCGAAACGCTGCAGGTTGACCCCGGAGCCGCGGATGATGATCGTGCGGTTGGGGACGACGAGGTGAAGTTCACGGAAGGTCTCGAGATCGTCGGGGTTCTGAAAGACCACCCGCACGCGACGCGCCGTCAAAATATGGCGATAAAACCACTTCACCAGGGGGCGTATGATCCGGGCCTTGAGGCCCGAACCCAAAAAGACATGCCCGAGTCCCGTCACGGCGTTCACGACGGAACGAGTGCGACTCAGTTTGGCGGCAATCGTACCATAGAGCACGCATTTGATCGTAAAGTGATGGACTGCGGAAGGTCGCTCTCTCCGATAAATGCGCATCAGGCGAACAACGGCAAAGAGTTCGGAAAGCGGAT
Source organism: Cyanobacteria bacterium UBA8530 (assembly GCA_003503675.1). Lineage (GTDB taxonomy): Bacteria > Cyanobacteriota > Sericytochromatia > S15B-MN24 > UBA8530 > UBA8530. The sequence goes on along the minus strand of DOBT01000160.1, from coordinate 10,131 downwards.
TCAGGCTCCGCCGATCGAGCTTGAATTCGATCCATCGAAAGCCTTCTGCCTGCAATCTTTCTACGTAAGGATCCCTCGGCGAGACCATGATCGCTTCGATGCCGCGCGAGCGCAAATAACGCGCCAGGGGTAGGCGAAAATTGTAGAGGTACCAACTTGTGTTGGCGACCAAAAGAATCTTGAGGGTGTTCTCCAAAGACTGGGCCTTTGACAAGGGTGCATTGATGGCCGCGAGATGCAAAATATAGCTCTCCTGAATAGTGCAAGAACTGGAACGATTGAAAGTCAAGTTGCGCAGAAATAATTGCTACGAATCTTCATATTTCAAGTATAGTACTGCCGACATAACAAAGGCAATAGTGTCGGAACTATTTCAGAATTTTCAATTTCAAATGAAATGAATTCCGGCTTCTCCTTCCGAAGGGTCTTATTCTTATCGTACAATAGGGGCATGCACCGCGCTGCGGCATCTCTTTGAGCCTATTGGAAAGAAAGATGATCATGTCAATCGCCCTCATCTTCGACATGGATGGTTTACTCATCGACTCCGAGCCCCTCTACCAGAGGACGGAGAAGAAGATTTTAGCCGACTACGGCATTACGGACTTCTCCATTCTGGACGAGGCCTTCGGAATGAAGAACGAGGAGGCCTTCGAGATGTACGTCGAGCGTCTCGCCTTGCCCGCCGATCCCCTCGAGCTCCTGGACCGCTGCCGTGAGCAAATGCTCGTGCTGTTCAAGGAAGAACTCCAGTTGATGCCCCAGGCGGAAGCTTGTCTGGAGACCTTCCACCGGAAAGGCTATCCCATGGCCCTGGCTTCGGGCTCCATGCGGGCGCTCTTGGATACGGCCGTCGGTCGCTTCGGCCTGGAGAAGTATTTTTCCGTCACCGTCTCGGGGGACGACGTCGAGCACGGCAAACCGGATCCCGAGATCTTCCTCCTGGCGGCGAAGAAACTCGGAGTGAAGCCCTCCGATTGCCTGGTTTTCGAGGATGCCATCCACGGGGTGACCGCGGCCAAGGCGGCCGGGATGTATTGCGTCGCCGTTCCGAATCCGAGTGTTCCCAGAGAGCGGTTCAGGGAAGCCGATTGGATCTTCGACCATTTACCGGCTCACCCCCCCGACTCTCTCGTTCCGCAGGAGGGAGAGGGGTAGGATTGGAGTGGGCTTTCGAACACCGGGATGAACTGTCGCAGAACTGGGATATGGTTCAAGCTGGAAAGCCAATGGCCAAAATCGCGCCATTAGAATAGGTGGAAGAATGCATTATGTTAAGCAGGCCGAATATATTGATGGATACAGGGTTACGCTCACCTTTGAAGATGGCAATGTCAAAATAATCGATCTGCTCCCCTATCTTGAGGGAGAAGTTTTTGAGCCACTCAAAAATCCGAACTACTTCAAGGATTTCAAGGTCGACTTTGATGCCGACACCATCGTTTGGCCAAACGGCGCGGACTTTTCCCCTGATTTCTTATATGAGAAGGGGCAATCTTACTTGACTGGCAATGAGCAGAAATTCGGGTGATTCAACCCGGGAAAAAGCTCGCCCCCCTCGTTCCGGGACCGGAGTGCCTGGAGGTTAACGGCCGCGCATAACCAAGAACAGCCGATAGGCGGACTGAAACTGCCCCTCTTTCGCCAGAAGGCAGGCTTTCAGGGAAATGGCCTCCCTTGAAAGGAATAATTTCAGGGATTCATCGACGAAAGCCTGCGCATCCCTGAGATTTGAAGCCTTCAGGGAGGCCTTGCTCCGTTCGAGAAAAAGCGCGGCCTCTTTTCGGATCCTCCTCAGGACAGCCAGATCGCCCTTGCAGCGATAGCAGGTGTCCTCGTCTTTCCAGGGCGCCCGGCAGATAGGGCATAGCAGGGGTTCATGGAGGTCTAGTTCAGTCAAGGTAGAAGAGCATCTCCTTCAATTCGTCGGCGGCGTCGATGATTTCAGCCTCGTTCTTTTGGTTCAGCGAGTCTTTGAGCCTCTCGATGGCATCGATCAATTCCGAGCGATCATCCGGCGAAAGGTTTTCCAGAACGCGCCGGGCTCGCTCGATGAGGGAATTGGCCTTGTCGAGGATGCGCTGGTCGAGGGGGGCGGCCTCTTCCGGTTCAACGGCTTTCTCGAATCCAGCGTCTTCCACCTGTCCAATCAGGGTCTGGATTTTCCTCCGCGATGCCTCCAGATCGCCGATTTCTCGGGCCTGGAAAGCATCCCGGATGGTCACTTCTCCCATGCGGCCGGTGTTTTTCTCCTCGGCTTTGGCGTGCAGTATCCCGTCGATGTCGATGTCCATGTGAAACAGGACGATATTTCCGGCGGGAACCCTGCTGAGTCCCTCCACCAGGAAATTCCCGATCAGGATGTTTTCCAGGGCATCGGAGCTCTCCCCTTGAAAGACGTTGACTTCGACGACCTCCTGAAAGTCCACGAACGTCTCGAAGGCTTCGGTCCTGGAGCAGGGCAGGGCGGTCCCCTTCTTGATGACGGGGACGAAGGCGTAAGGGTACAGCGTCCCGTCTCGTTCGGCGATGGCGCTTGTCCCGAAGGAGTAGGGAGTGATATCGACGAGGACCCGGTTTACTTCCTTGCCTTCGATGAGGGCCGCTTGAATGGCTGCTCCGAGGGCGACGCAGAGGTCGGGGTTCACCTCGATGCTCGGAACGATGCCGAATTCCTTTTCGATGAGTTCCGAAACCAGCGGGATTCTGGTAGAGCCGCCGACCAAAAGGATCTTGTCCAGTTCCCTGGGAGAGACCGAGGCTTCATCGAGGGTGATCCTCATATCCCGGATGGTTTCTTCGATGAACGATCGAATCAGATCTTCGTAATCGGTGCGGGAGATCTCCCGAGAAAGATTGTAGACCCTTCCCCCGGCACTGAGCAGGCCCTCCTCTTCGATCAAGGCGAACGGGTTGTCGGAGAGATGCTTCTTCGCTTCCTCCACGGCCCGCGAAAGGCGAGCCAGGGCACGGCGATCCGCCAGGAGATCGACGCCGTGTTCTTCTCGAAAGTCTCGAGCGATGTGATGGAGGAGTTTCTGGTCGAAATCGTCGCCGCCCAGGNNGATCCGCACCACCTCGAGGCCCGCGAGTTCACCGGCCAGTTTCGTCGCCTGCCTCTGAGCGTCGGTGAACAAGGCGGGAACGGTGATGACGGCCCTTTCCACCTTTTCCCCCAGGTACCGCTCGGCGCGGTTCTTCAACTCCTTCAGGATCAGCGCGGAGATCTCGGCCGGCGAATAGCTCGTGTTCCCCAACGGGACGGTCTCATCGCTCCCCATGCGTCGCTTGATCGAAGTGACGGTTCTTTCCGGATACAGGACATACTGGTTGCGCGCCTGGCGCCCCACCAGGAGTTGGTTGTTATCGGACAAGCCCACGCAGGANNGTGCCGCTGTCCTTTTCGAGCTCCGTCTTGACCCCGATGGCGGTCATCAGGAGGGGATCGAAGGCCTCGCCTTTTTTTCCGACCACTTCCATCTTCAAGGACCTCAGGTTTTGCGAGTACTTTTTCTGGAGTATCCTCTGGGCCTCCAGGTAGCCCTCCAGTTCGCCGCGAACCCCGCACAACTTCAGGCGGAAGCGGCGTCCTGCGAGGAGCCCTTCCAGGAGGTCGATGCTGCGGGCGGTTCGGTCGAAGAGGTCGAAGACGGGTTCGAGCAGACTCCCCAGTCCCTGTGTCAGCAAGTCGTTGCGGGTTTCCTGCGCTGTACGGTCGATGCTGTCGAGGCGTTGCTGCAGGGAATCGAAGGAAGAATCCCGCCGAAGCCCTTCCAGGTCTCCTCGAAACTCCTCGAAAAAGTTCGCGTTTCTCCTCAGCTCCCTTTTGACGTCCTCCCTCAGGCCCCGGAGCTCTCCGAAAAGGGCGAAGAGATCCACCGGCGGCAAGAGTTGATCCGCGCTTTGGTGGTCCTCTTCGCTCAAAAGTTGACTGTTGGAGCGAAACCACTGCGAGAAGGCGGCGAGGACTTCCTGAATCTCGTTTTCATCCATGGCGAATCATTGCTTTCTGGCTGACCGGAGGATATCCAACAGCGGGATGCGGTTGCGCTGGTAACCTTCCGAAAAATACCTCTTGAACGTTTCGGGGTCCAGGAAATAGGGATCGAAAAGGATCGTCGACAAGCGACTGGGGGCATCCTTCAATTTCTCGTAGGCCCGCTGGATCGACTTGAAACCCTCCGGGTCGCGGTCCGGAGGATGAGCCTTCACCTTTTCGAGGTAGCGCTGACGGATCTCCTCTTCCCCGGCGGATGGTTCGAGGCCGAGGACATCGAAGGGATCGAACTGGACGGGTTCAAAATTCATCGAACAACTCCATCTCTCGCTTTTTCGAGCGGCCCTTTTTGGGCGCTTTCCCGGCCGCCAGCCCCTCAAGCCGCTTCATCTCGGTGAGCATCGCCTTCAAGGCCTGGTCCTTTGGCAGACCGACCGCCTTGAGGGCTCCGTCGATGATCTCCTCGAAAGCGGGGTCGGTGACCGGGGGCAGCATTTCCAGCAATTCGAACAGGCTCCCTAAGGGATCCCCATCGTCTCGCCCGAATGGCTCCTCGAAGGAGGGGGGAAAACCGCCTCCCAGCGGTCCGCTCTGTTGACAGAGGTTGAGAAAATGATGGATTCGTTGGGCGCTTCGGGAATTTCCTCCCTGGCGCAGCCTCTCGGCCCATTTCTCCAGCTTCTTCCTTTCCTCGAGGGTCAGCACCCGGGTCCTTCCCTGGCAAGTGACGTGGAAGAAATTCAGGAAGCCGAGGAAGGGATCCCCCGGATAGGATTTGATCGATTTTTTCAGAATCTCTCTCAGCAGAACGATCTGAGGCGGATCGACGGCTTCCAGGTACTCGACGATCACGTGAAGGTCCGCCTCGGGCAGGGGCTTGTCTTTCAAGATCCGTATCAAATCCAGGACGATTTCGATATCTTGATATGGGCAGGGATAGGGATAAAAGGTCAGATACTCGAAATGAAGGGCGACGATCGACGCCCCCGGGGCGACGGCTTTGGCCTTGATCCTTTTGAGCAATTCCTTTCGATAGCCCTGCGCGACGGCGACGGGAGCGCCGAAGCGCTTCATCTCGATCATGGCTTGAAACAACCCCAGCTCCGGGGGGGTGATCGATTGCAAGGCTTCATCGATCAGGGAATTTCCCTTTTCCCGAAAACCGAGGGCGTACTCCAGGCAGCCGTATTTCAAGCGGACGTGACCTTCCACGCCTTCGGAGTCCAAAAGAATCGAAAAGGTCCTGCGGGCGGCGTCGTATTTTTTCTTTTGGAACTGTTTCCGGGCCAGGGCGAGCAGGGTCACGATCAATTTGCCCGGCAATTTCTCGCCCGGCGCTCGCCCCCGGAGGAAGGCGTTGATTTCCTTTTCGGAACGAACGATGGCCCCGGATTCGATGTCCACGTCGATCGCGGCGAAGATGGCGTCCTCGTTATCGGGAAAGGCCTGGTGAAGCCTCCGGTACCACTTGGAAAGCTTCGGCTTTTTTTGCGAAAAGACATCGATGGCTTCGTCGTAAAGGGCGCGGAGCTCCGGATACAGGGAATAGGCCTGCTCCAGGTAGTCTTCGATGATCTCGAGGTGCTCCGGGCGCAAGTCCCGCTTTCCCCACTCCCAATCGATACTCCCCTCTTTGTACAAACGAGCCGCTCGCAGGAAGATGAGCGCACAGGCCTTGGGTACATCGGCAGGCTCGAGCCAAATAGGTGGTTTTCGCAAGAGCGATCCTGCCAAAGAGGCCCAGTGGTCGCTTGCCTCGAAAACATATCCTGCCTGGTCGGCCTGAATGGCCCTTGCCCGATTCAGCTCGCCATCATCGGGCAAGGAATCGACCAGCCGAGGGGAGGTCTTGATGAGGTTTTGAAAGGTGCGTTGACCGGAATTCGTCAAGGCGGTCCAGACAAAACGGGAAAGCATCGTGCTCTGCCTCTTCGTGAGCAGGTTTTCGGCTTGAAAAAGGGTCTCTGCCTGGGAGAGCATATCGGCGAGCCGGCCCCTCTGAAAGGAAGAGACGAATTTGGACGAAACATCGGCGAGCCGGGTCTTGTTCGGATCCAGGGCTCGTCGGATGGTTGTTTCGATGGTGGCCTTGTTCAGGATGAAGTCGCTCTCCCGGAAGGGTTGCCCCAAGACGTCAAGAAAAACCGCCGCAGGAGCCGATGCAGCGCTCTCGGGGGGTATCCTTTTGAGGTATTCGGCACTTTCCTCATCGGCATTGCGGTAGAAAAGCGACAGGCCCTTGATGAGAAGCTTCCAGTACCTGAAGGGGGAGCGCAAGGGAATTCGATGAAGGGCGGCATCGAGTTCGGCTTCATTTCCGGAATGGAGGTTCTTCATCCCGGAAACGATTCTCCTTCCATCCTCGAAGAGGGGGTGATCCGCCGGCAGCGCTCTCTCGATCCCTTCATCCAGAACGACGAAGTCGGCGACCACTTCCAGCAAGTCGCTCGACTCGGGTGCCTCTCTGGGAATGGATTCGAGAAATCGCAGGGCTTTTTCGGTTTTTCCGCACTGCAAATAAAGCAATATGATTTTTCGGTGATGCGACTCGTCGGCGATTTCGATCAGCGGAAGCGTGATGTTGTCGAGGACCATGGCCCCTTCGACCGGCATGTTCTTGTCGGACAGTTCCAAGGCTCGAAGCAGATAATACCGAGGGAGCCTTTCCGCGACCTCGAGGTTCCCCTGTTTCTTCAGGGCCTTTCCGACCTCGATGAGTTGCCGGTAATTCCCTTTCGCTGCGAATTCCCGCTCCGAGATCAGGAGCTGCGCTTCATCCTGAGAGGCTATTTCCGATCCTATTTTCGCTTTTTTTCCAGGCTTTTGTTTCTTTTGCATATGGTTCTCAGCTCACAAGTGGCTTAGGCCTTCCAACCCTACTTTTTCTCTATGCGGGGCAAACACCCGGTTCCAGAGCCTTCATACGCCTGGTTTACGGCGCAATGCTTAAACTACCGGAACTTCATGGCCCCTCGTCCCATTCATATACTAACATGGTATCGGAGACCTGCGAAGGGTAGGAGAGGCCGGTGATGAGCGAGCAGGGAGCTCAATACGCGGCGATCTCGGCCTGCTGATCACGGAACCCCGGCGATTGTCCGCTCGTCTTGCAAGACGCTTTCCTCTTTTCTCGAAGTCCCGAACGCGCTATCATGATTCGATGATCATCCTGCACAGCGCCATCCCTGAAGGTCGCCTCCTGCTCTGGGCGGAGGCCGCCCCGGAAACCCTGGCCCGCCTCAAGAAGCGCCAAAGGAAACGAGCGGTCGAATTGCCGCCCGAGGCCGCTCATCCCTACGATGCCGGCGTCAAAGGCCTGGCCGAAGCGATCGGCGAATTCGGCTTCGAGTTGTCCAGCAGAGACGACCTGGACCTCGCCTGGGCCTGGCTGCCGACCTCGAACGCGCTCCCTCGCCCCTCCGATCCCGTCATCGGCGAGATCGACGGGCCAGCATCGCCCCAAAATCCCCTTGCCCCCTGGGCGGTGACCTCGCTCCGGTTGTCCTCCGAAGAGGCGATCGAGTTTCTGGCCACCCTGGCAGAGCGAACCGAGCGCATCGGGCCGGATCTCTCCTGTCTCGTCACCGCCTTCCGTTTCGCGGCCTCCCTGGTGAGCCGCCAGCAGTTCCTCCCCGGCCTCGCCCAAGAAGGAAAAAAATATTTTGCCCGTTGGGAACCGGTTTTCCTGGGGGAAGACGCGGAGCGCCTGACAAGGCTGGCGCAGGCCCTGCCGGATTCCTGCCGTGCCGTCTCACGCGGGGAAAAGGGGGCGCCCGATCATTCCCCTCGCCGGGAACTCGCCGCTTTCATCGGGGCCCTGGTGGATCACCTGGTCCGAAGTCGGAACAAGATCGAAAGAGTCGGGAAGAGGTCGAATTTCGACAGCGTCGACGCGCAGTGGCTCTACGCCCTGCGCAGCCCGGATGGCCGATTGGAGGCAAAGGAACTACCGCAGTTCGCCGAACGGCTCCGCTCCTGGAGGCGTCCCATCGCCCTCACTTCCTCCGTCCATTTCCGTCTCTGCCTCCGCCTCGAGGAGCCGGAAGACGAAGACGACGAGAACATCGAAAAAGCCTGGACCTTGCATTTCCTGGTGCAGTCCCTGGACGACCCCAGCCTGATGCTGCCCCTGGCCGAAGCGGGAAAACTGAGGGTTTCGGGGGATTTGCCCATCGAGGAAGCACTGCTCGCCGCCCTCGGTCAGGCCGCCGGGATCTTTCCGCCCATCGGAAAGGCCCTGGCAATGGGTCTGCCGGAATCCTGCCCGCTCGACTCCGTGGAAGCCCTGGATTTCCTCCTCGACAAGGCCTGGCTATTGAAGCAAGCCGGCTTCAACCTCTTCCTGCCGGCCTGGTGGAGCAAGAAGGGGACCAAACAGCGCCTGAGCATTAAGGCGAAGGTGCCGGCCTCTTTTGCGAAGGGAGACTCGATCTTCTCCTCGGTCTTCGACTTCGACTGGAAGGTCGCGCTGGGTGATCAGGAGCTTTCGGCGCAGGAACTCAAAGCGCTCGCCAAGTTGAAGGTCCCGCTGGTGAAGGTGCGCGGCCAATGGGTGCAGGTCGACGCGAAGGCCCTCCGGGCTGCGGGCGAGTTATCCAAAAAGCGGGGCGAGATCACGGGACGACAACTGCTGCGGATGGCGCTCGGACAGGCCGAGAACCTGCCGGAAGGGGTTTCGTTCGGGGGGCTTTCGGCCGAAGGCTGGGTCGGGAATCTTCTCGAACAACTGAACGGCAACGCGAGCTTCGAGGAGCTACCCCCTCCTCCCGGTTTCAGGGGAACCCTGCGCCCCTATCAACTCCGGGGCTATTCCTGGCTTCATTTTCTCAACCGCTGGGGCATCNNGCCTGCCTCGCCGACGACATGGGACTCGGAAAGACGATTCAAGTCCTGACGCTGGTGCAAAAGGAATGGGAGGAGAATAGAAAACAGCCCGTCTTGCTGATTTGCCCCACTTCGGTGGTAGGCAACTGGCAGCGGGAGGCCTCGAAGTTCACTCCCGATCTCCCCGTCCTGGTCCACCACGGCGCGGCGCGAGCGAAGGGCGCGAAGTTCAAAGAAGAAGCGAAAAAGCAAGCGATCGTCATCTCGAGCTACGCCCTCCTGCAGCGCGACGCGGAACTCTTTCGCAAAATCCCCTGGCGCGGGGTGGTGCTCGACGAGGCCCAAAACGTCAAGAACCCGGAAACCAAGCAGGCCAAGGCCGCTCGCACCATCGAGGCCGACTACCGGATCGCCCTCACCGGTACGCCGGTCGAGAACCACCTCGGGGAGCTGTGGTCGATCCTGGACTTCCTCAATCCCGGTCTTTTGGGATCGCAGGCGGCCTTCAAGCGCGACTTCCTCCTCCCCGTGCAGGTCTTCGGGGATCCCGAAGCGACGGAAGCCCTGAAAAAATTGACTTCGCCCTTCGTCCTGCGGCGCCTGAAAACCGACCGCACGATCATCGCCGACCTGCCCGAGAAGTTGGAGATGAAGGTCTTCTGCACCCTGACCAAGGAACAGGCCACCCTCTACCAGGCCGTGGTGGAGGAGGCGACGGAGGCTCTCGAGGAAAGCGAAGGGATAAAGCGCAAGGGCATCATCCTCGCCACCCTCACCAAACTCAAGCAGGTCTGCAACCACCCGGCCCAATTCCTGGGGGACCGCTCCGAGCTTTCGAACCGCTCCGGGAAACTAACCCGCCTGGTCGAGATGTTGGAGGAGTGTATCGAAGTGGGAGATCACTCCCTGCTCTTCACCCAGTTCGCCGAGATGGGGGAGATGCTTAAATCGTTTTTGCAGGAAGCCTTCGGGCAGGAGGTCCTCTTCCTGCACGGCGGGGTTCCGAAGAACAAGCGCGACCAGATGGTGGAACGCTTCCAAAACGATCCCGACGGCCCGAAAATCTTCATCCTTTCGCTCAAGGCCGGGGGAACCGGCTTGAACCTGACGCGCGCCAACCACGTCTTCCACTTCGACCGCTGGNNAAAGAACGTCCAGGTCCATAAATTCCTTTGCCCGGGGACCCTCGAGGAACGCATCGACGAGATGATCGAGAAGAAGCAGAAATTGGCGGAAAAGGTGGTCGGAACCGGGGAAAGCTGGCTCACCGAACTTTCCACCGAGGCGCTGAAAGACCTCCTGGCACTGCG
>DOBT01000219.1 GCA_003503675.1 Cyanobacteria bacterium UBA8530 | reverse complement strand
CCGGCCATCTGGTAGCAGCCGTCGCCGCACCCCACGATGACCCGCCGCCCGGGCGCCGCCAGTTGGACCCCTATGGCGGCGTTGGTGTGCGAGGCCATGGGGCCGAAGCTCCCCGGGTTCTTGAAGCTCTGGCCGCCGTTTAGCTGCATGTAGGCCGCCATCCAGATCATGTGGGCGCCGGCGTCCCCCAGCACGATGGCCTTCTCGGGGAGAAGCCGCCCCAGTTCCTGGGAGAGCTGCCCCGGATGGACCTTGCCCCCCTGGTAGCTCAGGGGCTGGAAGCAGTGGCGGTCGATCTGCGGCCGGGCCTTCTCGCGCACCGTGATGCGCGACCCCAGCGCGTCGGTGAGCCGCCTCATGGCCGGCTTGGCGTCGGACACCATGGCGAAGTCGGCCTTGAACACCTTGCTGATCTCGTGGCGATCCAGGTTTATCTGCATGAGCACCTTGTCGTCGAAGATGTCCTCTTTGAAGCGCCAGCTCTGCCACTTGGCGAACGAGTTCCCCACCGCCAGCACCACGTCGGCCTCCTTGAGGGCCCGGCGCGCCCCCAGGTCGCCGCAGGTGCCGGACATCCCCAGGGAGAGGGGGTGGTTGTCGGCGATCACCCCCTTGGCGTCCATGGTGGTGATGAAGGGGATCTGGAAGCGCTCGACGAAGGCCAGGAGATCGGCTTCGGCGTGGCTGCGGATGCAGCCGTAACCGATGATGGCCACGACCTTCTTCTTGTTCTCGATGCCCTGGGCCAGGACCTCGGCGAATTGATTGATCTTCTTTTCCTGCGGAAGAACGGGCTTCACCTTGAGGACGATCTCGCGGTAGGGCGGGGCTTCCTCGCGCGCGACGTCGTAGGGGAGATCGATGTGCACCGGTCCGGGACGCCCCTCGAAGGCGGTGTTGATGGCCTCCTCCATGAGGTCGTAGACGTGGGCGGGGTTCTCGAGAAGGAAGGTCTTCTTGGTGGTGGCTCCGTACATCACGGGACCGTTGGGGGTGCGGTGCGAGCCGGTGACCTCGCCGAGGTCCCCTTTCCCTCTCCAGAAGGTGGGGGTGTAGGAGGCGATGGAGAGGATGGGCAGGGAATCGGAATAGGCGATGCCCAGGCCGGAGAAGAAGTTGAAGGCGCCGGGACCGCCCTGAGCCGAGCAAACCCCCAGCTTGTCCGAGAACATGGCGTAGCCGCAAGCCATGAAGGACGCGGCCTGCTCGTTTTTCACCATGATGGTCTCGATCTTCTCGGACTCCGAGAAGGCGAACAATAATTCTCCCGAGCCCTGGCCGGAGCCAGAGAAGAGGTGCTCCACCCCGATCGACTCGAGTACCTTGACGATGGCTTCACTGACGTTCAATTTTTCCTCCGAATAACATCCCCCCCCCCTCCGATCCGGAGAGAGGGGGGAAACAGTAATCTATGTGGGCATGGCTTTAGCGGGCGGCCAATACCTCGCGGCCGGCCAGGACTTCCACCAACTTCTCGCCGAAGGCGATGGAGGACTCGACGGAGAGGCCGGTGACGAAGGGCCAGTCGACGGCGACGCTGGGCTTGGTGCGGTTGGCGTCCGCCGGGGAGATGCATTGGCCCTTGGGACCGACGGCATCCGTGACGAGGTCCTCGAGGGGGAAGAGGAAGCCGGGGGTGACGACGTCCGTGCCGGCATTGTCCTTGGTGGGGTTCTCGAGGCCGTAGGTGAGGTCGAAGTCGAAGTCCCAGGCGCGGGGATGGGCGGTGACGTTCTTGCCGTTGATGATGCTCTTGTAGCCGTTCTTGGGGTCGCGGGTGAAAACCAGGGCGGCGACGGCGTAGCAGATCGAGCCGATCAGCTTGTCGGAATAATAGGCGTCGAGGATCAGTTTATGCAGAGCGGGGCTGTTGGCCAGGTCCAGCATGGCGCCGAGGCCGCCGGCGAGCACGATGCCGTCGTAGTCCTTCATATCGGCGTCGGAGAACTTGATGGGGTTCGCCCACTCTTCGCCGTTCACCAATTCCATGGTCCGCTCGCAGACTTCGGGAGGATTGACCTGATAGTTCTGCATGGGGTCCATGAAGCCGGGATCGACGCTGATGGCGAGAGGCAGCGGCTTTTTGCCCTGGGGAGTGGTCAGGGTGAGCTGATGACCGGCCTTACGAAGGCGATCCCAGGGTGCCTGAAGCTCCTCGGCCCATACTCCGTAGTTGGTCGCTGCCACGAGAATCTTTTTCATGCCTTCTCCTTTTCTGCACCGAGCGGGGACTCCGTCTCGGTATTGACTTTCAAACCCTCTCTGACGGGGCTAAAGATATCGATCGCCACGCAGTCCCCGATGGTCTTGAACTGGTGGGGAACGTCGGGGGGAATGAAGTAGGAATCGCCGGGCTTCAAGACGGCCTTTTCTTCCCCGATGATCATCTCGAAGCCGCCCTTGATGAGATATCCGAATTGCTCCTGAGGATGGTGATGAAGGATGGAGGTCCGGCCGTCGGGCGTGTACCAGATGATTCCGTTCAGGTTCTCACCCGGCCCCAGGGTCTTGTAGAAAATGCCGTCCGCGTATTCGACGGCCTCGATCTCGTCATCGAAGAGGAACATTTTTCACTTCCTGTCAGGATGGACGCTTCTCAGGGGGCTGAAGACGTCGATGGCCTCGGTTTGACCGACGGCGAGGAATTCATGGGGGATCCCGGGCGGGATGAAGTAGGAGTCGCCGGCCTTCAAAAGGTTTTTTTCTTCGCCGAGAACGATCTGCAGGGCGCCCTGAATCACGTAGCCGAATTGCTCCTGGGAGTGGTGGTGAAGGGGAACGACGCTGCCGTCGTTCATGTCCCAGTGCACCGCGTTCAGGTTGCTTCCGCTGCCCAGGCGCTTCAGAACAACGCCGTTCTCCAAATCGGTTTTTCCGAGCTCTTCGAGAAAACAAAACACGGAGCACCTCTTCCTTGTGTCGCCGGCCTCGCGACCTTGAGGCAGAGACCGGATCAAACAACCATTCTTTCAGATAGCATCCGATGATTGAAACGATTTGTCAAGATTGCCTATAAAAACTATCGGCGGTGGTTTGGCCGCTTGACAGGCCCCTATGCCCCTTGCTAGGTTATGATATTAACTTTCTTCAAGTTCAGAGAGCGAAAATGAGGGGGAAAACAATGGAAGCTTCGGAAATGACCCTGTCTGCATCTCTCGAATCGAGCATCGCGCCGCTCGAATCGATTGAAACCAGAACCTTCTCCGATACCATCGCGGGCTACGTCAGGAACTTCAACCGCTCGGACAAGAGCTTCAATATCGAGACCAGCGACGGCAGGCTCTTCGAGGCCTTCTTGACCTCGACCTGCTTTGCCCGCATCACCCAAAACCTCGAGGAACCCTACCAGGACTGCACCGGCCGTCTCGGAGAACTGCTGAGCCCGGGCCAGTTCCTTTATGCCCACGGTATGTTCTATCCCTCGGAGAGGGGTAGCCGCTTCGAGGTCAAATGGTTGGTCTTCCCCGGTCCCGATGGGCAATTCCGCCACGAGGAACCGGATTGGTGGACCAAGCAGATCCGCTCCATCGCCGACAGCTACCTTAAATGGCAGTTCGACTACCCGCAAACCATCGACTACAGGAACTACCGGACCTTCCTGCATCTCGACGGCGGAAAAAAAGGCGACTACCTCCAGGAAACCGACACCATCTCGCGTCTGGTCTACGGCATGGCCTCGGCCTACATGCTGACCGGGGAAGAGCGCTTCCTCGAAGCCGCCGAAAAGGGCACGGATTACCTGCGTGACCACATGCGCTTCTACGATCAGGACGAAAACATCGTCTACTGGTATCACGGCATCACCGTCTCGGGCGATCGCGAACAGAAACTCCTGACCTCCGAGTTCGGCGACGACTTCGATTCCCTCCCCATGTACGAACAAATCTACGCCCTGGCCGGCCCCACCCAGACCTACCGCCTCACCGGCGATCCCCGCATCCTCTCGGACGTCGAAAAAACCATCGACCTCTTCGAAAAATACTACAAGGACGAGAAGAAGGGCGGCTACTTCTCCCACATCGACCCCATCACCTTCGACGCCCGCTCGAATACCCTCGACAAGGGCAACAACAAGGCCAAGAAGAACTGGAACTCCGTGGGAGACCATGCCCCGGCCTACCTGATCAACCTCTNNCTTCCACGAGGACTGGAGCCACGACTCCACCTGGAGCTGGCAACAGGACCGGGCGGTCGTCGGCCACAACCTGAAAATTTCCTGGAACCTCATGCGCATCCACCACCTGACCCCCAAGCCGATTTACCTGGAATTGGCCAAGAAGATCGCCGCGGTGATGCCCGAGGTCGGCTCGGATCGCCTGCGCGGCGGCTGGTACGACGTGGTCGAGCGCAAGCTTTCCAAGGGCGAAAAGCACCACCGCTTCGTCTGGCATGACCGCAAAGCCTGGTGGCAGCAAGAACAGGCGATATTAGCCTACCTCATCCTGCAGGGTTCGCTCGGCGGAACCGATTACCTGAAGCAAGCCAGGGAAGCCGCTTCCTTCTACAACGCCTTCTTCCTGGACCATGACGACGGCGCCGTCTACTTCAACACCTTGGCCAACGGAATGCCCTACCTCCTGGGCAACGAACGCCTGAAGGGCAGCCATTCCATGAGCGCCTACCACTCCACCGAACTATGCTTCCTTTCCGAGGTCTACACCAACCTCTTGATCACCAAGAAGCCGATGACCCTCTATTTCAAACCCAAAGCCAACGGCTTCAATGATCTTCGAGTGGCACCGGATCTCCTGCCGCCGGGCAGCGTCGAGTTGACCGAAGTGACCATCGACGACCAGCCCTATGCGAACTTCGATCGAAAAGAAATGATCGTCCACCTGCCCGAAAGAAACGGCGACCTGCGCGTAAAAGTATTGATCACCCCCGTCGGAGGTGGGAATTGAACATCGCGCTGCGGACGGAGGGGGCGATCGCCGTCGCCCTGCTCACCGGGGCGATCGACGGCAAGAGCGCCCCTCAAGTCCAAATCGAACTGTCGCCCACCATCGAGTCCTTCGAAAAAATCATCCTGGACCTCAGCGAAGTTTCCTACCTTTCGAGCGCCGGCCTGCGCCTCTTGCTGCTACTTCACCGGCAGGCCACCGCCAAGGAAGGCAAAATTACGCTGATCGGTCTTTCCGAGGAAATCGCCGACACCATGTCCATGACCGGCTTCAGCAACTTCTTCGATATCGCCGATTCCCTCGAGGCCGGCCTGAAAGCGCTGAACTGACATGGAGAGACTGGAAAAAAGGATCGACGTCTACCCCACCCACCGCCATGACACTTTCAAATTGCGTCCGGGTAAACCCTTCCCCTTCGGGGCCACCATGGTCCCCGGCGGAGTGAATTTCTCGATCTATTCGAGCTATGCCACTTCCTGCACCCTGGTGCTCTTCGAGAAGGAATCGAACGAGCCGATGGCCGAGATCCCCTTCAATGAGTCCTTCCGCGTCGGCAACGTCTGGAGCATGGTGGTCTTCGATCTTGATTGCGAGGACATCGAATACGGCTATCGGATGGAAGGCCCCTTCTCACCCGAGACCGGCCACCGCTTCGATGCCTCGAAAATCCTGCTCGATCCCTACGCCAAGGCGATCGGCGGGCGGGACACCTGGGGCCAGACCCCCGATTGGCAAAACGTCTTTCCTTACCGGGGACGCCTGGTCTTCGAGGATTTCGACTGGGAAGACGACCATCCGTTAGAACTCCCCATGGAAGAGCTGGTGATCTATGAGGCACATGTTCGCTCTTTGACCAAGCACCCTTCCTCCGGATTGAAACACCCCGGCACCTTCGCGGCGCTCAAGGAAAAGATTTCCCACCTGAAGGAGCTCGGGATCAACTGCCTCGAGCTGATGCCGGTCTACGAGTTCGACGAGTTCGAGAACAGCCGCAGAAACGACGAAACCGGCGAACTTCTCTTCAACTACTGGGGCTACAGCACGGTCGGGTTCTTCGCTCCCAAGAGCGGCTTCGCCGCCACCGGCAGACTCGGAATGCAGGTCGACGAGTTCAAGAGCCTGGTCAAGGAGCTGCATAAGAGCGGCATCGAGGTCATCCTGGACGTGGTCTTCAACCACACCGCCGAAGGCAACGAAAGGGGCCCCACCCTGTCTTTCCGCGGCATCGACAACAAGACCTACTACATGCTGACGCCGGAAGGCTATTACTTCAATTTCTCGGGCTGCGGCAACACCCTCAACTGCAACAACCCCGTGGTGCGCAACCTGGTGCTCGATTGCTTGCGTTACTGGGTGGCAGAGTACCACATCGACGGCTTCCGTTTCGACCTCGCGGCCATCCTCGGGCGGGACTCCCAGGGCGCCCCCCTGGCCAACCCCCCTCTCCTGGAGACCCTGGCCTACGATCCGGTGCTGGGTCGCTGCAAGCTCATCGCCGAAGCCTGGGACGCGGGCGGCCTCTACCAGGTCGGCTCCTTCCCGGCCTACGGCCGCTGGGCCGAGTGGAACGGCAAGTATCGAGACGACGTCCGCAAGTTCCTCAAGGGCGAACCCGGAATGGTCGGCGCCCTTTCCCAGAGGATACAGGGCTCGCCCGATCTCTATGCCTGGAACGACCGCGGAGCCGCCGCGTCGATCAACTTCATCACCTGCCATGACGGCTTCACGCTGTTCGACCTCTTCGCCTACAACGAGAAGCACAACGAAGCGAACGGGGAGAAGAACCAGGACGGAGGAAACGACAACGACAGCTGGAACTGCGGCGTTGAAGGCCCCACGAACGACCCGGAAATCAAGGCCCTTCGACTGAGGCAAATCAAGAACGCCTGGACCATCCTCATGCTGAGCCAAGGGATCCCCATGGTCCTGATGGGCGACGAGATGGGGCGTACCCAGGACGGCAACAACAACAACTACTGCCACGACAGCGAGTTGAACTGGCTGGACTGGGGCTTGCTCGAAGAGAACTCCGAACTGTTCCACTTTTGCAAGAACCTGGTGGCCTTCCGGAAAGCCCATCCCGTCCTGCGACGCAGCGGACACCTGAGCAACCAGGACCTTTCGGGTTGCGGCTATGCCGACATCACCTGGCACGGCACCCGAGCCTGGCAAGCGGACTGGTCGGATTCCAGCCGGGTCCTGGCTTTCATGCTTTGCGATCACCACTCGGGCGACGACTTCCTCTACGTGGCCTTCAACAGCCACTGGGACGCCCTCGATTTCGAACTGCCCCAGCTCCCCGAAGGGAAAAAATGGCACGTCGCGGTCAACACCGGCGTCGAAGAGGTCCACGAGGTCGGACGGGAAAAAGAACTCTCGCAAGGAAACTTCCTGGTCGGCCCCCGCTCTTCCATCGTCCTGGTCGGCCGTTAAAAATATTTTGTAAAAGGAGAAAAAGATGTTTCAATCGACGGGCGAGATCATCGACGGGGTAGCCAAGATCACCCTGAAGGGCGAATTGGACGCCGCCGCCTCCGGCCAGTTCAAGGATACCATCGAGAAGATGGCCGAACAAAATCCCAAGAAAGTGGTCATGTTCATGGAGGAACTGGACTTCATGGCCAGCTCGGGCCTGCGCGTCCTCATCTTCGCCAAGCAGAAGATGGGCGCGGGCGTCGACATCCACCTCATCGGCTGCCAGGAACCGGTACTGAATTCCCTGGAGATGAGCGGTTTCCACCACTCCGTCTACCTCCAGGAAACCTACAGCGAAGTTTGAGATGGAGGCCCTGCAGCTTCCGGCCACGCTCGACGCCCTGGGCCCCATCCGGGACTACGTCTCCGAGGCCTCCAAAAAAGCGGGACTGGAAAGAAAAGCCGCCTACAACCTGAAGTTGGCCATCGACGAGATCGCCACCAACGTGATCCTGCACGGCTACGAAGAAGCGGGACTTTCCGGGGAAATCAAGATTTCCTTCGAAATGAACGATGAAAAAATCGTCCTCGTCCTCGAGGACCGGGGCAAACCCTATGATTCGCGAAGACACGAAGATCCGAGCGAGGCAGACCTCGAGCTGCCACTGGAAGAGCGTGCCATCGGCGGGCTGGGCATTTTCCTGGCACTCAAGGGCGTGGACGGCTTCGACTACCAATCCGAGAACGGCAATAACCGCAACGTTTTCTCCATGAACAGGCCGAATTGATGAAGAAACAACTGCTCGTCATCGACGACGAACCGGATCTCGAGGTCCTCATCCGCCAAAGGTTCCGGCGACAGATCCGCGGCGGCGAGATGGAGTTCTTCTTCGCCCGCAACGGGGAAGAGGCGCTCGAACTGTTGGAGAACGAGCCCCAAGTCGAAGTCGTCTTGACCGACATCAACATGCCCGTGATGGACGGATTGACCTTTCTGTCCCGCCTGGGCGAAAAATCGCGCCTGCTCAAAGCCGTGGTGGTCTCGGCCTACGGCGACATGGACAACATCCGCCGGGCCATGAACCTTGGCGCCTTCGATTTCGTCACCAAGCCCATCGATTTCGACGACCTCGACCTCACCGTCTCCAAGACCGTCAAACAGGTCCAGGAGATGAGGGACTTCGCCGAGACCCAAAAAAAACTGCATGGCTTCAAGCAGGAACTCGACATCGCGAGGAACATCCAGGAATCGATGATCCCGAGGGTCTTCCCCGAAAAGAAGGAGTTCTCCCTCTTCGGGGACATGATCCCGGCCCAGGAAGTGGGCGGGGATTTCTACGACTTCTTCGAGATCGACGAGGAACGCCTCGGACTGGTGATCGCCGACGTCTCCGGAAAGGGGATCTCGGCGGCCTTGTTCATGGCGATCAGCCGCACCCTGATGCGCGCGACCGCCATGACCGGAATGAGCCCCGACGAATGCCTCATCCAGGTCAACGACCTGCTGGCCCGCGAGAACCCGAACTCGATGTTCGTCACCCTCTTCTACGCCGTCCTGAACAAGAAAAGCGGAGAGATCACCTATAGCGACGGCGGCCACAACCCGCCCTTCCTGATCCGCGAGGGCGGAAAGGTCGAGATGCTCAAGAAGGTCGGCGGCATGGCCATGGGCTGGCTGGAAGGCTTCAAGTACCGACCGGGGACGCTTCAGCTCAAGAAGGGCGAGACCCTCTTCCTCTACACCGACGG
>DOBT01000132.1 GCA_003503675.1 Cyanobacteria bacterium UBA8530 | reverse complement strand
GGATCTGATCGACTTCCTTGCCGGAGGCGATCGGGGTTTCCTCCCTGCGAGGCGCTTCTTCCCTTTTCTCGAGGCGAACGCCGGTGGCGTTCGCTTCCTTGACGACGACCGAGCCGATGGCGGCGGAAATTTGAAGGACGGCGGGGGCTTCGGGGGTCGAGCAGAAGGAGTTTCTCACCGAGCCCAGATCGGTCGAGGTCTCCACCCGGACGGCGGCGTTGCGGGCGATCTCGACCCGGACCGAGCCGACGTCGGCATGGATGCGGTGGGTGCCGGGCTCGAGGGAGTCGACGCGCAAACGTACCGTCCCGGCGTTCGATTTGAGATCCAGGCTGCCCGAAAGCCTGTCGCCTTCGATCTTGCCGGCGGAGGCCCTGACATGGAAGTCCGCGCGCACGTCCTGAAGGAGGATCGAGCCGGCTTCGGCGTTGAGGTCGATCCGCCTGGCGTTCAGGTTGCCGATGGAAATCTTGCCGGCATCGGCGTGGATGCGGGCGGAGATTCCCTGGGGCACGAATAAGGTGAGCTTGCGGTTGCCGCCCCAGTCCAACCAGTTTCTGGGGCTCAGGGGATCGACGAGTTGGCGCAGGGAAACCCGCACGCTCGTCATATCCTTGCTGACCTCGACTCTCATTCTTTCGAGCACGTTCTCGTTCGCCTCGATGCGCGGGATTCCGCCCGGTTCGACGGGAACGACGGAGATCGAAGCGAAATCGGCCTCCAAGTCCAGCTCCGGCTGAGCGCCGAATTCGAGATTCCAGGTCTTCAGATCCTTTTCCATCATCCTCTTCTCCTCAAGAAACGCGTTCATGGCTTTGCCATCCCGCGGAGCAGGTCGGCCGCCTCGGTGGCATCGATCTTGCCGGCGGCGAGGTCGTCGAGGGTTTTTTGCCGGCGCTCGGGGAAATCGTCGGTTTCGGGCGGGGCCTCGAAGCCCATGGCCTGCACGACCTCGCTCAAGCGGGCGACCACGGTGGGGTAGGAGATCCCGAGCTCCTGTTCGACGTCCTTGATCTTGCCGCGGCATTTCAAGAAAGCCTGGATGAACTGAATCTGCTCGCGCGAGAGAGCGCCCAGCCAGCCCAGAGAAAAACGGCCTTCCAGGGCGGAGCCGCAAGAATCGCATTCCAGGCGCACGATCTCGAGCGCTTCGGAACAGATGGGACAACGGGTGGGAACGAGATGGTTGATTTTATTACTTTTCTGCTTCGTCATCTCAATATTATTGATTTATATATCAATAATGTCAATATAAAAATCAAGAATATCNNTTATCCTTCGGAAGCGGCAAGGTGAACCAAAAGGTGCTGCCTTTTCCTATTTCGCTCTCGACCCCGATCTTTCCCCCGTGGGCATCGAGGATCGCCTTGGAAATGCTCAAGCCGAGTCCGGTTCCGCCGCTTTTACGGGTCGAGGTCATGTCCAGTTGCCTAAAGTTTTTCCTCTGCGGGCCCCCATCCGCCTCTTTCGTCAACAAGGCGGGGATATTTTGAGCATCGCCCTTTTTGAAAAAGAAGATGGTGCTTTTCAACGATGACCGGGCGACTTTTTTTCGCCACATGGAAAGAGATCGGAAGGAGGGTCTGAATGTCGAAGCGTGTTTTTCTGGCGCTTACTTTTTTATCCTTTTTTGTTTTCTTTTTTTCGAGCTGTTCCCATCTGGCCGACAGGCCGAAAATCAGCGCGGCTCCCCTCCGGAAAATCGTCGTCTTTCATTCTTACGGGGGAAACACCCGCTTCGTCGCGGAGGCGCTCGCCGAAGCCGTCGGCGCGGACCTGGCCGAACTGAGCACGAGGGAGGAACTCCGGCTGGAAAGCTGGAAACCCTATCTCGGAGGCCGGGAAATCGACCTGAACTCCAAACCGGAATTGGCGCCGCTTCGATCCGATCCGAGGGATTACGACGTGGTCTTCATCGGAACCCCCGTTTGGAATGGCCGGCAGACCCTGGTTCTCAACTCTTTCTTTGAGCGGTATCCGCTGCAGGGAAAGAAAGTAGCCTTGTTTTGCACCTACGCGAACAACCCGTGGGGCACTTTGGGGGAGATGCGCGGGCAACTCGGCGGAAACNNGGTCATCGGCGAGCAGGCCTTCCGAAGGCCTCTGCAGAGCCGGGAGCAGACCGCCAGGCAAGCCTCCGATTGGGCAAGAAGCGTGTTGCCCGAATGAGAAAGAGAAGAACCAAAAGCCGGCGGTCCGGATCTCACGGAGCAATATCCGCCATACTCCTTGTCTTTTTCAGGGGTTACCCTATCATTGGCCTAGGATGGTTCGATTTGCCCCAATAGCGGGGGTTATTCCTTCAAAGCAAGGAGCACCAATGAAGTTCATCAAAGCGATCGCATTTTCACTCGTGCTAGCGGGCCTGTCGCTCGGTCCGTCGGCTTTTCCCGCCCGGGCCGAGGATTGGTCGGAAACTTCGAAAATGACGGTTCAACTGTCGATCGAGGAGCAATGCTTCAAGCAAATGGTTTTGGCTTTCGAGTATGCGGACCGGAACCATGACGGCGAACTGACGGCCGTCGAGGCGGGACGGATAGGGCTCGATCGCAAAGAGTTCTACCATTTCGACAAGGACTTCGATGAGCAGATAAGCTTGTTAGAACTCGCCAAGTCCGAAAAGATCCGGGAGGAGGTCTTCAGGCTGCGGCTCATCGAGAGCCTCGCCCAGAAGGCGAATGACCTCGACGGCGACCAGAAACTCTCCCTCAAAGAATATATGGCTACGAAACTGGACTTCCATCGCTTCGCCACCGCCGCCAGTCCGAAAGCAAACAACGCCTTCAAGAAGGAAGCCTTCCTGAAAACCGTCGGCAGCGAGAACAAGCTTTCGAAAGAGTCCTGGGAGCGGCTGTTTTGCTTTGCCCTGGAGCAAGGCTACTATTTCGACTACCGGGAATAAACAAAAAAGGAGAGCGCCATGGCAGAACTCTTCACTCCCTTCAACCTGGTCGGCTTGCTTCTCAAAAACCGGATCGTCCTGTCTCCCATGTGCATGTATTCGGCTACGCCGGACGGGCAGATCACCGACTGGCACCGGGTTCACTACCCGACCCGCGCCGTGGGCGGAGTCGGCCTCATCGTGGTCGAAGCGACCGCCGTGGAGAGCCGTGGCCGGATCACGGAGCGGGACCTCGGCATCTGGAGCGATCGCCAGATCGAGGGATTGAGCGAAATCGTGCGCCTGGTGCACGGCTTCGGGGCCAAGATCGGGATCCAATTGGCCCATGCCGGCAGGAAGTCCCAGGTCTCCGAACCGATCGTCGCCCCCTCCGAACTCCCCTTCAACCCCGAGGCCGCTCCCCCTCATTCCCTCACCGCCAACGAGATCCGGGGAATCGTCCAGGCCTTCGGTGAGGGGGCACGAAGGGCCCGGGAAGCGGGCTTCGACCTGGTCGAGATCCACGCGGCGCATGGCTACCTGATCAACGAGTTCCTTTCGCCACTGGCGAACAAAAGGGAAGACGAATACGGCGGCTCCCTCGTGAACCGCTTCCGCTTGCTGGGAGAGGTCATTTCGGAGGTGCGCCGATACTGGTCGGGGGCCCTCTTCGTTCGCCTCTCCGCGGAAGAGTACGCGGAAGGCGGCAACCATATCGAGGAGGGCATCGAGATCGCGCGGATGCTCAAAGACCTCGCCATCGATCTCGTCGACGTCAGCTCGGGAGGGGTGGTGGAAGTTCCGCTCGAGGATTACCCGGGATACCAGGTCGGCTTCTCCGAACAAATAAAGCAGCGGGCCGAAATCCCCACCGGAGCGGTCGGCCTCATCACCGACGCCCGCCAGGCCGAAGGGATCCTGCTTCAGAAACAGGCCGATCTCATCTTCCTCGGGCGAGAACTGCTGCGCCACCCCTACTGGCCCCTGGATGCCGCCAAGTGCCTGGAAGCGGACATCCCCTGGCCCAGCCAGTACGAGAGGGCGAAAAGTTAATACTCGAGGTCCTCGAAAAGCCACTCCCCTTCCGAGAAATCCGCGTCGATCCGAAGGTTCCTTTTTTCGACGCCTCGGAGGAGGAAGGTGATTTTTTGGGGGAGTCGAGAGCCATGAATGGCCTCGAGCCTCAGCTTCATCTTCCCCTCGCGGCATTCCCCGCTCATTTTTAGATGGAAGAAATCGCCCTCTCGGTAAGCGAGGGAGGTGCCATCATCCTGATAAAACTCCCCCGAGAGCTTCTTTCCGGGAAAGACTTCCAGAACCAAGGTGTCCGGGATTCTTTCCACCGAGGAGGCCCATTCGCCGCGCGGGATCACCGCTCCCGCCTTCGCGAAAACGGGAATTCTTTCGAGGGGCGCGTGGACGAGCCGCCAGCCGCCGCCGGATATCCGCTCGTTCGACCAAAAATCGATCCACTCCCCTTGCGGGAAGTAGACGGCCCGATGATCGGTCTGGGGCCGGCATACGGGAGCGATCATGAGACAAGGACCGACCATGGCCTGGTCGAAGATCGCCTCGACCGAAGGATCCTCGGAGAAATCGAAGACCAGGGGACGAAAAAGGGGAGTCCCGTCGAGCGAGGCTCGAAAGAAGTTCGTGTAGAAGTAGGGCAAGAGTNNTGGGTCCAGCGGACCAGCAACTCTCCCGAACAGTCGCCCGAGAATCCCCCCACGTCGGCCCCCACGAAAGGAAGTCCCGAGAGGCCGAGATTGAAGAGCATGGGCAGGGATTGCTCGAGGTGGGGCCAGATGCTGAAGTTGTCACCGGTCCAGACGGCCGCATATCGCTGGATCCCCGCGAAGCCCGAACGGCTCAGCAAGAAGGGCCTCGCTCCGGGGCGCTGCTCCTCCAAGGCGGCATGGGTGGCCCGGTTCATGCAGAAACCGTAGAGGTTGTGGGACTCTAAATGGCTGGTGCCGTCGCCGTGCCTGACGTCGAGGGGCATGGTATGGGTCGGGGTGTCGAAGATCCCGGGCTCGTTCATGTCGTTCCAGATCCCGGCGATCCCCGATTTCAGAAATTCCCCGTGCCAATCCCCCCACCAGCGACGCACCTCGGGGCGCAGGAAATCCGGAAAAACCACTTTCCCGGGCCAGACTTCTCCGATATACGGCTTTCCATCCTCATCCAGACAGAACATCCCCTTCTTCAAGCCGTCCATAAAAACGGGGTAGTCGAGATCCTGCTTTATTCCCGGGTCGACGATCGGCACGAGTTTGAATCCCTCCCGTCCGAGCTCCCGGACCAGGCCCGCGGGCTCGGGGAAGGCTTCCGGATCCCAGGTGAAGTCCCGGAACCCGTCCATGTAATCGACATCGGCATAAAGAACGTCGCAGGGAATCTCTTTCTCCCGGAAGCCCTTGGCGATTTCGAGGATTCGCTCCGCGCTCGGATAGCTCCAACGCGATTGCTGGTACCCCAGGGCCCAGCGTGGAGGAAGAGAGATGCGGCCCGTCAAAAGGGTATAGCGCTGAACGACCTTTTGAAGGGTCGGCCCCGCGATCAGGTATAGATCGAGAATTTCTCGCGGGGTCCGCATCGACAAGAGCTCGGGCTCCTTCTTGCCGACGTCCCAATGGGTATGGCCGAAATCATCGAGAAAGAGCCCCCAGGCCCTTCCTTCCTGAAAGAGAATCAGCCAGGGTATGGAAACGTACATCGGATCGAGGGTCTCGAGATGGGGATCGGGATTATCGGTGTTCCACATCGAATAGGCGCGCCCTCGCTTGTCGAGATAGCCGGTTTTCTCCCCGAGGCCATAGCAGCGCATCTTCGGATCGAGCGCGAGGTCGAAGCCCGAGGGAGTGATTCGAAGAACGAGGCCCTCGAAAAAAACCTCGCTTCCCTGCAAAGAAAAAGAAATTTCCTCTTCAAGCGAAGAACCGGAGGCAATCGACGGGTTCTCGCCGGAAAGGGCGATCGCCGGGCTGGAAAAAACTTCTTTCCCGGGTACCGCCAGGCAAACCCGAACNNCAAGGAAAAAAATAATCAATTTTTCGTTCTTCGTTCATGGTTCCTCCTCTTTGGCGCCTCAATGATAAGGCGTCGCGGCCGAAGAGCCAACCTGGAAATATTGAAATTCGGTGTCATGGTAGAAAAAAAAGGACGGGTTTGAACCAGCTCCTTTCCTTCGAAGGGGATATCCTTGGCGCAGGCGATTTCTCGAAGGGAGGGGCCATGTCCAAAAAAATCGGGATCGTCACTCTGGCTACCCTGATTTTTTCTTTCTTCCTGATCGCCGGTTGTGGCGACTCTTCGGTCAAGTCCTCTTCCACGGATCAAAACGGCGTGATCGTGAAGGACTTCGAGTTCTCACCGGCGATCCGCGAGGTTCCCGCGGGGGTCACGGTGACCTGGAAGTTCGAGGGCCCCACCCCGCACTCGACGACGTCCGACCAGGACTCCCTGGAGAAGTGGGACTCGGGGGTCTTGGAAGCGGGCAAGACCTATAGCCATCGATTCGAGGCGACGGGAAGCTTTCCCTATCACTGCGGTCCTCATCCCTCTATGAAAGGAACGATCGTGGTCCGCTAGGGGAAATCATCCCCGGTGGAGGAAAAACTTTCTGACCCATCCCCAATTCAGGGTGAGGTGGGCGCACACCAAGAAGAATAGGGTCACTCCGCCCCCGATGTGAACCACCCGGAAGAAGTCCGGGGGCAGGCGACTAAAGTTCAGGCCCGTCGTGAGCTGAGAGAGAATCAGCAGCCCCATGATCGGATTGATGACCATCAGAATGCGGTTTTTTTCCGGGGGAAGGTGATTCTCAGCCATATCGACCTCACTCTCGAACGCTATTTTTCTCCGAGACGCTTGCTTTCCTGATTGTGGGGAATCAGCCATTGAACGATGTGGTAATGGGGCTCGGCCACCCCGGGATGGCCCGCGTTGTAGAGAATGTCGGTATGATCCAGGGTGATTCCGCCCCCGAAGCTCCCCAAGGTCTTCCAATCCTTGTGTGCTTCGAACAATTTGATCGTCGGCATGTAGGTGATGTTGATCAACTTGCCCTTTTTGTCGTAACTGAGGAAAGGACCGACCGGGAGAGTGGCGGGATCGACGTAAAGCACCCCGAGGCCCGGGACGAGCTCCGGCAACTTGACCAGGGTACTGACCTTTTTGAAATTGGCTGGGGGATTCTTCAGGATGGGGTTCGCTGCGGAGGCGGCTGAGGCCAACCCGAGGACGAGGGCCAGGGCGATCGCAGAGGTTTTGAGCATGATTCCTCCTTAAACATATTTTAATAAGACATGTAAAGAAGATAGCTTGTCATGATAATTTTTTCAAGAGCTTGGAAAGTTACTTTTATTTGCTTTCGAGAACCGTCATACCCAGGAGCTGGGCGAAGTAGCCGGAAAGGGCGATCGCCTGATCGGAATCGATGATTAGCCCTTTCAGGTCTGCCGGTTGAAGGACGATCCCTTCCAGGCGGGCGCCTCGAAAATCGGCGAGTTCCAACTTGGCCCCGGAAAAATTCGCCCCCTGGAGGTCGCAACCGTAAAAGCTGACGCCGCGCAGGTCCGCACCGAGAAAATCCGCTTCCCTGAGATTGCACTCGTCGAAGCGGACGTCTCGAAAACTGGCGTAGCGGAACAAGGCCAGATCGGCCTTGCATTCGGCGAAAAGGATGTCGCGGAATTTCGCCTCGATGGCCTTGAGCCCCGTCAGGCGGCCCTCGAGGAACTCCACCCGGTCAAAGGCCGCGTAGGACCAATCCGCATTCGACAAGTCGCATTTCAATAGCCTCGCATCCCTCAGTTTCAGGCGCCTGAAGCTCGTTCCAGAAAAAACCGAACGCTCGATCAAAAGGAATTCGAGGGTGAGAGCCTCCGCCGATTGTCCTGAAGCAACCCACTCGGAAAGAGCCAGGTCTCCGAGATGACCGCCCTTCTCCAGACACTCGGGGGGAAACAAGGGAAAAGCCAGGTTGGAAGGCAAATCCGGGGCCTGAATCTTGTTTCGGTATTTTACGCTCTTCGATCTCATGTTCTTCAGTATAGCCGATCGGAAAAGCCGAATTCCCTCTTTTTGGCGATACCCTCTCGGTCATGCTACGATGATCGGCAGGGAGGGAACGTTTTGATCAAAAAGAAAACCGCCATCTCGGGTGTAAAAGAAACCATCGAGACGATCCTGATCGCTCTTGTCCTGGCGTCGGTGGTCCGGGCCGGAGCGGCGGATGCGCGCTTCATTCCTTCCGAGTCCATGCTCCCCACCCTGGCCATCGACGATCGCCTCATCGTGGACAAAGTCTCCCGTTACTTCGGGCCTCCGCAGCACGGGGACATCATCGTCTTCCGCCCGCCCTCGCAAGCCGGCTTCGGCCCCGACGGGTTCCTCGACGTTTTGGGGCTTACCGGCACGGCGCTCATCAAAAGGGTCGTCGGATTACCGGGCGATCGCCTGGCCGTTCATGACGGGAAGGTCTGGCGCAACGGGATCGCCCTTCAGGAGCCCTACGTCATGGAGGGGCCGAGCTACCGGATGCCCGATCCGAACGATTCCTTCTTCCATGAGGGCAGCGAAGTGATCGTTCCCAAGGGCAGCATCTTCGCGATGGGCGACAACCGCAATAATTCGGCGGATAGCCATGTTTGGGGCTTCTTGCCCTTCGATCGCGTCCTCGGTCGAGCCTTGTTCCGCTACTGGCCCCCGAACCGAATCGGCCTGCCGGGATA
>DOBT01000075.1 GCA_003503675.1 Cyanobacteria bacterium UBA8530 | reverse complement strand
GGCACGCGCGTGCCCGAAGGAGGAACCATGGGCTTCAATCCCCTCAAAGAAAAAGGGATACCCCTCGAAAAGCAGTTCCGCAATTGGTCCGAGCTCAATGTCGAGCCCTATGAAAAAGGTTCGGTCAATCCCTATACCAGAACCCGAATTATCACCTTGAACGGAATCGAGGTGGATGCGGCCCTCTCCTCCCATCAATTCTTCCGCTGCTGCGACAACCCCGAAATCAAGGCCAGCCTCGCCCTGATGCGGAGAATCGAACAGCAGCAGCAGAAGGTCATCAGCGGTCTCATTCCCGCCGAGGAATCGACTCTCGAACTGACCATCGGCTATGAACAGGTCGCGGTCGACATCACGGCCTTCATCGCCCGCCAGGAGCCGGACCCCTACCTCAAGCAGAATTTCGACTTCGGTCTCCTGGAAGATTTCGACCACCTTTACCGCTACGCCAACCTGCTCGACCTGGTCGAGGGCAAACAGGCCCATGACATCACCGGCAACTACACCGAGATCATGGCCGGGCGCCCCACCATGGTGGAGCATCGCCACCCCTACGACGACGTGCGCGCCCACTACGAGAAGCATACCGTCGATCCGGTCTCCCGGTTGCACGTCCTCACCCTGATCGCCGCCGAACAGCAGACCATGAACTTCTACATGAACGTGAGCAACCGCTACTCGGATCCCATCGCCAGGGGACTGTACCAGGAAATCGCCATGATCGAGGAGCAACACGTCACCCAGTACGGCTCCCTCCTCGATCCCCTCGAAACCATGCTGCAAAGAGAGGTCTTCCGCCACTACAACGAGTGCTACCTCTACCATTCCTTTGTCGGCCAGGAAAAGGACTTGAGGATCATGAGGATCTGGGAGCGCCACCTGGAGATGGAGCTCGAACACCTGCGGGTCGCCTGCGATCTGCTCTACCGCTTCGAGGGGATCGAGGCCGAGGAGATCCTGCCGAAGGAACTGCCTTCGAGCCTGCGCTTCGAGCCGAACAAGGAATATGTCCGAAAAGTCCTGGCCGAACAGGTCGATCTGCGTTCCATGGGGCCGAGCTTCCTCCCTCTGACCGAGTTGCCGAAGAATGCTCTTTCCATCGCGCACCAAAATGAACTCAACAAGGGCGGTGTCCCCAGCGAGGAAGTCATCAAGGAACACGCCCAGCGAAAGGGCGTCACCATCCAGTTCATGACCGAAGGCCCCCATCCCGTCGAGGGAAAGAAGAAGCAAAAATGAAGGGAGGAAGCATGCCCACCTTGAGCATCACCGCGGAGAAGGGCGGAAAAAGCCTGCCGACGCTCATGACCATCGTCCCACCCGACCGGGAGATCTCTTTCGAAGCCCT
Source organism: Cyanobacteria bacterium UBA8530 (assembly GCA_003503675.1). Taxonomy (GTDB): domain Bacteria; phylum Cyanobacteriota; class Sericytochromatia; order S15B-MN24; family UBA8530; genus UBA8530. The sequence goes on along the minus strand of DOBT01000075.1, from coordinate 2,775 downwards.
CCAGAAATTCGCTACGGAATCCAAGGGAAACGGGGCTTTCCTGGCCGATCTGCTTAGCGCCGTCACCGCTCACGAGCGGTGCGGAGTCCATCTCTACAACTGCTTATTCGAGCAGACCACCCGGGATGAATGGGCGGACCGCCTGGAGGAATTCGGGGATCAAACCAAGAAGCATGTCGGCATCTGCGAGAACCTGATCCACCACCTGGGGGGAAATTCGATGTACGTGAGTCCCTGGGCCCGCCTGACGGAAGACCAGGCCGCCAAGACTCTGGAGGTCCTGCTCATGTCCGGCTCGACGGATCCCTTCTCGATGGAGCTGGTTCAGCTCGAGATCCTCCTTTCGGCAGAACTGAAATGCCATTCCAATTGGCACCTCCTCAGGGAAATCGCCCAGAGAATGCCCGACTCGAAGGAGAAGGAAGCTCTCCACCAAGCCGTGGAAAAGGTCGAACCCGAGGAAGACGAGCATGTCGAATGGGCGCGTTCCACCTGGCAGAAGGAGATATTCAGCCGCTCCAAACTTTGATCAAAAGCTTCTGGTCGCTCCTGGTGGAAGCCTTCTCCGCCTTCTTCGCGGACAAGGCTCCCCTTCTGGGAGCGGGCCTGGCTTATTTCGGGGTCTTCTCGCTGGCGCCCCTGCTTTTCATCGCCATCACCGTCGCGGGCCTCTTCTTGGGCCCTGAAGCCGCTGCGGGCAGGCTATACGCCGGTCTGCACGAGGCCTTCGGAGAGGAGGGCGCGAGAGTTCTCCAGGGGATGATCGCGGCGGCGGGCAGAGAAGGGGGGGGCTGGGTAGGCAACCTTATTGCCTCCTTTTTCGTTTTGATGGGGGCCACGGGCTGTTTTCTCCAGCTCAAGGACGCTCTCGACTCCATCTGGAAGACGAAACCGAGGCCCAAGGGATTGAAAGAGCAGCTTTTGCTGCCGTTGTACACCCTGCCGTTACTCCTCGGCACCGGACTCTTCGTGGTCCTGGCCATGGTTCTGAGCGCACTCCTGACGGCATTCGGCACCTATCTGAACTCTTTCGCCCTTCTCTGGCAACTCCTCAACTTCGCTTTTTCCCTGACTATCGGAACCCTCCTGGTGGCGGCGATCTTCCGTTTCGTTCCCGAGGCTCGCCTTCCCTGGAAAGATCTCTGGCCGGGGGCCTTCCTCACCGCCCTCCTCTTCACCCTCGGGAAAAGCCTCTTCGGCTGGTTTTTGGGAAGGACCGATCTGGTCTCCCCATACGGGGGAGCGAGCTCTTTGGTGGGACTCTTGCTCTGGATCGACTATTCGGCGCAGGTGCTGCTCTTCGGGGCGGAATTCGTCAAGGCCCAAAAAAAAGAGGCCGCAAGGGCCTCCTTTCGGAAAGAACCTGAGTAACTAGGCCAGGGTGGCGACCATGACCGCCTTGATGGTGTGCATGCGGTTCTCGGCTTCGTCGAAGACCACGGATTGCTTGCTTTCGAAGACGTCGTAGGTGACCTCTTGCCCCTTGATGGCGGGGAGGCAATGCATGAAGAGGGTCTCGGGCTTGTTGGTGGCCTTCATCAGGGATTCGTTGACCTGGTAGGGGGTCAAGAGTTTGATCCGGGTAGCTTTTTGAGCTTCCTCGCCCATGGAGGTCCAGACGTCGGTGTAGATGACGTCGGCGCCGGTGACCGCCCATGGCAGGTCGTGGGTCACGGTGCAGGAGCCGCCGGNNATGACGTCGGCGCCGGCGACGGCCTTCTTGGGATCGGTTTCGAAGGTGATGGTCGCGCCGTTCTCTTCGGCGATCTTCTTGGCCCTATCCACCATGTCGCCTTCGGGCAAAAGCTCTTGGGGGGCACAGTTTACGAAGTGCATCCCCATCTTGGCGCAGCCCATCATCAGGGAGTTGGCCATGTTGTTGCGGCCGTCGCCCACGTAAACGAACTTGACTCCCTTGAGGTGGCCGAGGTGCTCCTTGACGGTCATGAAGTCGGCCAAGATCTGGGTGGGGTGGGCATAGTCCGTCAAACCGTTCCAGACGGGAACTCCGGCGTGCTTGGCCAGTTCTTCCACCACGGATTGCTTGTATCCCCGGAATTGAATGCCGTCGAACATGCGTCCCAGGACCCGGGCTGTATCCTCGATCGACTCCTTGCCGCNNAGGCCTTCTCGAAGATCAGGGCGATATTCTTGCCTTCGAGCATATTCCCCTTGATCCCGGCGCGCTTCTTCGCCTTCAGGTCGATGGAAAGCTCGATGAGATACTTGAGCTGGGCGGGGGAGAGCAGTTCGATGGTCAGCAGGGACATTCCCTTCATGTTGACGGACATGGGTTCCTTCTTTCTAGTGCTTTGATTTATCGGGGTACGAGTAGGCCGGCGGTTGTAAAACTTCCGCCGGCCTGTGTGGTGCTACCTTTTAGGCGTGGGCCATTTCCTTGCTGCAGGAGCAGCAGCAGGAGCAGGCTTCGTTCTTGTCGAGCTTGGCGAGGACGTCCTCGAGGGTGGGCAGTCCGATCTCCTGGAGCTCGTAGCTCACCTTGACGGCGGGCTTGTTGATCTTGATGATGCGGCGAAGGTCGATGGGGGTGGCGATGATGACCAGGTCGCAATCGGTCTTGTTGATGGTTTCTTCGAGGTCCTTCATTTGCTTGTCGCCGTAGCCCATGGCGGGGAGCAGGGTCCCGATCTTGGGGTACTTCTCGAAGGTCTCGGTGATGGTGCCGACGGTGAAGGGGCGGGGGTCGACGATCTCACCGGCTCCGAACTTCTGGGCGGCGATGATGCCGGCGCCGTATTCCATCTCACCGTGGGT
>DOBT01000149.1:244-26548 GCA_003503675.1 Cyanobacteria bacterium UBA8530 | reverse complement strand
GGCCGCCTACGCCGCCAGGGCGGGCGTTCGCTGTTTCATGCTCTTCCCCCACGGCTACGTGGCCCTCGGCAAGCTGGCCCAGGCCATCCACCTCGGGGCCCACGTCATCCCCGTCGAGGGCAACTTCGACCAGGCCCTGGAACTGGTGCGCCAGATCGCCGATCTCGAGCCCATCACCCTGGTCAATTCGGTCAACCCCTTCCGCATCGAGGGGCAGAAGACCGCCGCCTTCGAGATCGTCGATGCCCTGGGCGACGCCCCCGACCTCCTGTTCATTCCCGTCGGCAACGCCGGCAACATCACCGCCTACTGGAAGGGCTTCCAGGAATACCAAAAAAACGGCATCGTCCAGAGTTTGCCCCACATGATCGGTTTCCAGGCGGACGGCTCGGCCCCCATCGTCTATGACCGCGTCTTCGAGCATCCGGAGACCGTCGCCACCGCCATCCGTATCGGCAACCCGGCCAGTTGGAAACAGGCGCTCGAGGCGGCCGACCAATCGGGCGGCTCGATCGCCTCCGTGACCGACGAGGAAATCCTGGAAGCCTATCGTCTGCTCGCCCGCGACGAAGGAGTATTCTGCGAACCCGCCTCCGCCGCCTCGGTGGCCGGGATCATCAAGAGGGCCCGCGCCGGCTTCTTCCAGGGCGAGGAGAAAATCGTTTGCGTCTTGACCGGAAACGGCCTCAAGGACCCCGCCACGGCCATCAAGCAGGTCGGCTCGGAGCCTTCCCCGGTTCCCGCCAGGCTGGACTCGATCCGAACGGCACTGGGACTTTAGATTAAGTGATTTTAAATCAATGTTAATTCCTTCTTACTTGATCGTTAAGCACAGGTTTAAGTCAAGGGCTTATGCTACCAGCAAGCAAGGCAAATTCTGCTGAAAGGAGCCCCGCGTGCTTTCGAAGATCGAAAAAATGAAAAACAGCAAAAATAACAAGAATCTCCTGCTGGCCATGGTTCTCACCCTTCTCGCTTTCCTGGTGGGATGCGGGACCCCCGCGGTTTCCTCCCCCACCTTGTCGCAGGGCAAGACGGTCACCTCGCTCCAGGGGAAAGATTTGAAGTTCCTTTCGGTCGGCGTCGGGGAACTCGCGGCCGGCCGTCCCCAGAAGAACGACAAGCTCGTCGTTTTCCAGGCCTCCTTCGAGCGCTACTCCTACGGAGTCCGTTACGGCGAGTCCCGCTACGGCTACAAGTTGTGGGACCGCAGCGGTTCCTGGGTGCTCTGCGAGAACATCTACACCGGAAGCTCCTCCTGGGACGAGATCAACGGTCCGGATCCCGTGCGTGACTTCAGCCCCGCCACCCTCGCCTGGTTGCTTCCTTACGGGACCTTCGTCAAGATCGAAGGCGCCTACCACGTCAGCGACAGCCATCTCCCGCCTTCCGTCGACGTCTACTTCATCAACGGCGTCCCGGTCCGCGACCTGATCTCGAAATAAGGGGGAAACTTGAAGACCTTGAAGGGAAAAAGAGTCGCCATGGTCATCGCCCACCAGGGCTTCCGCGACGAGGAACTCCTGAAGCCGAAGGAAATCCTGGAAAGTCGGGGGGCCGAAGTTCTCCTTTTTTCCACCCAGAAGGGCGAAGCGAAGGGGAAGTTGGGGGCCGAAGTCCAGGTCGACGGGACCCTCGATCAGATGAACGTGGATGAACTCGACGCCCTGCTTTTCGTGGGGGGACCCGGCAGCCGCCAGTTTTTCCATGACGCAACCGCCCACCGCCTCCTCCAGGAAGCCGAAAAAAAGCAGAAAGTCTTCGGTTCCATCTGCAGCGCCGGGGCGACCCTGGCCTATGCCGGAGTTCTGAAGGGCAAGAAGGCGACTTCCTATTCCACCGAGCGCGGGGATCTGGAAAAGAACGGGGCCATCTTTATCGACGATTCGGTGGTGGTCGAGGGAAAACTCGTGACGGCCAATGGCCCGCACGCCGCCGCCGCCTACGGAGAAGCCCTCGTGAAACTACTCGAACAATAGAATGCAGATAGCTGCGAATACCCGTCTTTACGGGCTTTTCGGTTATCCCCTGGGACATACCCTTTCCCCCTCCATGCACAACGCGGCCTTAGAATCCTGCGGGATAGACGCCGTCTACCTCGCCTTGTCCGTTCCACCCGAAAAACTGGCGGGAGCGATGGAAGGGCTGCGGGCCTTCATGGGAGGCGCCAACGTCACCGTCCCCCACAAGGTTTCGGTGATCCCCTTTCTCGACGGGCTCACCGAGGTGGCCGAGGCGGTGGGGGCCGTCAACACGATTTTTTGGGAGGGCGATCGCCTTCTCGGCGATAACACCGATGCCCCCGCCTTCCGGGAAACCCTGCGGGACGTCGATCTGGTCGGAAAAAAAGCCTTGATCCTGGGTGCCGGCGGGGCCGCCAAAGCGGTCGTCCATGCCCTTCGGCAGGCGGGAATCGGGAAGATTTCCCTTGCCGCCCGCCATCCCGATCCGAAGGCCTTCCCGCTTTGCGATTTGGTTTTCTTCGAAAAAGAAGCCCTCGCCCCCCTCTTGAAAGAAGTCGACCTGGTGGTGAACGCGACGCCGTTGGGGCTGCCGAAAAATCCCGAAAGTCCCCTTTCCCGGGAGCAACTCGCCACCTTGCGTGACGGGGCCTTGGTGTACGATTTGATCTACACCCCCACCTCTTTGCTTTCCATGGCGCGCGAGCGGGGGATCCTTGTTCGTGACGGCTCGGGAATGCTCGCCCGTCAGGCAGCTCTTTCCTTCCGGCGCTGGACGGGCCGCGATTGCGCGGATTTCTTCGAAAAAAGCCTCGCTTCTCGCGTCTGATACCGAATTTCCGACCGGCGTCATCGCCAAATCTCGTAGGGGCGAACCTATGTGTTCGCCCTCAATCCAGGGCAGACACATAGGTCTGCCCCTACCGAAGATTGTGGATTTTGACGATTCCGGATTGATACTTGTATGATTCATTCACTCTCGATTCAAAGAATCGAATGCTGGGAACGCTAAATCTGTTCGATCTCGGCAGTTTTTTTGTCACCGAAAATCCCTATAATGAGTGATGAACTCGGATAATAATCTTTCTCTTCGTCAAGATTGCGAGAAGGTGCTATTGAATATAGTGGAAGCCACTTTTAGTCGAATAAAACATTTTGTTGTCCTCAGTACGATCATTTACTGCCTTGGTTTTCTATACGGGCTCGTTTCACCCCTATGCATGATTCCGAATCTTTCGGACGAGTACCTCAAAACGGAGATCACAAGCCTCTTATTGCGCCATCAAATCGAAGACCATTCACATGTATTTTCTTTTTCGGGCTTGCTGAGTTCCATCCCTGTCCAATCGCCCCGCAAAATGCTCGGCATTTACGCGAACAACGCGAGAGCCGGATTTCTCGATATCGTGGCTGCTCCGGCTTTCGCGGTCCTCCCTACCATTCAAATCTTCATCACTGGCACCCGGATCGGTTGGCAAGCCGGCTACCTTCCGCTGTTCCTCATAGACCATACTCATGGCATTCTAGAGATTTCTGCCGCCATATTATCGGCTGGTACCGGGTTTTATCTGTTCTTCACGATGCTTCAATTGATCTTCCGCCGAACCTCCAGGGCGGAAAAAACTCATCAGTGCAGGCAACTCATCGTCGATCTTTGCGTGATCTTGTTGTTGACAAACTTGCTGTTTTTGATCGCAGCTTCCTTGGAAGCGTACGTCGCGACTGGAATTCTTCGCTATATAATCAACCATTGAGCGAAAGGGACATGAGACCTTCCACGAGGAGTATCCACACCCATCTTATTCTCGGTTATACTGGTTTCCGATGGAAATTTTCACGCTTCACTATCCAGAACTGACCTTCGAGGGGGACCTGCCCGCCCAATCCGCGGTGGCCGGTTGCTCTTCGGTGGTCGCCATCGGGGTCTTCGACGGAGTCCACCTGGGCCACCGGGGGGTCATCGGCAAGGCCGTCGAGGTCGCTTCCCCCAAGGAACTCGTCCCGACCGTCCTCACCTTCATCGAGCATCCCCAGATGGCCCTGCGGCCGGATCGTCCCGTTCCCCTGCTCACCCCCTGGCTCGAGAAGAAGAGAAGGCTCGCCCGAGCCGGAGTCGCCCGCACGGTGGGGGTCCACTTCACCCGTGCCTTCGCGGAGCTGTCGCCCTGGGACTTCGCCCGTCGGATCCTGGTGGAGCAGCTCGGAGCCCGGGCGATCGTGGTCGGCGAGGACTTCGCCTTCGGGAAGGGAAAGGCCGGACGGATCGAGCAGCTCTACGATTTCGGCCTCGAGCTCGGCTTCGAACTCGAGGNNTTGCTGGGTTACCGATATTGCCTGGAGGGGACCGTGATCGGGGGCGATCAGCGGGGACGCCTGCTGGGTTTTCCCACCGCCAACCTGCGCCTTCCCGAACAGAAACTGGTGCCGGCCTACGGTGTCTACACAGGCTGGGCGAAATTCGATGATCTCAGGAGGCCCTGCGTGATCAACATCGGGCAGAGCCCCACCTTCGATCCCCCTCAGCTCAAGATCGAGGCTCATCTTCTCGACTTCCGGGAGGACCTCTACGGGCGCGAGATGGCGCTCGAACTGGTTTCCCTGCTGCGTCCCGAGCAGGCCTTCAGGAACGTCGAGGAGCTGAAAAAACAGATCGAAGCGGACATCCTGCGGGCGAGAAGGACCTTGTCTTGATCAAGCTTCTTTTGGTCTTTCTTTTGATGGGGGCCCTGCTCTGGAGGAAGGCCAACCTCGCGGTGACCATGTCGGCCTCCGCCCTTTCGCTGATCCTCCTCTTCCACATCCCTTTCCCTTCGGTCATGCACGAGGCCTGGCGGGCCTTCTTCGGCAAGGACAACGTCGGCCTCATCGGGATCATGTACCTGATCCTGGTGCTCGAAAAGAGCCTCCGGACCTGCGGCCTCTTCGAGCGCCTCCTGTCCTCCCTTCGGACGGTGGTTCCCGATCGCCGGGTGGTCATGGCGGCCTTGCCCGCCTTGATCGGCTTTCTNNCTACTGGTTCCGCCACATCTGGGAAGGGGTATTCCCCCTCTACCCCAGCCTGCTGCTGGCCTCCGTCCTGTCGGCGGTGTCCGTTCCCCGCTTCATCTCGATCCTGTGGCCCGTCACCGTGGTCTCGGCCCTCGCCGGGGCGCTCGTCGCCTTCCACCATTTCCCCCGGGAGGAGGTCGAGTGGAGGCTCCCGCCGGTAGAGGCCCTGCGCGACCTCTTCATCAGCCTTTTGCCTTTCCTCGCGGTGATCCTGGGGGTGTTGCTCTTTCACCTGAACATGCCGGCGACCATCCTCGGGGTGGCGCTGCTGATCCTCTTATTCTTCAAGCTTCCTCTGCGGGAGGTCGCGGCGATCTTTTTTCAGGCCTGGCGCTGGAACGTCTTTTTCATGATCCTGAGCATCTTCTTTTTCAAGGGGCTGCTGGAAGCGAGCGGTGGAATCGACCAACTGGCAAGCTTTTTGACCCGTTCGGGGATCCCGTTGATCGGTCTGGTCGCCATCCTGCCGCTCGCCATCGGCTTCATGACGGGGATGAACGCGCCCTACGTGGCGATATCCTTTCCCATCCTCAGTCCCCTGCTCCCGCCTTCCCACCAGGCGGTACTCCTGGCTTTCGCCTTCGTGTGCGGCAACATCGGCTGCCTGATTTCCCCCACCCATTCCTGCCTGGCCATGAACCATCAGTACTTCGGTTCTTCCTTCGGGCCGACCTATCGTCTGATGATCGTGCCGGTGCTGGCGATCGCCCTCACCGCCCTTTGCATCGCCTCCCCCGTCCTCTCCCTCTTTCCCTGATCTTTTTCGCTTTTTCCGACGAAAATAAAATTTCCCCCTCGGCTATCATTCGGGAAAAAGGGGGGAGGGCATGCAAAGAATCGTCGTGGCGACCCGAGGCAGCGCACTCGCTCTCTCGCAGACCAGCAGGGTGATGGAGCTCATGCAGCGCGCGGCGCCGCAGTATCGCTTCGATCGCCTGGTCGTTCGCACCCGGGCGGATCTGGATCAGTCCTTGTTGGGAGCGGAGGAGGAAGGGGCCTTCGTGAGGGAGCTCGAGTTCGCCTTGCGGGAGGGAACGGCCGATATGGCGGTTCACCACTTCAAGGACGTCCCCCCTGCCCTGCTCGCGGGGCTGGTCATTCCGGCCATCCCCTTTCGGGGGGATGCCAGGGAAGCCTTCGTTTCGACCCGCTATCCCCATTTGCTATCCCTGCCGAACGGGGCGACCATCGCCACCAGGGGTTTGCGCCGTCGGGCCCAGCTTTTGGCCATCAACCCCACCTGGCGCTTTTCGGAGGTTTGGGGAAGCTTCGATCGCCGCTTGCTGAGGTTGAAGGACGGCACCATCGACGGCATGGTCCTCGCCGCCTACGGCCTGGACGCCCTGAACTACGGGATCAAGGAGCGCATCCCCTTCGCGAGGATGCTGCCGGCTGCGGCCCAGGGGGCGATCGCCCTGGAATGCCGCGAGGAAGACCGGATTCTGAGGGATATCCTTTCTTCCCTGGACGAACCGAGGGTCCGTGCCGTCTGCGTTGCCGAACGAGCCTTCTTCCAGGGCGTTTTCGGCGGCTATCGGGTACCGGCCGGGGTCCACGGGGAGATCTTGGACGATCGCCTCTTCCTGGAAGGGCTGCTCGCGCTTCCCGACGGCAGCCTCGTTCATCGAGCCTCCATCGAGGGCCCGCTCTTCGCTCCCGAGATCCTCGGAAACCGCCTGGCGCGCGCCATCCTCGGAGCGGGCGGTCTCGAGGGATTGGCCCATAGGTTATAATAGCGGGGAACTCCGAGCTCGATCGCCTAAGATCCCCGCGATGACGGCGACTGGTCAATGGGTCCAGGTGGAAACGCCTGGGCCTCCCGCATTTGGAAAGGAGAATGGTCTCGCTATGACCATCCGCTGCCTCCCCCTCGTTTTCCTCCTCGCAACGGCCTTGCCCGCTCCGGCAGCCACGCCCGCCCCGGTCAATGAAAACTTCCCGCAGATCAAGTTCGGGGGCGATCTCCTCATCCAGTACGGCTGGCAAACCACCGACGACGGTCGCCTCAAGAAAGGCAGCAAGGGCGGTTACAACGCCTTCGACTTCTCTCGTTCCTACCTGACGGCGACCAGCCGACTTTCCCCGAACACCTCCGCCCGCTTCACCTCCGATTTGCTGCGCGGGGCCACCGGCGACACCGACATGATCGTGCGTTTCGCCTACACCGAGAGCGAGAACGAATTCGGAAAACTCCGCCTCGGTCTCATTCCCGCCCTCTGGACTTCCTACGAGAGCGCCCTCTGGGGCTACCGCGTCCAGGGCGAACCCTTATCCACCCGCGAGAAGTGGTTCAGTCTTTCCGATCTGGGCGCCAGCTACGGCGGGAAAAGAGGATCCCTCAGCTATGACCTGGGGGTCTACAACGGGGAGGGAAGGCTGCAGGAGGCCGACGAGCGCAAGCAATACCAGGGAAAACTGACCTTTTCGCCGCTCGAAAACGTCGACCTCACCGCCTTCTACAGCGGGGTCAACCCCGGGCCGCAGCCGGGCAAACGTACCCTCATCGGCCTCATGGCCTACAAGAGACCGGGCCTGACCCTGGCTGCCCAGCAGGCCTGGACCCGCGACAACGCCTTCGTCGAGGGCAACGCGACCTCCCTCTTCGCCACCAAGGGGCTGGCCCCGCAATGGGAGGGAATCGCCCGCTGGATGCACGTCAAGCCCAACCTGGCCAACTCGCTCAACGAAAGAAACACCTATATCGCCGGAATATCTTTCAAGCCTACGAAGGGCTACACTATCCTCCTGGATGACGAGAACACCTTTTTCGCCGATGGTCGCACTCCGCCCCAGAACGTCCTCGCCCTGCACACCGGCTACGCTTTCTAAAGGGAACAAAAAATGAAGAAGAAACGATTACTCTGCAGCCTCATCAGCCTCTTTTCGCTCTTTTCATTACCTTCCCTGGCTGATTCCTATCGCGTGAGCTGGGTGAACTGGAAGGCCCTGGCGGAAGGCGCGCCGAAGACCCTGATTTTGGCGACCACCACCAGCGTCCAGGATTCCGGCCTGCTGGACGTGCTTCTCCCGATCTTCGAGCATCGGGTCGACATCAAGGTAAAGACCGTGGCCGTCGGTTCCGGTCAGGCCATGGCCCTCGGTCAGAAAGGGGAAGCGGATGTCATGCTGGTCCATTCCCCCAAGGCCGAGGAGAAATTCATGAAGGAGGGCTACGGCATCGAGCGCAAGCTTCTCATGCACAACGCCTTCATGATAGCGGGCCCGAAAAGCGACCCGGCAGGGGTCAGGGGCTGCAAAACGGCCAAGGAAGCCCTTTTGAAGATCTCGAACTCTTCTTCCCTCTTTGTTTCGAGGGGGGATGAATCGGGCACTCACGCGCGGGAGAAATCCCTCTGGGCGGCCGCCGGCGTCTCTCCCGAGAAGAAGAGCTGGTATCAATCGACCGGTTCCGGCATGGGGGCTACCCTGAACATCGCGAGCGAAAAGGCCTCCTATGTCCTCACCGACCGCGCCACCTTCCTGGCCCTCCGCAAGAACCTTGCGCTCGTGCCCCTGGTCGAAGGAGATCCCGCCTTGTTGAACCTCTACCACGTCATCCTGGTCAACCCCAAGAAGTTCCCCGAGGTGAACGCGGTGGGGGCGCGGGCTTTCTCCCTCTTCCTGACCTCGCCCGAAACCCGGAAGGTCATCGAGAAGTACGGCGTCGAGCGTTTCGGAGAGCCCCTCTTCGTCCCCGACACGGCCAAATGATCTTTTCGATCTCTCTTCGATGGAAATGATCCGGGCGGGTTTCCTCGAGGCGCTCCGCCTGCTCTTCGCTCTCGATCCGGCTGTCATGGAGGTCGTGCGGCTCTCGCTCCTGGTTTCGGGAGCCGCGACCTTCCTGAGTTTGCTCCTGGGCATTCCCCTGGGCAGCGTCCTGGCCCTCTCCGATTTCCCCGGCCGCAAGCTCCTTTTTTCCCTCGTCAACACGGGAATGGGGCTGCCGCCGGTGGTGGTGGGGCTGATCGTGTCGGTGCTGCTCTGGCGCAGCGGTCCGCTGGGCTTTATCCATCTCCTCTACACCCCGTCGGCCATGGTGATCGCCCAGGTGGCGATCGCCTTCCCCATCGTGGCCGGCCTGACGGCCGCCGCCCTGGGGGCCTTGCCCCCCCAATTGAAACTACAACTGGAGGCCCTGGGGGCCGATCGATTCCAGGTGGTCCTCTTGCTGCTTCGGGAAGCCCGTCTGCCCCTGCTCGCGGCCGTGATGGCCGGCTTCGGGGGGGTCATCTCCGAGGTGGGCGCCTCCATGATGGTGGGGGGAAACATCCTGGGGCAGACCCGCGTCCTCACCACCGCCACCGTCATGGAGACCAGCAAGGGCAACTTCGAAGCGGCGATCGCCCTCGGCCTGATTCTCTTGCTGCTATCCTTCTCCGTCAACCTCGCGCTCACCCTGATCCAACAAAAAAAGAGAATTTAAAGATGTCGATCGAGATCCGGGACCTGGAGGTCTTCAGGAAAAAGAAGAAAGTCCTTTCCATCGAGAAGCTGGAAATCCCCGCGGGGCAAATCCTCTCGATCCTCGGTCCGAACGGGGCCGGCAAGAGCACGCTGCTGCTGGCCATCGCCCAACTCATCGAGCCGAAAAAAGGGGAGATCCTTTTCGAAAAGCAGCCGGTTCCTTGGGGAAACCTTGATCTGCGAAGGAAAATCTCGATGGTCTTCCAGGACCCCCTCCTGCTGGACGACACGGTGTTCGGCAACGTGGCCACCGGCCTCAAGGTCCGCGGGATTCCCAGGAAGGAATGGAAAAACCGGATTCTCGAGCAGCTCGGACTCTTGGGGATCGTTCATTTGGCGAAGCGGTCCTCCCGCTCCCTGTCCGGAGGAGAGGCCCAACGGGTCAGCCTTTGCAGGGCCCTGGTCTTTTCTCCGGAAGTGCTGCTTTTGGACGAACCCTTCGCCGCTCTGGATCCGGCTTCCCGCCCCGTCTTGATCGCGGAGCTGAAGAAGCTTTTGCGCCAAAAAGGCATCACCGCGCTTTTCGTCACCCATGACCGCAACGAGGCCCTGATGTTGGGTGATCGGATCGCCGTCCTGGAGGCCGGAAGGTTGATCCAGATCGGTGCTCCCCAGGAAGTCTTCTCCACCCCCGCCACGGCCTCGGTGGCGGCCCTGGTAGGGGTGGAGAACGTTCTTCCCGGAAAGGTCGTCCACCAAGAGCAGGGCGTAGCGACGATTGAAGTCCAAGGCATCGAAGTGAGGGCCGTGTCCGAGGCGAGAGAGGGCGAAAAAATTTGGTTTTGCCTCCGTCCGGAGGACGTGGTGCTCCACATCGGTCCCCTGGGACCTTCGAGCTTGCGCAACCACCTCGAAGGCACGGTTCGGAGTGTGTTGCCGCTGGAGGCCCAGGTCAGGGTCACGATCGATTGTGCCTTTCCGGTCGCCGCACTCATCACCAAACAGGCTTTTTTCGATCTCGAGCTTCGAGAAGGAAAGGTCGTCGGCCTGTCATTCAAGGCGAGCGCCGTTCACCTCATTCCTCGTTCATAAAAATACAAAAATAAATGTATAGAAAACATGTGTTTAGGGAATAACACTAAACACATGAATAACCCGTGAGCAAAGGGGGGAGGTAATGATGCCGGAAATGTTGCTCGAAGCACCCGCTTACTTGGTGGAACTCGCTGCGAACGGCGATTTCTTCTTCGACCCTCGGTTGTCCGAGATCCTGCTTTCCGAAGTCGAGGCCCTGCGGCGGGGGGGGGATTTCCTGCTCCATGCCTTCGTCTTGATGCCGGACGCCTGGCGTGGCATCCTCACTCCGCGTCAGGCCAGCGTCCAAACGGTGCTTCGCAGGATCCGCGAGAACACGGCCATGCGCATCCTACCCCTCTTGATGCAGCCGAAGGTCTGGAAGAAGAGTCGGGTGAAGGAAACGATTCAAGAAGGCTGGGACCTCCTCATGCTCGCCGGGCAACTCCACCTCGAGCCGCTCCGGGCAGGTCTGGTGGAGGATCCGGAGGACTATCCCTTTTCCTCTCTCGTCCTTTTCCACGCGGCCGAATCGGAGGCCGTTTGACAGGAGAAACATCCCTTGCTTGAATGGAGCGAAAGAGAGGAAGAGCAGATGAATGAAACCGTGAAGACCATCCTCGCCCGTCGCGCCATTCGCAACTTCAAGGACAAAGCGGTCCCGGAGGAAGTCCTGGAGACCGTCCTGGAATGCGCCAGATTCGCTCCGTCGGCCATGAACGCCCAGCCCTCGAAGTTCGTCATGGTGAGGGACAAGGCGGTCCGTGAGGAGATCGGCGAAAAAGCCAAGGGTTTGGCCCGCTCTTTTCTCGAGGGCTTGAAAAAGAACTTTCCGGAGCGCTACGAGGTCATCAACAAGCGTTTTACCGACCTGGCGGACCCCGTCTTCTACGGGGCGCCCGCTCTCCTCATCATCGTGGCCAAGGGCGATTTCGCCGAGAGTTCGGCCGCCCTCGCCGCCGAAAACGCCATGATAGCGGCGAAGTCGCTCGGTCTCGGCACTTGCCCCATCGGCCTCGCCGTGGGACTGGGCCAGGATCCCGAAGTGAGGAAATGGCTGAAGTTGGGCGAGGAGGAAAAGATCAAGGTCATCCTCGCCATCGGCTATCCCGACGAAGAGCCCGAGGCGGCTCCCCGCACCAGCGAAACGATCTGGCTTTAAGGATTTTGCTTTTCGAGGAGGACCAGGCCGTTCGCGGCCTTCAATTCCTTCGCCCCCTTCAAAAAGATCGTTTTCTTTTCGACGTCGCTCAACAGGGCGGCGCTTTTTTTCTGCCATTGTTCGGGTAATTCTTCGGGCGTGGTGAGGAGTTCGGGGCGATCGAGGTAGTAGATGAACGCGGGTCGGATGGTCTTCGAAAGAGAGAGGATTCCGGTGGATTGCTTTAATTGAACCTTCGAGAAGGGACGCAGGTCGGGGGCGTATCGGGCTTCCCAGTGGAGGGAATGCCCGATCAATCCCAAAAGCAGGAGGTAGCTCGCCGTTAACGCGAAATAGGGCCGCTTCTTCCCGAAAGAGTCCAAAAAGCCGCCGAGCAACAGGGCGAGGCCCGGATAAGCCGGCACGACGTACCACGGCAGCTTCGTCGCCGCCAGGGAGAAGGCCAGCCCCACCACTCCGGCCCAGCAAACTCCCAGGCGAACCCAGGTTTCCTTTCTTTTTTTCCAGAGAAAGGGGAGGGCGCAGAGGAAAAGGACGAACCAGGGGCCGGCAAGGGCGATGTGCCCCAGGTAGTACCAGGGTGGGCCTTGGTGGGCGTCGAGCACGGTGGCGGCTCTGCCGAGCATGTGGATGCCGAAGTGGCTCTGGAGGAAGGCTTGCCCGTGCCTCGACCATTCGGCGAGATACCAGGGAAGAACGAGGAGCAGGCCGGGGAGAATCCAGGGGGACTTCAGGGCCTTCCCGTTTCTTTCCCAGAGGGAGAAGGCGAGCAGGGTGAGGGCCAGCAGGATGGCGACGGGGCCCTTGATCATCCATACCAGGGCGAAGGACAGGCCGAGGCCCAGGCCCCAGGGGGAATTCTCTTTTTCGCGGGCTTCCAGGAAGGTCCAGATTCCGAGCGTGAAGGCGAAAGCGAGGGGGCCGTCCAGCATGGCCATGCGGCCGGCCTTCACGAAGGGCAGGGTGGTCAGGAGGACCAGGGCCGAGAACAGGGCGGGGCGCTCTTTGCCAAAAATCCTCTTTCCGATCCGGAAGAGGACGAGGACGGTGAGCACCGAGCAAAGGGCCGAGGGGAGCCTGGCGGCCCACTCGTTTTGGCCGAAAGTGCGGAAGGAGAGGGCGATCGCCCAGATTCCGAGCGGTGGTTTGTCGAAAAAGGGGATCCCCCGCCAGTGAAGGGTGAGCCAGTCTCCCCCCCTCAGAAGCTCCTTGGCCACCTGCCCGTACCAGGCCTCGTCCCAATCGTACAGGGATTCCCTCCCCAAGAGGAGGCCGAACATCGGCAAGGAAAAAAAGAGAAGCAGTAGGGTGAGAAGGCGAGATCGAGTCTTTTCCGTCAATGTCCTCAAGCCTTCGAGCTTTTCGAGCGAAGCCTCCGGAAATCCACTTCGATGAACTCTTCTCCGTAGCGCACGTCCAGAACGCGGCCGAGCTTGTAGAAATCCGCGAGTTGTTTTTCCGAGCCGAAGGGGATTTTGGCGGTTTCGATGGGGAGTTCGGCCATTTCGCGGATCTTCTCCACCAATTCCTTGGTCCCTTTTTTCTCCTTCGCGGAAAGAAAGACCCCTTCGGGGAAACGCCGTTGAAGTTTCCCGACGATGCAATCCGGCAGGCGATCCGACTTGTTGAGGACCAGGATGGCGGGGATGTCGCCCGCGCCTATTTCGTTCAGGACGGTATCGGTGATCGCCATCTGGTCGAGGAAGGTCGGGTGGGAGACGTCGACGACGTGCAGCAATAAATCGGCTTCCTTGATCTCCGAGAGGGTGGAACGGAAGGAGGCGACCAGGGTGTGGGGGAGCTTGCGGATGAAGCCGACGGTGTCCGCGAGCAGGACCTCGGAGCGGGGAATGCGGCGGGTGGTGGAGTCCAGGGTGGCGAAGAGTTGATCCTCGGTATAGGTCCCGGCATCGGTGAGGGCGTTGAGGAGGGTGGATTTGCCCGCGTTGGTGTAGCCGACCAGCGAAACCCGAAAATACTTTTCTCTGGAGCGGCGTCTGATCTCCCGTTGATCTCCCAGCTTTTCGATTTCCTTTTTCAGCTCGGAAATCCTCGTTTTGGTCATGCGGCGGTCCATCTCGAGCTGGGTTTCTCCATCCCCCTTGAGGCCGACGCCGCCCTTCTGGCGGGTGAAGTGGCTCCACATCCCGGTGAGGCGGGGCAGGAGGTATTCCACGCGGGCCAGTTCGACCTGCAATTTCGCTTCCCGGGTATGGGCGCGTTTGGCGAAGATGTCGAGGATGAGACCGGTCCGGTCCTGGACCCTTTTCTTGGTGATCTTCTCGATGTTCCTCCCCTGGCTGGGACTCAGTTCGTCGTCGAAAAGGAGGAGTTCCGCCTCGAGTTGATCGGCCAAGACGGCGATTTCCTCGATCTTTCCGCTCCCGAGATAAGTGGCCGGATCGATTTTTTCCCGCTCCTGCGTCACCTGGGCCATGCAGGAAATCTTCGCGGTGTGCGCCAGGAGTTCGAGTTCGGCGAGATGTTCTTCCGCTTCGCTCCTCTTCTTTCCCAGGATCGCGCACACCAGGATGGCTTTTTCCACTTCTTCCTCCAATTCTTTCCCCTCGATCATACCAGAGGGAAGCGATTCGGCGCGTTTCCCGCCGGTATGATCGAGAACTTTTCCCAAACTTTTACGAAAGTTAAACGAAAATTAGCAATAAAAGAGCAGCTCCGCCTGCCGGTTGCCGATATATTAGGTAACGAGAGGAGACCCCCTGAATGATGAAAAAAACGATCGTCGTCCTCGCCGCCCTGGCCCTGCTCGCCGGGTGCTCCGTCGATAGCGGCCTTTCGACTTTTCCCCTTCAAAGCCAGAGCCCCTTCCTGCAAGGGCAGAGTGAACGCATTCCCAGCGAAAGCGAGATCAAGCAGCTTTCCCTTCAATCGCCCGAGCGTCTCATCGAGAATGCCCCCGATGAGCCCGGCTCCGATGGCAAGTTCGGCCCGAAGCCGCCCACCGAGGACCTCGGCAACTTCGGCAAGTTGGAGGAAACCCTCTTCCGCGGGGCTCGTCCCACCGAGAAGGGGATCGAAAAACTCGCGAAAATGGGCGTCAAATTGATTGTCTGTCTGGAGAACAGCGCGTCGGTCGTTCGCCAGGAAGAAGCCTGGGCGAAGAAACACGGTCTTCGTTTCGCGAGCATCCCCTTCGGCATCATCCTTCCCCCCTCCCGGGCCGGAGTAGACAAGTTCCTCGCCCTGGCGAACGATCCGCAGAATCGACCCATGTATTTCCATTGCATGCAGGGGCGCGATCGCACTGGGTGCATGGCCTTCGCCTACCGCGTCAGCCAGCATGCCTGGTGCTACACCAAGGCTTATGCCGAGATGGTCAAATACAAATTCCACACCTATCTCTTCGGACTGCGCCACTTCCTCAAGGAATACGCCGAGGACCAGGCGCCAAAAGTAGGGTAGCCGAAGACGGCAGCAAAAAGGATTCGAGGGGCCGCAGATGCTTGCGGCCCCTCTCTTTTGAAGGTGGAAAAAACGGGAAAAGCTTGGTAAAGTGTGGGTGGAGGTGGTCGAATGAAGAAGAATTTTGCTGTCGCATCCCTCATCCTCGCTCTTTTCGCGCTCCCGGCGGCGGCCTTTCCGGGGCAGACCCTGGAAGACTTCCTGATCAAGAACGAGGGCTTCCGCAAGACGGGGGGGCTGTTCGAGCCCCGGCTTCCCAACTTCAAGTTCGAGGTTTGGGAGAACACCTGGTCGAAGGAATTCCCTTTCACCAAGTACTTCCTTTCCTGTGATCCCCTCGATCAGAAGGGCTATGTCTACCTCCCCAAGTGCACCCTGATCGTCAAGATCGAGAAGGGCAAGCAGCCCATCATCATCTGCGAGAACCAATCCATCCTGGTCGGTGGCCAGGAGCAGACCGACGAGGCCTTCAAGAGCGTCGAGAGCATGGTGGAAGCCAGCTACAAGCCGGTGACCTTCCAGGAGAAGTTCAGTGAGTTCATCCGTTCCTTCAGCAAAGAGCCCCTTTTGAAGCCCCTCGTCGCCAACGGTTCGATCTACGTTTACCGGGCCACCTATGCCCAGGGGCGAGGTTCGATCGTGCTCATGACGCCCGACTTCGACTCCCTGCCCGAAACGATTCCCAAGGGGACCCGGGTGGGAGGAGTGGTCAAGAAGATCACCTACGCCACCGCCTACGAAAAGATGTGTCTTGGAGTCCTGGCCGACTACCTCGCGGCCATGACCAAGAAGGAGAAAAAATGATTGACCTTCGCCTCCCCCCTCTGCCCGAGTTGACCCTACGGTCGCTCCGAAGGGGTTTCGTTTCCTATCGCAAGGAGGCTTTTCCGAAGTACGGGGAGAAGCTCGAGAAGCTGACTTACCGGAAGTTCAAGGAGCTGGCGCTTTTCCATGACGCTCGTTACCAGGAGCTTTTCCAGATCTACGAGCATTTTCCCCAAGCCGTGGAAATGCCCCCGGAAATCCGGGGGCAGGCGCTCTTTTTGGAGCAGGAGATCAGTCGCGTCGAGCACCTGCTCTGCTTGTAATCAGGAGTTCGGTTCGCCGCTTTCTTCGATTTCTTTGTTTTCCTTTTTCTCGGGCAGGAAGGCGTACATGAGGAAGAGCAGGCCGACCCCGATGTCGATGCCCATGTCTGCCACGTTGAAGGTCGGAAAGTGGTGAATTCCGACGTAAGCGTCGAAGAAATCGGTCACACGTTGCATCAGGAGCCGATCGACGAGGTTGCCGACCGCTCCGCCCAGGACCAATCCGAGGCCGATGCTCTGTAGGCGGGCGAGGGGATAGCGCAAGATGTAGTAGATCAAGCCGAGCGAGACGATCGAGGAAACTGCTGCCAATACCCAGACGTTTCCCGAAAGGATGCTCCAGGCGCCGCCGGTATTGAAGTTGAGGAAGAGGCGGAAGTGATCGGGGATGATGTCGAGGGTTCGATAATCCGTGAGGTTGGCTCTGGCCCAGAACTTGCTCCACTGGTCGAGTCCGAGGACGGCGAGGGCGATCAAAAAGATGTAGGCTTTACGCATGGATCCTCCTTTTTCCCCATCTTACCAAAAAGCCCCGCTTTTGCCATTTTTTGAAGGCCTTATGTTAGGATTGGTTGAAACCTTCCCTTCACATCGCTTGAGGAGAAAAAGTGATCTTCGATAAACTGCTTCGTTTAAAACCGCTCGAACAATTGATGGAGTCGAGAGAAGAATCTCCGGGGCATTTGAAGCGGGTGTTGGGGCCCTGGGCGCTCACCTCGCTCGGCATCGGGTCCATCATCGGCGCCGGCATCTTCGCCTTGACGGGGCTGGCCGCCTCCAAGGCCGGACCGGGCATCATGCTTTCCTTCGTCATCGCGGCCATGGCCTGCGCCTTCGCGGGCTTCTGCTACGCCGAGTTCGCTTCCATGATCCCGGTCGCCGGCTCGGCCTACACCTACGCCTACGCCACCCTCGGCGAGATGATGGCCTGGTTGGTCGGTTGGAACCTCCTGCTCGAATACGCGGTGGGCAACAGCGCGGTCGCCTCGAGTTGG
This sequence comes from Cyanobacteria bacterium UBA8530, assembly GCA_003503675.1. GTDB lineage: Bacteria > Cyanobacteriota > Sericytochromatia > S15B-MN24 > UBA8530 > UBA8530. The sequence goes on along the minus strand of DOBT01000149.1, from coordinate 9,390 downwards.
GGCGGCTATTTCAACAATTTGCTCGCTTTCTTCAACTTCCAGATCCCGCCTCAGTTCCTCGGTGCGCCCAACGGGCACGGCAACATCATCAATCTGCCCGCCCTCTTGATCGTCCTGATCATCACCTGGCTCTTGGCGCGCGGCATCCAGGAGAGCTCCAAGGCCAACAACGTCATGGTCATCGTCAAGTTGGCGATCATCCTCTTCTTCATCGGACTGGGCGGCATGTTCGTCAAGCCCATGAACTGGCAGCCCTTCATGCCGCACGGCTTCAGCGGCGTCATGGCGGGGGCGGGCCTGGTTTTCTTCGCCTTCATCGGCTTCGATGCCGTGAGCACTACGGCGGAGGAGTGCAAGGATCCTGGGCGCAACCTCCCCCGGGGCATCCTGTTTTCTCTGGGCATCTGCACCCTGATCTATGCCGCCGTGGCTCTGGTGGTGACGGGAATGCTGAAATACACCGAGCTGGGCAAGCAGGCGGATCCCCTGGCCTACATCTTCACCCAGCACGGCCTCAACGGCTGGGCGGGCGTCATCTCCTTCGGCGCCATCATCGCCACCACGGCAGCGCTGCTCGTGTACCAGGTGGGCCAGCCCCGCATCTTCATGTCCATGAGCCGGGACGGCCTGCTGAGTCCCTGGTTCGGCAAGGTGAGCAAGAAACATGGCACGCCCGGCAACGCCACCTTTCTCACGGGCTGCATCGTGGCCATCCCAGCGGCGCTCCTCAACATCTCGGAAGTCGTGGAACTCACCAACATCGGCACCCTGTTCGCCTTCTCGCTGGTCTGCTGCGGCGTCATGATCCTCCGCGCCCGCCGACCCGAAGCGACCCGCCGGTTCCGCATGCCCTGGGTGTGGGTCACGGCGCCCCTGGGAATCCTGTTCTGCATCTGGCTGGCCAAGGGATTGCCCGCCATCACCTGGTACCGATTCTTCGCTTGGCTGTTGCTAGGGCTGCTGGTCTACTTCGTTTACGGATTCCGCAACAGCGCCCTCCACGACAAACGGGAGAAAGCGTAGGCTGAATCTATGTTTACTGGACTTGTTCGTCACCTTGGCAACCTTGATGCCCGTAACACCCGCCCCGGCGGCGCAAGGCTGCGCATCAGCGCGCCCCCGGAACTGCTGGAGCGCGCGGAGCAGGGCGCCAGCATCTGCGTGAACGGAGCCTGTCTGACGGCGGTAGCCCGAGATGGACGGGCCTTCGAGGCGGATCTTTCCGAAGAAACCCTGGGCAAGACCACGCTCGGTCTTCTTCCCCTGGGAACGCTGCTCCACCTGGAGCCTTCCTTGAGAGTGGGCGACCCTCTGGACGGCCACCTCGTCTCTGGTCATGTGGACGGAATTGGGCAACTGTTGGAACGGCCTGAAGGCGAGGGGATCTGGCGTTTCGCCATGCCCGCCAACCTGGCTCCCATGACGGCGCCCAAGGGTTCCATGGCCGTGGACGGCATCTCCCTCACCGTGGTGGAGGCGGGCCGCGACTGGTTCAGCGTCGCCCTCATTCCCGAAACAGTGCGGCGTACTCGCCTGGAAACCATGCGCCCGGGCGCCGAAGTCAACCTGGAGGTCGATCCCATCGGACGCTTCGTGCTGCGCGCCCTGGAACTGCGGGATGGCGACGAGCGCCTGGCCCGCTTCGCGACGCGGGGCTGGGAGTAGTCACCCTGCCCAGGCGCGCTCGCCTTCGGCGGACACGCGTTTGAGCGCATCGATCACTTCAGCCGCCGAGGCGGGGCGATCCTCTTTTTGTTTGGACAGAAGCTGTTCCACGAGCCGGGCGAAGGATTCGGGAAGCTGGGGAACGCGGGTCCGCAACCGGGGCACGGGCTCGTGGAGGTGCATTTCCAGCAGCGCGGAAATCTCGGAGTGATCAAAGGGAGGAGTCCCCACCGCCAGTTCGAACAGGAGAACGCCCAGGGCATAGAGATCCGTCCGGGGATCCGCCTGTTCGCCCCGTACCTGCTCGGGAGCCATGTAGCGGGGGGTGCCGAACACGTAGCCCGCCTGGGCGCTGCCGGGAGCGGCCACGGGGGCCGCCAGTCCGAAATCCAGGAGTTTCACGTCGCCCCGGTGATCGAAGATCACATTCAGGGGTTTCACGTCCCGGTGGACCACCCCTTCCGCGTGGGCCGCTTCCAGTCCTTCCGCCATCTGGCGGCCAATGCGCAACACCAGGGGCAAAGGCAACTGGCCGCGATCGTCCAGAAGCTGTTTGAGGGTGACGCCCTTGAGATACTCCATGCTCACGAAGGGAACGCCCGCGTGCTCGCCGAAATCATGGGTGCGCAGCACGTTCCGGTGGGAAATGCGACGGGCCAGCTTGATCTCCTGCTTGAGCTGCGCGAGGAACTCCTGTGTGGCGCCACGCTCAGGGCGAATGATCTTGAGGGCCACATCCTCGTCCAGGCGAAGATCCCGCGCCTTGAGCACGACCCCCATGCCGCCCTTGCCAAGAACGGATTCAATGCGGTACCGCTCGGCGAAAACAGTCCCCACGCGGATATCGATGCGTGCTTCCCTGCCTTCGGAAGGATGAGGCACCGTCCCGGAAAGGAGAGCGGTTACATCTGGCTCTTCCGGTTCCGTAACCTGTGCCGCTGCACCCGTAGGCTCCCCGAGATCGCCCTGCGTGGAGGCAGGCTTCAAATGCGCGAGAGCGGCCAGGAGTTCATCCTTGGCTCGGAGTTCGGAAAGCAGACTGCGGAACGCACGGGAGAGCAAGCCCACTTCATCGGGCGAATCCTGCGGCGGCAGCTCAGGCCGCTCCCCCCGAGCCAAGGTGGCCGCGGCGAGGGTGAGAGCCCTGAGAGGCGAGGTGACGCGCCGGGCGCTGCCAAGCCCTACCAGGAGCGCCAGCAGGATGCCCGCGGCACCGGTGCCCAGAATGGCATGCTGGATCTTCCGGAAGGGGGCGAAGTAGGGTTCGATGGGTACCAGGAAAAGGGTGGACATGGCCAGGGTGGCCCCGTCCTCGCCGCGCAGGGGACTCAGCATCGCCAAGTAGCGCACGCCCTGGAGCTTGACCGGGATCGCCTGGGAACGCCGTCCCTGAGCCACTTCGCCTTCAGCCATCCGGAAGGCAGAGCTGCTCAGCTCGCGGGAGAGGTCAGGCAACTGGGTGGCGGAAGCCGTCGCCCCCGCGAGTCTGGAATGGCTGAGGATCGCCAAGTGCGCCAGAGGCTGCATCCGGCCAGAGGCCAGATCCCGCAGCGTTCCGGCGAAGGCATCCCCCAGGCGGCGTCCGACGAGCAATGCTCCGATGATGCTGCCCCCGGGCAGGCGGATCGGGCGGGCCACGGCGAAATACATTCCACGCTGGGAACCACCTGGCATCTCCAGGAATCCGGTGTAGGAAGGCCCTGGGCGCCCGGCTTCCAGGGCCGCCTCGGGATCCAGGGCCATTTGCGCGATGGTGATATCACGGTAATCCTCCGGCCCCCCTTCGGCCGTGGAGGCAAAGCATCGGCCATCCGGGCGCACCAGCACGGCAAGCTCGGCTTTGAGATCCTCCAGGCTTTGCTGAAGGTAGTCCTGCACACTCAAGGCGTTCTGGCGGCGGATCGCCTCGTCCAGGTAGGACACGTTGGAAGAGGGCGTTATGAAAACATCCAGCCCTGAATCGAGAATGCGAGCCTCCTGGGAAAACTGCCGCTCCAGCACCTGGGCGGCGGTGCGCAACCCCAACTGGCCCGCTGCCTGGGCGCCCTTGTGGGCCTGGTCGTAGGCCACCCACAGCGCCACTCCCATGATCAGAACCAGGGCCGCCGCCGTTCGGAGGAAAAACCTCCAGGCGAGGGTGTGATACCAGCGGAGTCGGGGTGCCATGCCTGCCCCAGGAAGGAGTGAATCGAATGATAGGACTTCGATGCCGGATCCTGCCATTCTTTCCGCGGATCCAGCCCTTTCGGAGGCGCCATGTGCCCGCACCGGACCCTTTCCAGAAGCTTCGCCACCCTCTCGCTCTCCCTCACTTCCCTTGCAGCGGGGTCCCTCCAAGGCCGCGTCCGAATCCTGGAAAAGAACGGTCACGCCCGCGAGGGACTCGATCATTGCGTGGCGATTCTGGAGCCCGTGAACGCCCCCCGCCCCAAGCTTCCAACGCCACCGCCCGTGCGGATCAAGACCGTGGGGAAGCGCTTCATGCCTCGGGTCGCCATCACCACGCCGGGGGGCGAAGTGGCCTTTCCCAACATGGATCACATCCTCCACAACGTTTTTAGCGTGACCCCTGGCAATGCTTTCGACACGGGACACTACCAGCCAGGCGAAAGCCCCAAGGCGAGGGCCCGACAACCTGGGCTCGTGAAGCTCTACTGCAATGTCCACCACATGATGAACGCCTTCCTGTGGATCGTGGAAACCCCCTGGGCGGCGGTGCTGGACGGACGCAAGGGCGTCGCTTTTGAAAACGTTCCTGCGGGCACGTACCGTCTGCGGCTCTGGCACCCCGAAACGGGCGAGCAGAGCTGGGCGGTGACCATCGGTGCCGGCGCCACGACCGGAGAATGGTCCCTTCAGGTGAACCAGCCCTTGCTGGAGATGCACAAGAACAAGTTTGGGAAGGACTACCCACCCGAAGGGGATGGAACCAACTACTAGAACCGTTTTGTGAGGATGAGCAGCCGACGGGTGACGGCCTCATCGGCGCCATAACGGAAGTGTCGCAAATACACGGCTGACACCAACCAGTTTCCGGGCAGTGGTAGGGCCAGCTCGTACCTGGGCCCGCGGGCATTCCAGTAGTACCACCAGTCGTCGCCATTCACCGGGAAGTGGGTGCCAGTCTTCTCGAAGCGCTGCCAGATGTACCCCACCTGGGGCCACCAAGCGCGATTTCGGCTGCCCACCCAAAACTGCGTCTCCGCGCCGTCTTCACGGGTATCCGGGTTGCGATGCCGCACGGCCTTGAACTCCAAAGGCAAAAGGGAATTCCACAGAACGCCCACCCCTGCCACATCTAATTTCGAGTGCTGGCGGACCGTTGGATTCGCCCCGGGCAGGGCTCGTAGGCGGTATTCAGAGGGATCCCACTTCAAGTGCCAGCGCCCCGCATGGGCCGTCCAGGAAAAGGCCCCGGTGTCCAGTTTCAGGACCGCCTGAAGGGCTGCGACATCGATCCTCCCGCCCTGCACGGTCCGAACTCGCCCCGCCACCCCGCGCAGGCCCAGTTCCTGCACGTGTTTCCCATCCCGGTAGGCGGCGCGCACCCCTCCTCCCAGCACCCTCAGGTCCCTGTCCCAGTAGCTCTCCTGGCTGAGGAGGCCCGTCTCCTGAAGGCCGATGCGGACCTCCAGAAAGGTCTTGGGGGCAGTGGGTCGCCAGGCGATCTGGGCCAGATCCAAGCGTGATTCGTTGGAAGGCAGGTTGTCGTAACGGTCGAAATTGCGGGCGTTCCCGTCGCTGCCCACGGCATGCCGGGTGGCCAGGGTGGTTTCGAGCGGCCCCAGATCCCAGCGCCAGCGGAGCCGGAGTCGCGCTCCTACGCGCTGAAAGTCCTCATCCCCAAGCCCCCCCGTTCGATCCCCGCGCAAGGTCAGCTCCCAGGCAGGCTTCCAGAGAGAGGGTGTCTCCTCATGAAAGAAGGCGGCCTCTTGGGCCGAAAGGGCGAGGCTTGCCACCACACAGAAGGGAAGAGCGCGCACCGACGACTCCCGAAAGGGTGATCCAGGATGCTTCCTTCTGGTCCACCCTTCAAGGGTTGGAAAAGGAGTGCCACACTCTTCCCATGCAAAAGCCACTCTTGCCTGGGTTCCTCGGGCCCGATTTCGCGAACCGCCTTCGCGCTCGATTCGCGGATTTTCCGGTGATCCAGGGCTGGGGCCTGGAGATCCTGGAAATGACTCCGGGCCAAGCCATCGTGCGCATCCAGGCGACGCCTCGCACCACGAACCCCGTAGGCGGCATCATCAATGGCGGCGTACTGGCCTCGCTGGCAGACATGGCCAGCGCCCTAGCCCTTTCCACGGCCTTTGAGGGAGCCATGCCCTTCGCCACTTCTGATCTTGGGATCCGTTACCTGGAGCCAGCCAAGGGCGCCGTGGAAGCCCAGGCTACGGTGCTGAGGCTCTCCCGCCACAGTGCGGTCATCTCCTGCGAATTGCGCGCCGCGGGTGAGATTGTCGCACTCTGCACCAGTCACTTCGCCATCAAGCTGAAATCGGACGCCTGATATGCCGAAGTCCAAAAACTCGCCCCCCCTTGAGCGCCTGCGCCATACCCTGGTGCTGCTCACGCTGGTGGTGCTGGCTGGAGCCGTGGGCTACCACCTCCTGTCGAAGCTCAACTATCTGGACAGCTTCTACATGGCCATCACCACGCTGTTCACGGTGGGTTTTCGCGAACTCGGCCAGGTCAACAATGCCACCAAGCTTTTCACCATTCTCTACCTCATTACGGGCCTGGGCGTGGCCACCTACGCCCTCTCCAACCTCACGGCCCTCATCGTGGAGGGCGACCTCCAGGGCTACCTACGGGAGCGCCGCATGGAAAAACGACTTCAGGATCTCCGGGACCACGTGATCGTCTGCGGGTTCGGGAAGATGGGCTTCCAGGCCGCCTGGGAACTCAAACAGGCGGGTGTTCCCTTCATCATCATTGAGCGGGAAGCGAACAAGGGTTCCAAGAATCCCCGCTTCGAGGGCGATATTTTTCTTTATGGCAACGCCATGGACGAGTTGATCCTTCAGCGCGCGGGCATCCGGTCGGCCCGGGGATTGATCACCACCCTCACCACGGATGCCGACAATGTGCTGGTCACGCTCACGGCCAAACAGCTGGCACCGGATGTCCCCATCGTGGCCCGGGCCGCCCAGCTTGGCATGGAGAACAAGCTGAAGGCCGCAGGCGCCGACCACATCGTGAGCCCCTACGAGATCGGCGGACGGCGCATGGCCGCCCTGCTCATGAACCCGAACCTCATGGACATGTTCGATATCGTGCTGAACCAGGACCAGCTGGAACTGGGTCTGGAGCGCATCCAGATCCACCCCAGCTCCTGGATGGCGGGGAAGGTGCTGCGGGACGCCCGCATGCGCGACACCACGGGCTGCCTCATCGTCGGCATCCGGCGGGAGGGCCAGGGCCTCCACTTCAACCCCCAGGGCTCCGACAGCTTCGAGGCCGGGGACGAGGTACTGGTGATGGGCCCCACCGCCGCGCTGAAATCCTTCGAAAGCCAGGCCCGCGGGGAATCCGAACCCCCGCGCTAGCTAGCGCGCGGGCTCGCGGGGCGCCTCGGGGGCCTTGTGGGGCAGGCGCTGCTCCAGGTTGGCCAGTTCCCAGGCCGTGACGGCCAGGGCCTGCGTGCCCTGCAGGAGGGCCTCGGGTTGCACGCGCTCGAAGCTGTCCACGTGGCTGTGGTGGGTGTGGGAGAAGTAGTCCTCGGCATCCTGCTGGGCCGAGAAGGCGGGCACGCCGTAGGGGAGGAAGGAGGCGTGGTCCGTGGAGCCCATGCGTGCCAGCGACACCTCCCGCAGCCCGAAGTCGTTCATGGGGGAGATGACGCCGGCCATGGCGGCCTTCACATCCTCGCGGCCCTGCAGGGCCCAGCCGCGGATGCGGCCCGTGCCCATGTCATCCACGATCACGGCCTGCACCTTGTCCAGCTCGTCCTTGTGGGCCTTGGCATAGGCCTTGGAACCCAATAGGCCCTGCTCCTCGCCGGAGAAGAGCACCACCCGGATGGTGCGCTTGGGCTTCGCGCCGCTGGCGAGGATGGCGCGCAGCGCTTCGATGGAGGCGCAGGTGCCCGTGCCGTTGTCGTTGGCGCCCGTGGAGAGGTCCCAGCTATCCATGTGGGCCCCGATGATGACGACCTCCTCGGGCTTCTCGCTGCCGCGGATCTCGCCCACCACGTTGTAATCCTTCACGGGGGTCTTGGATAACTTGCCACCGAGGGACAGCTCCAGCTTCACGGGCTCCTTGCGGGCCAGGAGGCGCTGCAGCTGCTTGAAGCCCTCCTGGGTGAGGGTGGCTGCGGGGACGGGGGCCTTGCCAATCTCCTTGAAGGTGCGACCGCCGGTGGTGAGGAGGCCGTACTGCTTGTTGCTCATGGTGAGCACGGCCAGCACGCCCTCCTCCTTGAGGAACTGGTTCAAGGTGTCCTGCTCTTGCGGGTTCGGCATGCCCGCAGGTCGCGGCGCGCCGGGGGCCGGGCGGGCGCCCATGGTGCGCAGGAGGATCCTGCCCTTGAGCTGACCCTTGAGGGCCTGGAGGGTCGCCAGCTTGAAGTCGGCGGGCTCCATGACCTCGCCCACCACGGGCTTGTCGAAGCCCGGCGTGAAGGCGTTGTGCGCGATCATCAGCGGCATCTGGTTGTGGGTGAGCAGGCGGGCCTGATCCAGGCCGCGGGTCCAGGCGAAGCCGAAGTCCCAGGCCTCCTCGTGCACGTTCTGGGCGCCCATCTGGGTGAGCTTGGCCTGGGCCCAGCCATGGGCCCTGCGCATGCGCTCGGAGCCCGTGAGGCGGGGGCCGATGGTGTCCACCAGCTCCTGGAGGTTGGCCACCTGCTGACCCTGCTCGGCGATGGCCTTCATGAGCTGGCCGGGAACGCCAACGGGATACTGCGACGGCTTGGGCGCCGCGGCGGCGGGGGCCGCTGCGGGAACGGGGGTCTGGCCGACGAGGAGGGTCGGCAGCAGGGCCAGGAGGGAGGCACGAAGGGTGGGACGCATGGGGACTCCGGAGGAATCACCAAGCATCCCGCCTCGAGGTCTGGAGGAGTGGGGAGTGGCCCCGGTGGAGGCTCGACTGGCCCCAGAAAAGGGAACCCCGCGCTCGGGGAGGCCGGTCGCGGGGCTTTGTTTGGCTAGCGGTGGGCTAGCGGACACGCTCCTAGATATCGAACTTCACGCCCTGGGCCAGGGGGAGCTTCGTGGAGTAGTTAATGGTGCAGGTCTGGCGGCGCATGTAGATCTTCCAGGCATCCGATCCCGACTCGCGACCGCCGCCCGTCTCCTTCTCGCCGCCGAAGGCGCNNGATGCCGCAGTCGCTGCCCGCCGCGGAGAGGAAGGCCTCGCTGTGGTGGATGTTGGTGGTGAAGATGGCGGAGCTGAGCCCCTGGGCCACGGCGTTGTGCTCGCGAATGGCGTCCTCCAGCTTCTCGAACTCGAAGATGTAGAGGATGGGGGCGAAGGTCTCC
>DOBT01000149.1:0-209 GCA_003503675.1 Cyanobacteria bacterium UBA8530 | reverse complement strand
GTAGACGATCTCGCCGCCCTCGCGCACGGCTTCACTGATGGCGTGCTCGTAATCCTTCACGGCCTGGTCGTCGATCAAGGGGCCCATGAGGATGCCGCTCTCCAGGGGGCTGCCGATGGAGATGGAGCCGTAGGCCTTCTTGAGCTTCTCCACGAATGTGCTGGCGATGCCCTTCTGGAGGAAGAGGCGGCGGGTGGTGGTGCAGCGCT
>DOBT01000049.1 GCA_003503675.1 Cyanobacteria bacterium UBA8530 | reverse complement strand
AAGGCCCCCTTTTCGATTTACGATTTAGCCCTTCGCGGCGAGTTCCTGTTCCTTCTTGACCTCCGCCAGTACCTGTTGCTGGATGAGGGCGGGGACCTCCTGGTAATGGGAGAAGTTGACGTCCAGGCTGCCTTGACCGCGGGTGAAGGACTTGAGGGACTGGATGAATCCGGCCACCTCGGCGAGGGGCATCTTGGCCTTGATGGTGGTGATGTTGCCCTTGGTGTCCATGCCTTCGACCTGGGCCCGGCGGGTATTGAGGTCGCTCATGGTGTCGCCGACGGCTTCTTCGGGAACGGCGATCGCCGTGGCCATGATGGGCTCGAGCAAGAAGGGGTCGGCCTCGGCGAAGATCTTCTTCATCGCGATGTGGGCGGCGACCTTGAAGGCCATTTCGGAGGAGTCGACCGCGTGGTAGGAACCGAAGTAGAGGGTGACGGAGCAGTCCACGATCGGGTAGCCGGCCAGGATTCCCTCTTCGAGGATCTCGCGCACGCCCTTCTCGACGGCGGGGATGTAGTTGCGGGGAACGGAGCCACCCACCACGGCGTCGATGAACTTGAAGCCTTCGCCGGAGGGCAGGGGTTCGATCCTCAGCCAGCAGTCGCCGAACTGGCCGCGTCCGCCGGATTGCTTCTTGTGGCGGCCTTGACCTTCGGCCTTGTGGCGGACGGTTTCACGGTAGGGGATCTGGGGTTCGGCCTGGTCGACCTCGACGTGGAAGCGGGACTTGAGGCGATCGACGAGGATGTCCAGGTGGGTCTGTCCCTGCGCCGAGAGCTTGGTGCGGTGGGTGCGCGGCTCGACGGTGATTTCGAAGGAGGGGTCCTCGTCCCTCAGCTTACCGAGGGAGACGGCCAGCTTGGCCTCGTCTCCCTTGGCCTTGGGGGAGATGGCCTCGGCGAAGATCGGCTGGGGGATCCGGGGGGTGGGCAGTTGCAGGTGGTGCTTCTCGGAGAGGAGGGTGTCGCCGGTCTGGGTGTCCTTCAACTTGGCGACCGCCCCGATGTCGCCGGTGACGATCTTGTCCATGGGGATCTGCTTCTTGCCGATCATGGTGAAGGGACGGCTCATCCTCTCGGAGGAGTTGCGGTTGGGGTTGAAGAGGTTGTCGTCGGTCTTCACCTCGCCGGCGTAGACGCGGAAGATGGTGACCTTGCCGACGTAGGGATCCGAAATGGTCTTGAAGGCGAAGGCGACCGCGGGGGCGCTGACCAGGGCGGGCACTTCGAAGGTGGTGTCGGAGTCGGGGTCGATCAAGGTCATGGAGTTGCGCTCGAGGGGGGAGGGCAGGTAGTTGGTGATGGCGTCGAGGATTTGCCGCACCCCGATGTTGTCCTTGCCGGAGCTGACCATGATGGGGGCCAGATTGCCTTCGCGAACTCCCTTGCGGAAGTTGGTGACGATCTCCTCGTCCGAGAGCTCCCCGCCGCCGAGATACTTCTCGAGCAGGGCGTCGTCCTGTTCGGCGACCCCTTCGACGAGGGTGGTCCGGAATTTTTGGGCATCTTCCTGGACCTCGGCGGGGATGTCCTGCATGGTCACGAGGTCGGCGTTGCCCTTGTAGGAGGCTCCCTTGGCGTTGGGAAGCAGCATGGGAACGGCGTGGGCATCGAGGGAGTTGTGGATGTCGGTGAGGATGTCGAAGTAGTTCTTGGCGTTATCGCTGGCGTACTTGTTGACGACGATGGCCACCGGGATGTTGTTGGCCTTGGCCATCTGGTAGATCTTCTGGGTGTTGACGTCCACGCCGCGGCTGGAGTCGATCACCAGGACGGCGCTGTCGACGGCCATCAGGGATAAGCGGGTGTCGACGAGGAAGTCGGAGTGGCCCGGGGTGTCGAGGATGTTGATCTTGTGCCCCTTCCATTCGCCGGTGGCGAGAGAGGTGGCGATGGACATTTGTCGCTTGATCTCGTCGGGGTCGTAGTCGGTCGTGAGGTTACCGGCTTCTGAACTGCCTCGGGACTCGATCGCCTTCATCTCGAAAAGCATAGAGTCGACCAGAGTCGTCTTGCCAACGGCCACGGATCCGATCAGGGCGATGTTGCGGATTTGTTTGCTTTCCATCGAAATACGCACCTCTCAATGTTGGGGGGTAACATCCATAGGTTAAAGTATTGATCAAGATTATCTAATCTCCTCTTATCCTTGTCAATCGGGGGTGCCGCCCCCCGCTTCCCTACGCCGTTCGACGTGCTATAATGGCTTCGATTTCGCTCCGTGCCTACGCGGCACCTGTTGGAAAGGAACAACGTGGCTAGCAAGATGAGGCGGGTCAGTCTCCTCGGCGCCTTCGAGATCTCGGCCGAGGTGGACGCCCCGGTAAGAGACGGGCTCATCCTCGGTTCGAGGAGGGAGCAGATGGGGTTTGTTCTCGACACCAGTCGAGACAACATCGAGCAGATCGTCTCGGCCGCCGGTCCGCCAGCTTTGGGCGCTCCTTTGCGTTTGGCCGTCACCCTGGGCACCGTTCTGATGGAACTCGGCTGCTCCCTCTTGAGAATCGAATTGAAGCCCATCGGGCCCACCGACGAAGAGGAAGACGAGAGCTACGTACAGGGCTTTTTGGTCTTCCGCCAGGAAAAGAAGGTCAAGCGTCTGAAGATGACCGCCACCGAGTCGATCCAGGTGGCGCTCGCCGAGGACATCCCCATGCTCGCGTCCCTCGATCTCCTCCAGCTCGACGTCAGTCAGTTCCTCGACGAGATCGACGAGTTCTCGGATCGCTACGTCCAGGAAACCAACGAGTTCAAGTCCTTCGTCGACAGCGTCAAGGCCAGCGATTTCGAGAAGTACCTCAAGAACCATCCCTCGGACGATGCCGACAAGAAGGAAAAGAAAGAAAGCAAAGATAGCAAGGGAAGCCAAGAAAAAAAAGAAAAAAAAGAAGAGAATGATAAAAGAGAACCAGAAAACCTAAATGAAAAAAATGGAAAAAAAGATCTGGAAGACGGTCCGAAGAACAAGGACGAGCAAGAACCCTCAGACTAGGCCTTAAAGGGATTTTCCCCCTCCGATAGTGTCTTCTTTACATTTCTTCAGTTCAGGTTTCGGTCGATGCGTGCGATAAGACCGATAAGGATCCCAACACCGAGGAGGAATGAATGCCCAGTTCCAACTGGCTATTCCCAGGTGCGATCTTCCTGATGATCGCTTTGATCTGCGGATGTGGCAAGAGCCCCAACCTACCCGATACCCCCGCAAGCCATTCCCACAACCCCGACAACATCGTAGCGAGCGGAGGCGTTAGCCAATTCTTCGCGCGAAACCTCGTTTATCGCTTCGACGAGGACATCGTCACCGAGATGCCCGCCCTCGATGCGGACATCAGGATGATCAAGTCCGGCGATCCCTTCGTGCCCGGCAACGCCGACGACTTCGTGGTCGACATTCATCGCTGCGACCTCGGGATCGACAAGGCCAGCCTCGAAGCGATCTTCAACAAGTACGTCTTCAATTTCGAGGGCTCGCCCCTTTCGAACCTCTCCTTCACCTTTCTCGACAACCGCGTGAAATTGGCCGGCAAGATGAAGAAGGGCTTTTTGAGCATCGCTTTCGAAGCCGAAGGCCCCATCCTTCCCAACGGTTCAGGACAGGTGGTCCTTCGTCCCGACACCATCCGCGCCAACGGAGTCAAGGTCACCAGCCTGATGGGCTTGATGGGAATGGACATCGCCACCTTCATCAACATGCGCAAGGAATCCGGCGTCCGCATCGACGGCAACGACGTCGTCATCTACCCCAACCGCCTGCTGCCTCCCCCGGCCATCCGCGGCTTCGTCCAGACCGTCACCGTCAACAAGAGGCTGATGGTGCTCGGCTTCAACGACCGCGTCGTCCGCCCCGTTCCGACCCTTCCCGATCCGGCCGCCCGCAACTGGCTTCTCTTCTACGGCGGCGACGTCATGCTCGCCAACACCCTCATGAAGGACGCCAAGGTCCAGATGGTGGACATGGCCCCCCAGGACCCCATGTACTACTTCATGCCCCTCTACAAGGAGCAGATGGTGGCCGGGACCATGCGCTACACCATGAAGGGCGAGACCATCTCCTACGTTCCCGACATCAAGGGCACCCATTTCAACCCGCCCGCCCAGGCCCAGAGCAAGGTTCTTCGATAAAAGCAAAAAAAAGAGCCTCCCCGAAACCGGGGAGGCTCTTTTTTTGCTTTTAGGCGCTCGCTTCCTCGATCGAGGGCAGGTAGAGGTTCTTGACGATCACGAGGGCGGCGGCGGTCACGGGGACTGCCAGGAGCGCCCCCACGATTCCCATGAACTGGGCCCCTATCATGAGGGAGAAGAAGATCAGGATGGGGGGGACGTCCACCGATTTGGAGAGGATCAGGGGGGAAAGGACGTTGCCCTCGAGGAAGTTGCCCACCGCGAAGATGACGATCACCACCAGGGCGAGCTTCCAGGAAATCGTCAAGGCGACCAGGGCCGCAGGAACGACCCCCAGGATGCCGACCATGGGGATGATGTCCAGCAAGCCGACAATCAGGGCCAGGACCAGGGCGAAGGGAACCTGCGCGATGGTGAGGGAGATCGCCATGTAGACCGTCAAAAAGGAGACGACCGTCATTTGGCCTCTCACGTAGGCCCCGAGTTGGCGGGCCACCGGATCGAAGAGCTCGCCGAGACGGGAGCGACTTTCGGGCGGGCATAGCCGGATGATTCCCGCTTTCAGCTTGGGGCCGTCGTTGAGCAGGAAGAAGCTGGTCACCAGGATCCCGAAGAGGCTCAGGATCACCTCCAGAAATTTCATGGTGTAGCTCAGGGTCGATTGCAGCCAGGCGCTGGCTTGACGGGAGGCCAACTGGGCGATATCCGCCAGCCCCGGCACCCGGATTCCGAGGGTGCGCGCTTGATCGAGAAACCTTTGGGAAAGTTTTCCGTAAGCGGGCAAATTGCCCACCAGCTGGGCGACCTGATCGACGAGCACCGGCACGATGATCAGACCCGCCATGGCGAACCCTCCCAGCACCAGCAGGAAGATCAAGAGGATCGAAAGGGGGCGGCCGAGACGCAGCCGCCGCTGAAAGTAGCTCACGGCAGGGGTCATCGCCGACGCCAGGATCGAGGCGATCAGGAGCACCGCGATGATCCCCGGGATGCGGCTCAGGAAAAGAAGAAGGAGCAGGATGGAGATGGTGAAGAGAATGGTCTTGGGCGAGATGGTGACGTTGATGTTCTGGTTCATGCTTCCTCTTTCCTTTGGCTTCTTTTACGGCTTCGGGTTTTCCGGATTTTCTCCGGGAAGGCGTCCCTGGAGAACGATCTTGTTGCACTCGGGGCATTCCAGAAGCTGCGTGACGGCTCCTTTCGGGTAGAAAATGTCTTTGAGATGGGACGCAGTGGGACAACCGCACTCAGGGCAGATCAAAACAGCCTCCTCTTTTGTGGAAAAACCGGCTTTCTCCCCTATACCCTCCACTCCCTCGTGAGGAACGAGAGGGGCAAGGGTTATTCCTTTAGCGAAAGCCTCGCCACGCATTCCACATGGGCCGTTTGGGGGAACATGTCCACCGGGGTCACCTCGTCGAGGCGGTAGCCGACCTCCGCCAGGCGGCTCAGATCCCTGGCCAGGGTGGCGGGGTTGCAGGAGACGTAGACCACCCGTCGCGGGCGGGCTTCCCCGATGGCCTGAATGGCCGCGGCTTCGCAGCCCTTGCGGGGAGGATCCAGGACGACCACGTGGGGCTTGAATTCTCTCGTGAGGGCGCCGAGCCGCTCCTCTACCAGTCCGGTGAGGAAGCGGACATTCTTGATCCCGTTGCTGCGGGCGTTGCTCGCGGCGTCGCGGGTGGCCTCGGGCACCGATTCGATGCCGACCACCTCGGAGGCCCTACCCGCCAGGAAAAGGGCGATGGTGCCGGTTCCGGCGTAGGCATCGACGACCCGCTCTTTTCCGCTCAGTTCCGCCATCCTGGCGACCTCGTCGTAGAGGGCCTCGACCTGGAGGGAGTTCACTTGAAAGAAGCTCAGGGGCGAGACCGAAAAGGTCAAATCCCCGATCTTCTCGTGGATGGCCTCTTTTCCCCACAGGATCAGGTTCTTCTTTCCCATCAGGGTGTTGCCGGGGTTCTTGTTGACGTTCTGGACGATCGAGCGGATTTCCGGGAAGCGATCGCGGATATCGGCGCTCCACTCGGCTTGCCTGGAAAAGGCGTCCGCGCTGGAAACGAGGCCGATCATCAGTTCGTCCGTATGGTGGCCCACCTTGGCGAAAGCCGATTTCAGCCAGTCCCGGGGGAAGCCGAAATTTTTGATTTCCTTGCGCAGGAAGTCCAGGACCAGGTTGTTGAGGGGGTGCTGGATGAAGCAGTGGGGAGCCTCCACCACCTTGTGGCTGCGCGCCTCGTAGAGACCGATGGCTTTTCCTTCGATGGCCCAGTGGACCTTGTTGCGGTAGTACCAGGGGTCTCCCGGAAGAACGGGATTGACCTTCTCCCTGTCGAAACTCTCGAGCTTCGAGAGGCGTTCGAGGGAGTCGATGACGATGCCTCTCTTGCTTTCCAGCTGGGCGGGGTAGGAAAGGTGTTGCAGTTGGCAACCGCCGCAGCGTCCGAAAAAGGGACAGCGGGGGGCCACCCGGTCGGGACCTTCCTTTATGATTCGCTTGATCAGGGCCCTGGCGTACTGGGGCTTGGTCGAGATCACCTCGACCTCGACCAGGTCTCCCGGGGCGCCGAAAGGGACGAAGATCGCCATTCCCTGATGATGGGCGATCGCCTCTCCTCCCGGAACGATGGTTTCGAGTTCGAGTTCCATTCTTTCCATCACGCCTGCGCGTATTCCCCGAAAAGGCCGCGGTGGGCACAGGCCACCCCCGCGTAGATGTTGAGGGTCTGGCGGATGGCCAGCTCTTTCGTGAAGCGGGTGGCCTGGCGGACTCCCTGTTCCGAAAGGGAATGCGCCAGGATGGGATCCTGGAGGAGCCGGCGCATGGCCTCGCGAATGGCGCGGGGGTCCTTCGGATCCACGCGCAGGGCGGCGTTTCCGACGACTTCCGGCAGGCTCGAGCTGTCCCCGACCACGGTGGGCACGCCGCAGGCCATGGCCTCGAGGGGCGGCAGACCGAAGCCCTCGTACACGCTCGGATAAACGAAGAGGGAGGCGGCGTTGTACAGAAGGGGCAGGTCTTTTTCGGGCACGTAGCCCAGGAACTGGATCCTGTTCGCGATCCCGAAACGATTCGCCGATTGGAGGAGGTGGCGCTCCGGGTGGGTGGCGAGGACCAGGGGGAGATCGCTGTCCAGTTCCGCGAAGGCCTCGAAGAGTCGGTGCAGGTTCTTGTACTTGAGGGTCGAGCCCACGTAGAGGATGAAGCGGCCCGGAAGCAGGTAGCGCTTCCTCAAGTCCTCGATCAGGCAGAGTTCCTTGATGGGCTTGTAGTTCTTCTGGTGCCAGTTGTGGATGACGGAGATCTTTTCGAGCGGGAGGTCCAGGTGGTGGGCGAGGTCCTTCCGCGAGTTCTCGGAGACGGTGATGATGTGGGTGGTCCGGTGGGCGGCCGGGCGGATCGATGCGGCGTAGTAGAGTTGCCAGGCCATCGACCAGTACCAGGGGAAGCCCTCGGGGCAGACCAGGGGGATGGTGTCGTGGATGGTCATCAGGGTGGCGCAGCGCTTGGGGGCCGCCAGGGGAGCGACCATGGAAGGGCTGTGGAAGATGTCCGCCCGCTCGCGGTGCATGAGATAGGGCAAGAAGGCTTGTTCACGCGGGTCCACCACGTGGACGTCGGTGGAAATGATCTGGAAGTTGGGAAAGTCCTTCAGGAAGGCCACTCCCTCGGGATGGTAGGCGAGGACGGTGTAATGGTTGATCGGGTCGAGCAAGGCCAGGCCGGATAACAGGTTGATGGTGTAGCGGCCGAGACCGTTCAACTGGGGACGGACTTCCCTAGCGTCGATGAAGACGCGGAGGGGGTCCCTTGAAACCGAAGGATTGGCTTTCATGACTGCTCCTTCATCGAGCGCAGAAAGGAGAAGGCGACCAGGGAGAGGCCGAGAGCGACCATCACCGCGGTGGTTCCCCAGAGATCCGCCAGAGGGCCGGCAAAGGCCATCGGCAGGGTGGAGGCGAGGTTCATGAGGGTGCTCTGGAGGCCGAAGACCTTTCCTCGCATCTCCTCGTCGACCCCCTCCTGCAACAGGGTGGTGACCGGCACGTCGATCATGGCCCCGGCGACCCCGGTCAGCATGGCGAAGAGCAGGACGAGCGGAAGTGAATGGGAGAGGGCGAGCAGGACCAAAGAGCTCCCGGCCAGGAGGAAACCATGGAAAATCCAGCGCTGCTTGGGAAAGCAAGCGCCGAAACGGCCCATGACCATGGCCCCAAGGGCCATACCCACCCCGGCCGCGGCGATGATGATCCCGAAATCGGAGAGGTGGAGGACGTCGCGGGAGAAACCGATGGCCAGGACGTTGAGGGCGGCGAAGGTTCCGAAGAGGATCATCACCTGCGACATCCCCACCAGGAGGTAGCGCTTGGTTTGGAGATAGGTCCAGGTAGAGCGCCACTGGGCCAGGAAGACCTCTTCCTTTCTTTTGACGAATGGCGGGAAGCGGACGAACAGAACGCTCAGGGCCCCAATCAGGAAGATAAGTCCCACCACCAGGTGAATCCTGGGTAAACCGGTCAAGCGGCTCAGGGGGCCCGCCAGAGCGAAGCCGGTGATGAGCGTGGCTATCATGGTCATGGTGAAGAAGGCGTTGGCTGCCATCAGCTGCTCGCGGCGGATGATGGCGGGAATGGCCGCCGTGAAGGTCGGGTTGTGGAACTGGGTGATCAATCCGAAGCCGAAGGCGAAGGCCAGTAGAAGTCCCAGGTTTCCGCCAGCCAGGGGCAGGGCGAGCACCAGCGCCATGCGCAGGAAACTGGCCAAGAAAAGGGTCCAGCGAAGGGGGAAGCGATCGACGAAGACCCCCGCCACCGAGCCGAAGAGAACCGCGGGAACGGCGAGAGCGATGGATATGGCGGACACCAGGCTGTTGGCATGGTTGGCCGTCGTCGCCAGGAGAACCAGAGCGACGAAGAAGACCTTCTCGCCGAGGCCGTTCGCGATGGCGCAGGCCCAGAGCGCGTAGAAAGAAAGGTTCCGGTGCAGCTCGCTCTTGGCTGGTTCGGAAACGGGGGGCCTTTCGATGAGCTGAACGGCGTCCATGGCTACCTCGTCCATCCTTTTAGTCGGAAAGAGGACATTGTACCATGCCGAGAGCCTCGCTCGTTAGGCTGGGGAGATTTGTCCGAGCCCTCCGAAAAGGAACATGACGATTTCCTCCTGCTCGGAGGGGGCGATTTCGGTGAAGATGACCCCGACCTCCTGTTTTTCATGGCAAAGCGGTCGCTGCCACTGGATGCGGGCATTGAGGGTGAACTTTTTTTCCGGCAGGAGGAGGATCATCTCGAATTCGCTGCCGATCCCGAGGTTGCAGGGGACCTCGGCCAACTTCGCTCCGCCTCCGGAGAGGTCCAGGGTGTGGGTGACCCGGTAGAATTCCCCCGGAAAGCGATAGCGAACGTTCACCTGGACCGCCTTACGGAAGAACTGGCGCTGCTGGGTTCTCTTGACGGGGCCGTCGAGGCGGAGTTCGAGCCCCTCCTTCAGGTCGTTGCCGATGGAGGCCGCGTACTCGATGCGGGCTCGGTCCTGGGCGACGTATTCCAGTGCGCACTTCCTCCCGTTTTGGAAGGCCATGGCCAGTTCCGCCGGCCATTCATCCTGCTGCAGAAGCAGTCTCTGTTGCCCGATCTGACGGAGCACGAAGGTTTTCCAGGAGACGGAGCGGTCGCCGGAAAGCAGGGTGATCTCCTGGTTGATCTGGGGGGAAGGGTAGAGCATCTGCATGAGGGTCAAAACGAGGGTGTTGGTTTGGAGGGGTTTGGAAAGGAACTGGATCCCGCTCAGAGCGGGATCCTTCTCGGTCACGTTGTCCCCGTCGTTGATGGTCAGGATGGTTGGAATGTTCTCGGTGGAGGCGTTGCGGCGCAGAACCTGGCAGATCGCCTTTCCCGTGGTGTCCGGAAGGGCGGTGTCCACCATGATGAGATCGGGCATCCGAACGATAGCCAGGGATAGCAGTTCTCTGCCATCCTTGGCTATCGACACCTCGTAGCCCTCTCTCTGCAGCAGCATGGTGATGTTGCGAAGGAAAAAAGGTGAGGAGTCCGCGATCAGGATATGGTTGTGGGATTCTTTCAGTGACATCTCTCACTTCCGGGAAGGGGTTGGAAAATCAAACCTTATCAGTTAAGAAGGGCTGCTGGCAAGTCCGAGCAAGTGAAGAAAAGCTACTTGAGCCCCAAATCCTTCGCCAGGGTCTTCATCAAGGGCGCCAGGACACCCTCTTCGAAGGGGCTTTTCAGTTCCCCCGCCCGGAAGATCCCGAGGACGGACTGCGAGCCCCCGATGCGGCAAAGCTTCAAGTAGCTCGCCAAGGCCCCGGCATGGTCCTTTTTGTCGCGTGCGAAGAGTTGGAGGGCGCCCGTCTCGGCGATGGCGTAATCGATGTAGTAGAAGGGGACTCGGTAGATATGCCCCTGGCGCATCCAGCGGGTCGACTTGGCGCGCTCGTAGCCCGTGAAGTCGAGGCCGACGTTGTACTCGTCCCAGATCCTGCTCCAGGCCGCTTCCCGTTCCGCGGGGGATTTTTTGGGGTGCTCGTATACCCAGTGCTGGAACTCGTCGACCGTGGCCACGTAGGGGAAGAGGGTGAGGCTGTCGATGAGCTTCAGGCGACGATATTTCGCGGCCTCCTCTTTTTTGAAGAACTCTTCCAGGAGGGGGAGGGAAAGGTATTCCATCCCCATCGAGTGAACTTCGCAGGCCTCATAGGTGGGCCATCGCAGTTCGATCGGCTCGATCCACATGCTTTCCCAGGCCTGGAAGGCGTGCCCCATCTCGTGGGTGATGGTCCCCACGTCATTCGCCCCGCCGGTGTTGTTGCAAAAGATCAAAGCCTTCTTCTCGTCGTCGAAGGAGGTGGAATAGGCCCCCGAACGCTTATTCGGACGGTTCTCCAGGTCGATGAGGTTTTCCTTCACCATCCTTCGAAAGTGGTTCCCCAGCACGGGGTGGAGTTTGTCGAAGAGCTTCTGGGCCTTTTCGGTCTCCGTCTTCACCGAAAGGACGTTGGGCGGAAGGGATAGACCGGGATAATAGTTCGCGTTCCAGGGCTTGACGGTTTTTGCCCCCAGCATGGAGGCCTGCTGTTTCCGGAGCTTGCGCAGCAGGGGGACGACATTTTTTTTGATTTCCTGGCGGAACCGCTTCACCTCGGCGGGGCCGTAGTCGGTGCGCTGCATCTTGCGGTAGCCGACCGGGATGAAGTTCTTTTCGTGAAGGTTTCCCGCGATTCGCTGGCGAAGAGAAACCAGCTTGGAATAGTTCTGGTTCAGTTCTTCGGAGTGATCGATCGTCCATTTGCTTATGGCGAGCCAGGCGGCTTTGCGTAGGGCCTCCGAAGGATCCTCGAGCAGGGCGTTCGCCCTGGGGAGGGTCAATTCCTTCCCTTCGACCAGGACTTTGGCGGCGCCGGTCATTTTATTGTAGCGTGCGACCAATTTTGCCGCTTCGGTGTTCAATTCGATGTTTTCGGGGATGAAGGCCGATTGCTCCACCTCGAAGTTGAGGAAGAGCAGACGCCCGAAATGACCTTCGAGCTCTTTGCGGAAGGGAGAGCGAAGGACGGCTTCGCGGATCTTGGCATCATAGCCCTCGGCCAGGGGAAGGGCTTTTTCGCGCATGAACTTGCTTTTTTCTTCCGCCGCGGGATCGACGGTGTTTCGATTCTCCCGGAAGCTGCGGCGGGAATTCTCGCCCGAGAGGGTGGCTTTGAAGGAGTTCCAGCGGCTCAAAAAGGCGATCCAGGAGGCCGCGTCCGGCAGTTTCTTCAATTCTTGTAGCAGTTCGTCGTAGTGTCTTTGGACGGAATCGACGGTCAAATCGCTGCCCGTGGTCACTTTTGAGGAATCGAGCGCGAAAGCCGGGGTGATTCCGAGCCCCGATGAAACGAACATCCCGGTCAAGAGGCATAAGGTGGGCAGTTTCGAATGCATTTCCGTTTCCTTTCCAGGCGAATGAAAAAGGGATCGCGGTGACCACGTTTCTTTGTTTCTTCTAGACTAACGGCCCTTCCTCGATCCGACAAGGGGCAACCCGTTTACTCTTCCGCCCGCGAGAGGTATGATTCCTTTGAAGGAGGGGCCATGAATTCAAACGTAAACTACCAGGTTCTTTCCAGGGTGCCCGCCTTCCAGGGCTTCAGCGGGGACGAGATCGCCGCGCTCACCGAGATTGCCACCAAGTGCCAGGCCCTGCCTGGCCAGGCCGTCATCCGGGAAGGCGATCCCGCCGATTGCTTTTACTTGCTTTGCTCCGGCGAGTTGGAGGTCGTGAGCGAACAGGGCGGCCGGCAGACCCCGATCGCCCAACTTGGCCCCGGCCAGTTGATTGGCGAGATGCCGCTTGTTTTCAAGCAGATGATCCGCCAGGCGAGCGTCTTGGCGGTCTCGAATTCCTCCCTCTTGCGCTTCGCCTACCGGGAATACGAAGAACTGAGCCTTCGCCGGCCCGAACTGGGGGAAAAGGTGAAGGCCAATCTGGGGAGGATCGCGAAATCCCGCCACGCCGATCCTTTCGAATCCTTCGATTCACCCCAGATATCCTCGCTTTTGACGGAATGCCGGATCTTTCAGGGGCTTTCCCCGGAACACCTCGAAAGCATCGCCTGCATCGCCATTCCGACCGACATCCCCGCCGAGAGTACCGTGGTCAAGATCGACGAACCGGCAGACCGCTTCTTCCTTCTGATTTCGGGCCAAGTGGAAGTCCTGGTCCTGAAGGGAGGACGTTTCGAATCCCTCACCCGTTTGGGCAAGGGGCAGATCTTCGGGGAGATGACCCTCATCTACCACCAACCCATGCGCTTCGCCTCGGTGGTGGCGGTGGTGAATACCCGACTCCTGGCCTTTCCCTTCGAGGCATTTCAGGAACTGGCGGAAAGACAGCCCGACCTGGGGGAGTTGATCGCCGCCAACCTCCGGCAACTCGCCGCGAGCCGATCCTGGGTCCTGGAAAACGAATAAAAAAAGGCCCGCTAACCAGCGGGCCTTTTTTTAGCGGGACTTTTTCGGCAAGTGCTTCATCCAGTCTTCGCCGAGGTTGGTGAAGAAGCCATGGGCGTCGATCACTTCGTCGGGGGAGATGGGGGGCAAATCGGAGAACCTTTCCTCCTCGCGGCGCGAAGAGAAGATGCCCCGGCCGCGGTTGATGGTCGCGGGGGAAGCCGCGGCGGCCTGAGCGGGAACCTCTTTGGCTTCACCGCCTTCATACTCGACCCCGACGATCGCCACTCCGGCGGGCTGTTGGCAAGCTGTGCAATGAACCCGAACCACCCAGTAGTCCTTCTCTTCACGCAGCAGCTTCACCCCTTCGGGAGTGAAGGGTTCGCCGCAATGGGCGCACCTGAGCTTGCGGAAATGTTCCTGCACTACGGTGAAATTCTTCATGTCACAATCTCCAATAATCCATCCGAGACTTCGATCGTGCCCACTTCAGGAGCAATGCTTGATCTAACTCTCTTTTACCCATCGAGGGATAAAAATATCACACTGTTGCCCATTCTATCGCAGTTTATGGCGCTGCGGTATCCCCGCTTGGCGCGGGTAGTCGGGCGGCGTCGAGCTTTCCTTCTCGATGACGACGAGAGTTCGGCGGCCCGCTCCTCCCGGGAGCTCAAAGGGCACCAACTTTTCGAGAGTGCCTCCCAGCTTGGATATCGCCCCCCTTGCTCCCTTGACCTCTTCCTCGACCTCGCCCCCCTTGTAGGCGACGAAAATTCCGCCGACCTTGACCAACGGGAGGCAGAGTTCGACCAGTACGGAAAGATCTCCCACTGCCCTCGTCACGGCCAGGTCGAACTTCTCGCGGGTTTCCTTGCCCCGGCCCAGGTCCTCCGCCCGTTCGGGCAAGACCGTGGCTTGTAAACCCAGTTCGGCGACGGCTTCGGAAAGGAAGCCCGCTTTTTTCTTCACCGACTCCACCAGGAAGCCTTCCCAGTGGGGGCGCGCGATCAGGATCGGCAAGCCGGGGAACCCCGCCCCCGTCCCCACATCGACGAAGCGCGTTTTTTCGGGGAGATCGACGGCCAGGAAAAGGGACAAGGAGTCGATGAAGTGCTTGGTGACGACGTCTTCCTCGCCCGTGATGCGGGTGAGGTTCATCTTTTCATTGCCCAACAGTAGCAGACGGTAGAATTGCCTGAACTTCTCTATTTTCTCCTCGGAAAGAGAGACCCCGAACTGCCTGGCTTCTTCCCTGAGGCTTTCCCATGGATCCATCGAATTCTTTTCCTTTCTCAACGATTCCGGCTATAATAGGCCAATGCAAACAAACGACAGATTCGTGGTGGTCGATCTCGAGACCACCGGACTTTCTCCCCAGAAGGGCGACTGTATCGTGGAGATAGGGGCCGTCCTGGTGGAAGGCGGCTCGAAAAAAGCCACCTTTCAGACCCTCGTCGACCCCCGGCGCCTCATCCCATATTACGCCCAAAGGGTGCACGGCATCTCGGACAAAATGGTGAAGGGCGCCCCGACGGTGGAGGAGGCCATCCCCCTCTTCCTCGAATTTGCTCAAGATTCCTGCCTGGTTTCCCACAACGCCCGCTTCGACAGGGGCTTCCTGGACTTCTTCCACCCCGGTCTCGGGCATCCCCACCTCGACACCATCCTTTTGTCCCGCCGCCTCATCCCCGGCCTCTCCAGCTACAAGCTCGATGTCCTCATCGAGGAATTGAACCTGGCGATATCCGGAAGGCACCGGGCCCTGGGGGATGCCGAGGCGACGGCCGATTTGCTGCTTCACTTGATGAATCTCAGCGGGGAAATTTCGGAGATCCTTCCCCGATGCCTGATCCCAAACCGATGCGCTTCCGCCTGATCCCCCTCCTCATCCTTCTCTTCGCCGGCTCGGCCGGTGCCGAGCCCCGGCGTATCGTCACCCTGGCGCCTTCCTTGACGGAGATACTCTTCTTCGTGGGGGCAGCAGACCAGGTGGCGGGGGTGAGCGACTTCTGCAATTATCCCCCCTCCGTCAAGGGGAAGCCCACGATTGGGGGGATCAACAACCTGAACTACGAGGCCCTGGCCGCTCTCCAGCCCGATCTGGTGCTTTGTCCCGAGGTCAATCGCGACCTGCTCTCCCGCCTGAAGCGAATGAGCAAGGCTCCGGTCAAGGTGATAAGCACCGATCGGGTTTCTTCCATCACCGCCAACATCAGGGCTTTGGGACAATTGACCGGCCATGCCCCCCGGGCGAACGCGCTCGCTCTCGGCCTGGAAAAGAAGATCGCCCTCTACGCCCGGACCTCCGAAAAAATAAAAAATCCCCCTCTCGTCTTCTACTACCTCTGGAACGATCCCCTGATGACGGCCGGTGGGGGCTCCTATATCGACGACCTGATCCGCCTGGCCGGGGGGAAGAACGTGGCGGGCGGAAAAAAGATCCTCTACCCCATCTACAGTTGGGAGAGGCTCATACTCGACGACCCCGAGGTGATCTTCGGGCCGTCCAACCTTGAAAAGGAACTGCGGGAACTGGGAAAGAAAAGCGAACTGCGGGCCGCGAAGAAAAGGAGGATCTATTCCCTGGACGCCGACGTCCTCTCCCGACCGGGGCCGCGAGTCATCGAGGCCCTCGAAAAACTGAGCCTGGTCCTGAAGAAGGGATAAGGGGCGAAGAATCAGGGAGTTCCGCCCACCGCGGCGAAGGAAAGCTCTTCGGTCGAGCCGTCGGCGTACTTGATGACCTGCTTGCCGCCGTCGGCCACGTCGATCACGGCCAGGTTCTTGCTTTGGTCCTTGGCGCTCTTGATCTCGGCGGTCAGGGAGGTTCCGTCGTACTTCAAGCGGACGTTGTAGCCGCGCTTGGTGTTGTCCAGGGTTCCCTCGATCGAGCCGCTCTTGAGCTGGAGGTTGGCCGCGAAGACCTCGCCGGAGCCCGAAGGCCCGATTGCCAGCGTTCCGGTCAAAGTGGCGTCTCCCTGGGAGGTGAATTGAAGGTTGTCGGCCTGGAAAACCAGGTCGGGTAGCTTGATGGAAACGTTGCCCTGGCGGGGCACCAGCTGGCTGAATTGATTCAAGGTGGCGGAGATGCCGACCTGGGCAGCGCCCACGGTGCCGCTCATGGTGACGGCGACGCTCTGGGGGGTGTTCGTGGAATAGCCATCCCCGTAGCGCCAATTGGTCTTGGTGGGCTGCACGGTGGGGGCCTTCCAGGTGCCGCTGCCGGTGGTGTTGATCTTGAAGGTGCCCTTGGCGCCGTAGCGGCTCTGGACCAGGGTGATGAGGTACTCGCGGGAGTTTCCGCTGACCTTGATGGGGGTGAATTGGAAGAGGGTGGTGTTGGTGTTGTCCTTGAGGCTGATGATTTCATTGCTGGCGTTGAGATACGGTAGGGTGGCGACGTTCTCGCTTCCTTCTCCGAAGGGGAGCAAGGAATAGAAGTTTCCGAGGTCGATCCCGTACTGGGAAGGCAGGTTGAAGGCCGTCAGGTAGTGCCAATTCCTGAGGAAGTTGTTCAGGTTGGTGCTCTGGGAAGGAGCGATGTATTTCTTGACCTCGCGCAGGTTCTTGATCAGGTCCTGATCCTCCGCGGATACACCGCCGAAAAGCGGACACCCGGTCGAGGAGAGGGTGAACGAAAGCGCCGAGAGGATTAGGACGATCCGATGGGTATTGAAAGTTATCATGGCTTAGCCTCCAACGATCGCTGGACCCTTCTATAAAAGGGCCTTTGCGAGGGTTTGTCAAGCCGGTCGAGGGGTTCGGAAAAGCCTGGCGAAGAGATTGAAAAACCCTTTGTTGCTGTCGCTCTTTCGGGGTCAGGCCCGCCTTGTGCTAAAATGGATCCTTTCCCATCAATCAGGAAGGAAAGAAATCTTGAAACGCATCATGAGCGGGATGCGCCCGACGGGCAAGCTTCACCTCGGACACTGGCTCGGAGTCTTGACCAACTGGGTCAGGCTTCAGGATGAATACGACTGCTACTTCGCGGTGGCCGACTGGCATGCCCTGACCACCGGTTACGAGAACACCGGGGGGATGCGGCAGAACATCCGCGAGGTTCTCCTGGACTGGCTCGCCGCCGGCGTGGATCCCGAGCGCGCCACCCTTTTCGTGCAGTCCGCCGTTCCGGAGGTGGCCGAACTCAACCTCCTCTTTTCCATGATAACTCCCGTCAACTGGCTTCAGCGCAACCCCACCCTCAAGGAGCAGGTGGCCGAACTCCACTTGACCGACGTGACGGAAGGCCTTTTGGGCTATCCCGTCCTCCAGGCGGCGGACATCCTGTCCGTGAGGGGCGAAGTCGTTCCCGTCGGAAAGGATCAACTGCCCCATCTCGAATTGAGCCGGGACATCGCCCGTCGATTCAATTTCCTTTACGGAGAAGTCTTTAAGGAGCCCCAGGGGCTCTTGGCCGAGGCCGCTTCCCTGCCGGGAACCGACGGCCGCAAGATGTCCAAGAGCTACGGCAACTGCATCTNNGTCCAAGAGCTACGGCAACGACATCAAATTGGCGGACAGTCCCGAAGAAATCAGGCAGAAAATTATGACCATGGTCACCGATCCGGGGCGCCAGCGGAAGGCGGATCCCGGTTACCCCGAGGTTTGCACCGTCTTCGCCTACTATTCCGCGCTCGCCCCTCAAATGCTGGACCAGGTGGCGGAGGAATGCCGGACCGCCTGTATCGGCTGCGTCCAGGACAAGAAGAGGCTGGCCGAGATCCTGATCGAAACGCTTGCTCCTCTTCAGGAACGCCGACGGCAGTTCGCCACCCAGGAAGGCCTTTTGGAGAAGGTCGTCGCCCAGGGCAACCAAAAGGCCCGGACGGCGGCTCGAGAGACCCTTTCCCTGGTTCGCGAGGCCATGTCCCTCCCCGATTTCGACAAGTCAGGAGTCTTACTTGCCTGAGCGTCTTCAAAAGTACCTGGCCCGCGCCGGGGTCGCCTCCCGAAGGGCCAGCGAACAACTGATCTTGAGCGGGGTCGTTTCCGTGAACGGTCAAGTGGTCAAAGAGCTCGGCAGCAAGGTCGATCCCGAGAACGACAAGGTCGAGGTCTCGGGAAAAGAAGTTTCGGTTCAGCTCCAGAGCGTCTATCTGGTGCTGAACAAGCCTCGCGGGGTGATCACCAGCTGCCACGACCCCGAGGGGCGCTCCACCGTCATGGACCTGGTTCCGGCTTGCCCCGGCCTTCATCCCGTCGGGAGACTGGATCGCAATTCCGAAGGCCTTTTGCTTTTGACCAACGACGGGGAGTTCACCCAGCTCTTGACCCATCCCCGCCACCACGTGGAGAAGACCTATCGCGTGGTGGTCGAAGGACGTCTTTCCTCCCAGGCGATCGCCGCTCTCAGAAACGGCGTTTCCCTCGAGGACGGGATGACTGCCCCCGCTTCGGTGGAGGGAGTGGATCCTGAGGGGGATCTCACCCACTTCGAGATCACCATCAACGAAGGTAGGAACCGCCAGATCCGGAGGATGTGCGAAACGGTGGGAAACCCCGTCAAGCGCCTGAAAAGGATCCGGATCGGCATGTTGGGCCTCAAGGGCCTGCGTCCCGGGGAATACCGGACGCTCACCCTGGCCGAAGTGCGCGCGTTGAGGGAGGGGCGATGAGTTCTCTGAAGGACATCGGCCAGGAGCTGAAGGAAGCCCGCCTGGGGCGCGGGGTCACGCTTGAAGAAGCGGCAAAGGCCACCCACCTTTCGCCGAAGCACTTGGTCGACCTAGAGGAGGGCCTCGAAGAACACCTTCCCGAAGCCTTCTACGTCAAGAGCTTCATCCGCAAGTACGCCAACTTCCTGGGGCTTCCCGGCGACGAGTTGGCCGAAAGCTACTGGAAGGAAAGGCCCAGTCTCCAGCCGGCCCCGCCTCCCGCCGAATATAGTTATTGGTGGTTGTTCCCCATCCTGGCCAGCCTGGTCTTGCTTTTGGCGATCGGAATCGCCTGGCAGAACTCGCACCGAGAGGCCGTGATTCCCGCGGAAAGCCCGAGCCCGGCTACCCACGTCCTGCCTTCGCCGAGCCCGGCTACCAAATCCACCGTCCAGCCTTCACCGGGCCCGGCCACCGTCCAGCCCTCACCGAGCCCGGCCACCGTCTTGCCTACTTCGCTGAATGGCGCGACCCCCTCCGTTTCCTCGACCTCATCCCTGGCGTTTCCTCTGGCCACCGATTCGAGAAAGCCGATTTCCCTCGCCATCGAGACGACGGAGGCTTGCTGGGTGGTGATCGTCGCGGACGGAGTGACCGTCCAGAAAGGCACCGTCCCGGCGGGACAGAAGCTGCGATTCAAGGCCGAGCGCTCCCTGAAGCTGCGCCTGGGGAATGCCGGCGGCGCCTGGATCACTTATGACGGCGACTACCTCGGAGCCCTGGGGGGAAAAGGGGAAGTCGTGGAAAGGACCTTTGATTGAATAAGTCCAAGATCGATCCCATCGGCGGCCAGGCCGTCATCGAGGGGGTCATGATGCGGGGGCTCCGACAGGTGGCCGTCGCGGTCCGTTCCCCCGAAGGGGAAATCGTCCTGCACAAGGAGGTCCTGACCCCCTGGCGCAAGCGCCACCCCATTCTCGCCTTGCCCCTCATCCGGGGCAGCGTGACCCTGGTGGAGTCCATGGCGATCGGTTTCAGGATGCTCAACGTGTCGGCGAACATCGCCACCGGGGAGAAGCCTGAAAAGGGGGAGAGCTGGTTCGCCATCGCCATCGGTCTCTTGCTCTTCGTTTTGCTCTTCAAGGTCTTGCCCGCGACCGCCTTCAAGTTCCTGCAACCCTTCGTGCCCAACATCCTTTTCCTCAACGCCATCGAGGGGGGGATCCGCATGTCGATCTTCCTTCTCTACCTGGGAGGGATTTCCTTACTGCCGGACGTCCGCAGGCTCTTCGAGTACCACGGGGCCGAGCATCAGGTGATTCACTGCTACGAGTCCGGGAAAGAACTCACCCCCGAGAACGCCAAGGCCTTCCCTTCCGCCCATCCCCGCTGCGGTACGAGCTTCTTGCTCGTTACTTTGGTCCTGAGCATCCTGATCTTCGCCCTGCTGGGCAGCACCCCGACCATCCTGGATCGGGTGGTCCGCCAGTTGCTCCTGCTTCCCGTGGTCGCGGGTTTCTCCTACGAGTTGATCCGTCTGGCCGGCAAGGGCGGGCGAGAAAAGAATCTGATCGGCAGGATCGCTCTTTTTCTGACCATACCGGGGATCTGGCTGCAGGGATTGACGACCCGCAAGGCCCAGGACGATCAGCTGGAAGTGGCGATCGCATCCCTGCATGGAGCCCTCGAGGATCCGGCTGACTTAATCGTTCCCTAACTTCTTCCTAAAAATCCCTTGACATCGGCCAAAGATGCAGTTACTATGGTTTTGTTGTCGCCGCTGAAACGCCGACGCCGGGTAAAAAACGGTGTTGACAAGAAGACTAAACGGAGATAACCTTGAAAGTCCGCGGTGCCGAGAGGC
>DOBT01000047.1 GCA_003503675.1 Cyanobacteria bacterium UBA8530 | reverse complement strand
TCCTCATGGAGGAAAAAACCGCTCCGAAGGAGCGGTTTTTTCCTCCATGAGGAGAAAAACAGGGGAAAACCGTGGCTTTCCTCCGGAAAATCGGTCTCAGGGTCCGAATCGTTCTGGTCTTCCAGACCACGATAGCCGTGATGCTCGCCCTCGTTTGCTGGTTTTTCTACACCCAGGGCAGCTGGATCTTTCGGGAAGAGCTGCGCTCGAGCCTGAAAGCCCAGGCGGCCACGGCGGCCCTCGTCATCGACGGCGACCTTCACCAGTCGGTGAAAAACGAGAAGGACCCCGCCTACCGGATCATCCACTCGCAACTGAGGAAGCTCCGGGAGGTCGATCCCTTCGTTAAGGGCGTTTACACCATCAAGCCCCTCTATCCCCGCCAGAACGTCTGGCAGTTCGTGGTCGACGCCGAGTCCCCCGGCGGACCGCTCTACGCGGCCCCCGGCAGGCGGTACGACGCCACGCAGGACCCCGTTCTGGGGGAGGGGTGGCACGGTCCATCCGCCAGCAAAGCCCTCTATTCCGACGAATACGGGGAATGGTTGTCCGGCTATGCCCCCATCTTGAACAAGAGCGGGAAAACCGTGGCCATCCTGGGCCTCGACGTCAGCGCCAAGAACTACCTCGATTATCGAGCCGCCCTGGCTCGAAACGCCCTGGGGATCTTTCTCCTATCCCTGCTGCTCTCGGGATTGATCGTCGTGTCCGTCACCCGGAGGATCGCCGATCCCCTCGAGAACGAGCGCCGGCTAAACCGGGACCGCATCGAAGGCCTGAAACAGGCCGATCGAATAAAGGACGATTTCCTTTCCGTGATATCCCACGAGCTGAGGACGCCCCTGAACGGCATCATGGGCTTCGGGAGCATCCTCCTCGACGAGTTGCAGGGCCTCCTCAACCCACCGCAACGCCGTTCGGTGGAGAAGATCCTGATGTCGACCGATCGCATGCTCGAACTGGTGGATTCTCTCCTCGACTTCACCAGGCTGAGGGCCGGTCTTTTCAGCATTTTCCCCAAAGAGACCCCCTATCCCGTCCTGCTCCGGGAAGCCATCGTTTCGATGAGGCCGCTGGCGAGGGCGAAGGGGCTCGAGATCGAGTGCGAAGTTTCGGTGCCGGGCGAGGTCAGTCTCGACCGGCAGAGGATCTTCCAGGTTCTCGCCAACCTCATCGCCAACGCCGTCAAGTTCACTCCCCCGGGCGGAAAAGTGGCCATCCGCGCTTTCATCGAGGAGAACCGCCTGGTCACCGAGGTCATGGACTCGGGGATCGGCATCGAGAAAGAGGACCTTCCCAGACTCTTCGCCCCTTTCCAGCAACTGGATGCGGGGTTGACCCGCGGGGTGGAAGGGACGGGGATCGGCTTGAGCATCTGCAAGGAGATCCTGACACTCCACGGCGGATTCATCGAGGCCGAGAGCGAAGGAAGAGACAAGGGCTGCACTTTCCGCTTCGTGCTCCCGACCGTCCCGAAGGGCGAAAGCCCTACTTGATTGTCTTGGCCTTGACCTCGTAGACCGTCTCCCCACAGGCGAGAAAGACCCTTTCGAGACGGTATTCCTTCGAGAGCGCCTCGATGCGGTCACCCGGCTGGATGAGGTAGATCGGTCTCTTTCCGTCGAAGCGACGGGCGAGTTCCGCGGGCACCTTGTCGATGCCGTTGTAGATCTCGATGTCGGGGCGCTTGCCCTCCGCGAAGTGGAGGTACCACAGCGGAGTAGAGTAGTTCCACCAGCTCATGACCAGGGCCTCGGGCTTGGCGACGCGGAGGAACTCCTTTCCGAAGTGCTCGGCCGAGATGTTGCCCACCCGCCCACGGTTCAGGGGGATGAGGGACAGCGGTAAAATCACCGCGGCGAGCGCCAGCCAGCGCAGATCCGGCCAGCGCGACGGCAAGGCCTCCCTTTTCTCCAGCTTTGCCAGGCTTTCCTCGATCCGCTCGAAGTAATTCCCGATCTTTTCATAACCCGACAAGAGGGCGGTTCCTCCCAGGGCCGCCAGGACCACGAGGATCTCGAAGGCCGTGAAATAGTAGCGATCGATGTCCCCGTTGACGTAGGAAAGGGCGGCGTAGAGGGGGATCAAGAGAGCGAGCGAAAAAAGGAAAAAGATCGCCCTGTCTTTTCGAAAAAGCCGGAAGAGCCCGAAAGCCGCCAAAATCAAGACGGCCCAGAGCCCGATGGGAGAAATGCTGTCGGAGAGCGTCCCCAGGAAGCGGGGCAGGTTCTCGACGAAGTGCCGGGGACCGTTCGGGGAAAGGAAGTTCATCTCCCCCTTGAAGTCCTGTCCGAGGGCGTATTGCCAGAAGTTGGACCAATCGTTCAAGGGGTAGTCCGCTCTTATCGGCGGGTTCATGGCGCTGCGGATGGGAAGGTAGAGGTAAACGGAGGCTCCCAGCAGGAAGAGCCCGAACAACCCGAGCAGTCGCCTTCCCTGACGCAAAAGCTTTTTTTCGGAGGATAAGACGAAGACGAAGAGGGCGGGCCCCAGCATGGTCATCATCATGTGGTTGCCCAGCGACAACCCGTAAAGAAAAGCCAGCCAGGCCAGGAGACGAGGTTTTCTTTTTTTGTTTTCTTCGTTTTGGTGCCATTTGACGGCCAGGCCGAGTAACAAAACCACCAGGAAGGCATGCAGGGTGTGGGGATCGGCCCGTACCGCCGTCCGCCAGAAGATTTGCGAGAAGGCGAAGGTGAGGGCGGCTCCCAGGGAAAGGTATTCTTCGGCCTCGAGACGGCGGCACAGCAGATAAATGAAGGAAGCCGCGGCCGAGGCGGACAGGGCCGACAGCAGGTTCATTCGAAAGGCGATGCTGCCGAAGGGTTCGAGAAAGCAGAAGGCTTTTCCAAAAAGGATGTAAAAGGGGTAGCCGGTGGGGTGGGTGAAGGAGAGGGTGTAGGGGATGACCTGGAAGACCCCGGTGTCCCAGAAGCCCACCCCCGGCAGCAAGGTTCCCAGATAAGCGAAGAGGGCCAGGGCGAAGATCCCGAGGGGGATCAACTTTTCTTTTTTTTCCATTTTCCTTTTCATCCCCAAAAGTTGGTCAGGGTGGACCACATGCCCCAGGCGTTGACCAGTAGGCCGAGCCCGATCGCCACCCCCTGCTCGAAAGAGATCCTTCCTTTCAGGCTCTGCATGGTCAGCAGGAAAAGGAAGGGGTAGAAGTCCTGGGCGTAGCGGTAACCGAACTGCTCCCCGCCCGGATCGCTGTGTATCAGGATGGGAACCGAAATCAAGGCCACGGCGAGCCAGCAACCCAACGTGAGGGCATCTCTCCCGCGCGCCCTGATCGCCCAGAGGAAGAGGGGGGTCGTCAAAAGGATGCTCAGTCCTCCGAGTTTCGAGGCCTGAAGGTAGGGCAGGCTTTCCACGAAGTTCGGGCTCTTCAGGAAGAGGGCATAGAGGTTGCGCCCGATGGAATGAATGCTCATGAAGCCGTAGCGGTACTGATACTCCTGCATGAGGCCCGGTATGAGGGAGTAGCCGGTGTTGAAAGCCGAGCCGAAGCGCAGGAAGTTGTAGAGGAGATAGAGTCCCATGAAGAGGGAGAGGACCGCTCCGAACTGCAACCAGGCGATCAGGAGCGCAATATTCTCGTTATTTTCTTTATTTTTTTTCTTTTCTTGGAAGAGGACGAAAAGAAAGAAGGGGAAGGCCAGGAGGGTTGGCAGCCGCGAGAGGGCCGCGCAGCCCAGGTAGAATCCCATCAGCCAGGGGCGCTTCCCTTCCTGGCTTTCCAGGATGGCGAACAACATGAAGGTGGTGGCGCATATCTGGGCGAAGTGCCAGGAGGTGCCGTTCTGGGCCGAATACCAGAAGATGGTGCCGAAGGCGAAGAACAAGGAGAAGAAGATCCTCTTGATCAGGGAAAAGCCGAGGTTGTAGAGGAGGAAGTAGATCAGATAGACGCTCAGCGCCCCCAGGATGACCGAGACGAGGGCCTGGTTCATTCCCTTTCCCCAGAGGAGCATGAAGGGCATGAGGATCACGGCGGGCATGGGGGGATAGACCACGAAGAACTTGCCCTGGAAAGGCACCAGCTCGTTTAGCCAGGAGGGGTGATCGAGGACGTTCAGCCGCCCATGAAAGAAGGCATCGGCCAAGGGAACGAAGTAGTGGAGGCTCACGAACTGCTGACGGTTGAGGAAGCGATAGGCGAAGAGGACGAAAAAGAAGATCCCGAGAGGGATGAGGATCTCGGCGTTTGCGCGGAGACAGCCGTAAGCTTTGGTCTTCAGGAACGAGAGGGCTTGCATGTTCCCAGTATACTTCAAAAATATGTCCCGGGGATGGTACACTGCTTTCTCGTAATGGGTTCGTCCAAAAAAAGACACAGGGAGAGAATAATGAAGGAATTCAAGGCGGGGATTTTCATCGGCCTCCTGGCGATGAGCGTCTCCCTACCGGCTTTGGTCCAACCGGCTTGTGCGGCCGGAGCCCTGAAGAAGCGTTCCGAAATCGACCAGCGCTACCAGTGGAAGCTATCCGACATCTATCCCTCGATGGGAGCCTGGGACAAGGATTGGCAGTCCGCCAAGGCCCTCGGCGCCTCCCTCGCCAAGTACGAGGGAACCCTCGTTTCCTCTCCGGACAAGCTTCTTTCTTTCCTGAAAAAATACGAAGAAGCCTGCATCAAGCTCGACAAGCTGACTCAATATGCCAGTATGAACAGCGATCAGGACACCGCCATCTCGTCGTTCAATTCCATTTCCGGCAAGGCGGACTCCCTCTCGAAGGAAATTTCCGCCAAGACCGCCTTCTTCTCCCCCGAGATCTCGAAGCTTTCCGAGAAGAAGCTGAGTGAGCTCATCACCAAGTATCCCAAACTGCGGCCCTTCCGGCAGCTCCTCTCCGATATCGTGCGGAGAGCCAAGCACACCCTCCCGAAGGAGCAGGAAGCCCTCTTGGCCCAGGCCGGCGAGGCGATGAGCGCTCCCGAGAACGCCTTCAAGATGCTCAACAACGCCGACCTCGTCTTCCCCACCATGAAGGACGAGCAGGGCAACGACGTCGAATTGACCAAGGGGCGCTACACCGCCTTCATGGAATCCGAGGATCGCTCGGTCCGCAAGAACGCCTACGAAAAGCTGCTGGAGACCTTCAAGGGGGTCAACGGCACCATGGCCTCCCTGATGAACTCCGAGGTGAAGGTCCACGTCTTCAACCGGACCGTGCGGAAATACCCCACCGCCATGGCCGCCGCCCTGGACAACGAAAACATTCCGGTCTCGGTCTACAACTCCCTGGTGTCCTCGGTGGAAAAGGGGTTGCCCGCTCTTCACCGCTATTACGCTCTGCGCAAGCGGATCATGAACCTGCCCGAACTCCACGCCTACGACACCTCGGTGGCCCTGGTCCCCGGCGTCAAGATGGAGTTCTCCTACGACCAGGCGAACGAGATCATCCAGAAGGCCCTGAGCCCCCTGGGCGCCGAATACGTCAAGATCTACGACAAGGGCATCAAATCCGGCTGGGTCGACGTCTACGAGAACAAGGGAAAGCGCAGCGGCGCCTATTCCTGGGGACCCTACTCCGTGCACCCTTACGTTCTGCACAACTGGTCCGACACCTACTGGGGCATGTCCACCATGGCTCATGAGATGGGGCACGCCATCAATCGCTACTATTCTCAGGCCGCCAACAACTACTTCAACGCCGAGAACCCCATCTTCACGGCCGAAGTCGCCTCCCAGACCAACGAGATCCTGCTCATGGAATACCAGCTCAAGCATACGACCGATAAAAAGCAGAAACTCTACTTGCTCACCCAGTTCGCCAACGGCATCATCGGTTCGGTCTACCGTCAAACCCAGTACGCCGAATTCGAGAAGGCCATTCACGACAAGGGCGACGCCGGCGAGACCCTCACCTCCGATTTGCTGAACCAGACCTGGCGCGGCATCTCCAAGAAATACGGCGGTCCCGCCCTCACCCTCGACCCGGTCGGAGACGTGGCCTGGTCCCGCATTCCCCACATGTACTACAACTTCTACGTTTACAAGTACGCCACTTCCTATGCGGCCTCCCTCGCCATGGCGGACCGGATCCTCACCAAGGGCAAGCCGGCTGCGGATGCCTACACCGCCTTCCTGAAGGCCGGTTCCTCCAAGTATCCGGTTGACCTTCTCAAGGAAGCCGGAGTCGACCTCACCACCGCCCTGCCGGTACAGGTCGCCGTCAACAAGTTCGCTTCCATCGTCAACGAGATCGAAAAGCTCTCGATCGAAATCCAGGCAAAAAAATAAGAACCGCAAAAAATCCCCTCTCCCCGAAAGGGGAAAGGGGATTTTTTTGGCTTGGCCGGATGATCGGAATCCGCCCTTTTTTTCGATCGGCCGGGCATTCAGGATTCTTCATCTTCTTGTTCCGGGCGTCTTTTCCCTGGAGTGATATAATGGGCGGGCATGTTTTGGGAGCCTCAAAGCAAGCAGTCACGCCACTTTGCAGCTCGAAGGGGGATAAGTAATGGAAGAGCGCGAACAAAGGAACCAGCTTCCCTGCATCGTTGACGAGGGCATCGTATATCAACGCAAGGACATGGCCCGCATCCTGCGCGACCTCGGTCAAGTGCGTTATGTCGATTACTACCTCGGCGTCGAGCGGGCTTCGGGAGAGGGCTATCTGGCTTCCGTCACCACCAACAACCAATCCGGAACGGTGATCGTGAACGGTCGCCTCTACATCAATACTTCGTGCTTCGACTTCCTCCAGATTGGAAAGGGACAGGAAGATCCCGTATTCCTCGACCTGGTCGACGGGGAGCGGATCATTCGGATCATTCCCTTTCCGGAGGCGGCCGACGCCCCGCGTCCCAGGGCCGCCATCGAACCGTCCATCCAACCCTGCCTCTTCGATCGCTATCTCGACGAGACCCTGGCCGAGGTCTACCTGGACGACGAGGGCGACGAGGACGACGACTGATCGGGGAATGAAAGTTTATCGCAAATTTCGTTTGCGCAAGACAGCGAGGGTGTGCCCTTCGATACCCGTCGACAAGCTCAGGACAGGCTTCAG
>DOBT01000178.1:185-21660 GCA_003503675.1 Cyanobacteria bacterium UBA8530 | reverse complement strand
CAGCGATCGATGACGCCCCCTCGCTGATGGTATTTAACGATCCTTTCCCTATCCTTAACCTCTCCATAAGAAACAGTTTGCCTTTTTTCGCGATAGAGGACTATCGAGAAGTAAAAGCGAGTTTTCGAAAGGAATGGAAATAATGAAGAAGTTGATCACCGCGACGCTCCTGCTGCTGACCCTGGTTGGCTGCGGCGCCAACAACAATATGGCCCCCACCCTTTCTTCCAACAAGACCGGCGTGGTTTCCTCGAGCGGCCTCTTCTCCTCCTTCAAGGAATCCAACTACCAGGAAGCCTCCTATGCCACGCTCTCTTCCTTCTGGGACCGTGAAGGTTCCGCCGCCAACGACGGCAAGAAGTTCAAGACCACCGGCAAGCTCTCCTGCAATGCCCCGGGGAATTTCACCGAGGGCTGGACCGCCACCCTCAGTAGCGAAGCGAACGGTAAGAGCGAATACGGCTACGTCGTCTCCGGCAAGNNGCGAAAGCTATTTCAAGAAAATGGGCGCCGGGACCGAAGAAACCGTCACCATTTACTACACCGTCAAACAATCCAGCTCCACCAAGAACCGCATCGAGATCGACGTCGCCAAGCGAGCGGACGGCACCATCGCGAAAATGTAGCTTCGTTTTCCCAGGGCCCTTCGGGGCCCTTTTTTCATGGAAACGAGTGTTATAATGCGGGGATTATCGTTGTTTGTTTGAAGGGGTCGAAATGAAAAGAATCACCTCC
The DNA here is from genome assembly GCA_003503675.1 of Cyanobacteria bacterium UBA8530. Lineage (GTDB taxonomy): Bacteria > Cyanobacteriota > Sericytochromatia > S15B-MN24 > UBA8530 > UBA8530. The sequence goes on along the minus strand of DOBT01000178.1, from coordinate 20,925 downwards.
TGTCTTTTGCTCACCGCCTTTTCCCTTTCCGTCGCCTCCCCCGTTTTGGCGGATGGTGCCGTGAAGAGCCGTTCCCAAATGGATCCCCGTTACCAGTGGCGGCTCGAGGACATCTACCCCTCGGGTGCCGCCTGGCAGAAGGATTGGAAAGAAGTCAAGAGCCAGACCGAGGCTCTTGCCAAGTACGAAGGAAAGCTGCTTTCCTCCCCGCGGACCCTCCTCGCCTTTCTCGTGGCCTACGAAAGCGCCTGCGTCAAGTTGAGTCGCCTTTTCGAATACGCCCAGCGGGGCAGCGACCAGGATACTTCCGTTTCTTCCTTCGATGCCCTGGTCGGGAAATCCGAAGTCCTTTTCAAGGACGTGAGTGCGGCGACGGCCTTCCTTTCCCCTGAAATCGCCCGGATGACGGAGAAAAAGCTGGCCCAGTTCGTGGCTCAAGAGCCGAAATTGAAGAATTACCGTCAGTTCCTTTCCAACGCCATCCGGCAGGGCAGGCATACCCTTCCCAAGGAGCAGGAGGCCTTGCTGGCCCAATCCGGCGAAGTTATGGGGGTTCCCGAGAACGCCTTCGGCAAGCTCGCCGACACCGATCTCAAGTTCCCCACCATCAAGGACGAGAGCGGCAAGGACACCGAACTATCCGAAGGACGCTACATTTCCCTGCTCGAGTCGGACAAGCGGGAAGTTCGGAAAAACGCCTACGTCGGGCTTCTCTCGACCTACGGCGCCGTCAACAACACCATGGCGGCCCTTCTCAACGGCCAGGTCAAGGCCCATGTCTTCAACCGGACGGTGAGAAAGTACCCCTCCGCCATCGCGGCCGCTCTCGACAACGAGAACATCCCCATCAAGGTCTACGACAGTTTGGTCTCGACGGTCAACGAAGGGTTGCCGACCCTCCATCGCTACTACGCCCTGCGCAAGCAAGTCCTGAACCTGCCCGAGCAACGCCCCTATGATTGGTCGGTCGCTCTCGTCCCCGGTTCGAAGATGGAATTCCCCTTCGAAGAAGGCAAGAAGATCATCAACGAAGCCCTGGCCCCCCTGGGTCAGGAATACTTGAAGGTGCTCAACAAGGGCTTCGATTCCCGGTGGGTGGATGTCTACGAGAACAAGGGCAAGCGCAGCGGGGCCTATTCCGCCTCGGTCTACGGCGTCCATCCCTATGTCTTGCAAAGCTATTCGGGCACCTACTGGGACCTCTCCACCCTCGCCCACGAGATGGGGCACGCCGTCAACGGCTACTTCTCCCAGACCTCGAACAACTTCTTCAACGCCGACAACCCGATCTTCGTCGCGGAAGTCGCTTCCCAGACCAACGAGATTCTCCTGATGGACTACCTGCTCAAGAAGACCACGGACAGGAAGCAAAGGCTTTTCCTGCTTTGTCAGTACGCCGACGGGATCATCGGTTCGATCTTCCGGCAGACCCAGTACGCCGAGTTCGAAAAGACCATCCACCAGAAGGCCGATGGGGGAGAGACCTTGACCTCCGATTTCTTGAACGGAACCTGGAACTCCATCCTCAAGAAATACGCCGGTCCCGCCAACACCCTGGAGCCGGAAAGCCGCTTCGGCTGGTCGCGCGTTCCCCACTTCTACTACAACTTCTATGTCTACAAGTATTCGACCTCCTATGCGGCCTCCCTGGCGATGGCCGAAAAAATCGAGAAGGAAGGCCAACCGGCCGCCCGGAAGTACCTCCGCTTCCTGAAAGCCGGTTCTTCCAAGTATCCCGTTCAACTGCTCCAGGAAGCCGGGATCGATCTGACCACCCCCCAGCCGGTGAAAACCACCGTCAAGAAGTTCGGAGAGATCGTCGACCAGATCGAGGCCCTGTCCAAAGAAATTTACGCCGGCCGCTGAAGAATTTCCGCCGCTTCCGCCACCGTGCGGGGGACGGGACGCTTCAAGCGATGAAACAGGTCCCCCAGGATGGGGGGCTCGATCCTCAGTTCCAGCAACTCCTCGGACCTCCCGAAGACTTCTTCGGGAGGTCCTTGCATGGCGAGCCTTCCCCCCGGCGCCAGCACGACGATCTTGTCGGCCGCTTCCGAAACCAGGTTGACCTGATGGGTGGAGAGGAGGATGCTCACTCCGGAGGAAGCCAAATTCCCGAGAAGTTCGTTTGTTTCTCGGCGCCCCTGGGGATCGAGATGTTCGAAGGGTTCGTCGAGCAGCAAGAGCTCGGGACGGGCGATCAGCGCGCCCGCTAGCGCCACCCTCACTCGCTCCCCGGCGCTGAGGGAGTGGACGGGCCGCTCCCGCAAGGCTTCTATCCCGAAGTCTCTCATCGTTCTCTCGACCGCCTCGGATATCTTCTTTTCCGGCCAGCCCCGGTTGCGAGGGGTGAAGGCGATGTCCTCTTCGACGGTGGGGGCGATCAACTGGTCCTCGACGTGCTGCAAGAGGACCCCCAGGTGATCGCGGACGAAATCGAAGTTCGCGAAGGGGGGGCGCCCGAAAACGAGGATTTTTCCTTCTTCCGGCTTCATCAGCCCCGAGATCAGGCGCAAGAGAGTCGTCTTGCCCGACCCGTTCGCTCCCAGAAGCGCCAGCCGCTCTCCGGGTGCGACCAGGATTTTCCCCTCGAAAAAAACCTTTTCCCCGCCCGGATAAACCGCGGCGAGGTCTTCGATGTGAATCACGGGTTCCATGTCTTCCTCCCGACCAAGGCGATCAAAACGGACAAGGCGCCGAAAAAAAAGGGCAGGAAATCCTCTCGAGAGAAAAAATTTTTTCTTTCGCTCGCCAAAAATCCCCGGTAGCCTCTCAAGAGCATCGCCTCGTAAAGCCCCTGGCTGTGATCCAGGGCGGACAAAAGCAGCATCCCCAGGCTGGGTACGGTGTTTCTCAGGGTGCGCAGGGGGTGTCGGGGAACGATCCCGCCTCGCAGGCGCAGGGCGGTGATGAGGTGGCCCCAGCGGTGCAGCAGGATGAATAAAGAGCGGTAGGTCAACAGGAGGGCATCGGGAAGGGGCCGGGGAAGGATGGGGCGGATGGCCTGAAAAACCCTGGGGTAGGGAGTCGTCGCCACCACCGAGAGGACGGAGAGCGCGGAAACCACCGCCTTGAGGATGAGGGTGAGCGCCAGGGGGAATCCCCCCCAGTCGATCAAGGAGTAGAGGCCGGCGAAAAGCCCAGCATAGCCGCAAAGGGTCAGGATCGAGCGGAGCGGCAAGCGTGACCAGGCCAGGATGGAAAGCCATTCCGCCGCGAGGAGCAGCAAAAAGGGGGGAGAGGAAGCGATGGCGGCCCCCAGGATCCCGAGAGAAGCCCCGCAAATCTTCGAGAGGGGGGAAGCCCGGTGAAAGGGACTATCGGTTCTGGCCCAGCGATCGATCGCCTCGAGGTCTAGCATGAGTCTTCCAGGAAAGCGGGCCGTAGCCTGGAGAGATAGCGAACGATGCCCGCCGTCAAGGCCGCTTCGAGCAGCCAGCCCAGGCTCCCGAGGCCGTAGACCAGCAGCAAGAAGGCGTGAAAATGGGGAACTGGCTGGTGTTCCAGGATCGCCGAGGGAGCCGTTTTCGAGAGCCGGACCACCAGGACCATCAGGGAAGTGCTGCAGAAGAGGGAAAAAACGGTCGCCCCTGCGGCGGCGGGTGGGGGCGGGATGCCCAGCCGGCAGGCCCCTCGAAAGAGCAGGTTTCCCAAAAAGATCTCCAAGCCCAGGATCAGGGCGTTGAGCCCCAGCACCGTGATCCCCCCGTGGCCGAGCAGGGCGAGGATGAGATCGACGAGGAAGGCCGCCAAGAATCCCAAAGCCGGGCCGAGCAGGATGCCCGCCAGGACTCCGAGGTTTAGGTGGTATGCCAGGGGAAGCAGCTCGAGAGACATGGCCACGATCATGAGGGCGGCGAGAAAGCCCAGACGGGCCAGCCGAAGTTCCCCCTCCCTGGTCTTGAAAGAAGCGAGCCCCAGGAAAATCATGGCCAGCGCCCAGCCGCTCAGGACCAGCCAGAGGGGGAGGATGCCGTCGGGGAGGTGTAAATGAGACATAAAAATATATTAAGATATCCGGATGGAGATGTCCAACAAGCAATATTCCCTCCCGGTCCAAACGCTTTTCGCCACGCTGAAGAGCACTCCCGAGGGGCTTTCAAAGCAGGAGGCGGAGCGGCGCCTCGATTCTTTCGGCCCCAACCGCATCCCCGAAAAGAAGGACGAAAGGCTTCTTTCCCTTTTTCTCGGGAACTTCACGCACCTGATGGCCCTGCTGCTTTGGCTCGCATCCTTCATCGCCTTCCTGGTGCGGAGCGAGGCCCTCGGGGTCGCCATCGTCCTGGTCAACCTCATCAACGGCTGCTTCGGCTTCTGGCAGGAAACGAAGGCGGAGATGGCCACCGAGAGCCTTCGTCGCCTCATTCCCGCCTTCGCCAGGGTGCTCCGCTCCGGAAAAGAAGAAAGGATTTCCGCCGAAGAGCTGGTTTTGGGTGACCTCGTTTTTTTGTCGGAGGGGGACTTCGTTTCCGCCGACGGGGTTCTGCTGGAGGCCGTCGAGTTGAGGGTGGATCAATCCACCCTCACCGGGGAGGCCGAGCCCGTGAAGAAAAGCGTGGGGGAGGTGCCGGAAGGCACGCCGCTTGCCGAGCGCTGCAATTTCCTCTTCGCGGGGACCCATGTCCTCGCCGGTTCGGGGAGGCTTTTGCTCACTGCGACGGGGGCCCGAACGGAATTCGGACGCATCGCTTTGTTGACGCAGACCCTGAAGGCCCCGCCAAGCCCGCTTCAGCTCGAGCTGGAGCGCCTGGCGAAAACCGTTTCCTTGCTCGCCGTTGGAATGGGGATCTTTTTCTTCGCCCCGGCCTTTCTCCTGCTGGGGGTGAAGCCCTTCGAAAGCTTCATCTTCGCTTTGGGCATGATCATCGCCTTCGTTCCGGAGGGGATGCCCGCGACGGTGACCCTGGCCCTGGCCATGGGGGTGAAGAGGATGGCCGGGAGGAAGGCCCTGGTCAAGAGGCTCTCCTCCATCGAGANNCCCGACGAAAGGGCCCATGAACTTCTTTTGGCTTGTGCGCTCTGCAACAACGCCCGGGTCGGGGAAAACCTCTCGGGAAGCCCCACCGAAGTGGCCCTGCTCCAGGCGGCGCTCCGGCTCGGAATCGAGAGCGATCGCCTCTCACGACTTTTCGAAATTCCCTTCGATTCGGAGCGCAAAAGGATGAGCACGGTCTACCAACAGGGGGATGTCCTAGCCTTCGTAAAGGGAAGCCCGAAGGAACTCGTCGCCCTCTCTTCCAGCATCCTCATCGAGGGAAAAGAAGAGGCTTTCGGAGAAAAAGCGAAGGGGGAAGTGCTGGAAGCGCTCGACAGGGCAGCCCTTCAGGGCTACCGGATCCTGGGGGTGGCGAGAAAGAAACTGCTGGTAGGAAGCGCTTTTTCGGCCGAGGAAATCGAAAAGGACCTGCTTTTCTTGGGGCTGGTTTCACTTTTGGATCCTCCGCGGGAAGGGGTGGCGGAGGCGATCGCCCGCTGTCATCGGGCCGGCATCCGGGTCATTATGTTGACCGGAGATTACGAGAGAACGGCCGAGGGGATTGCCAGAAGGNNTCGGCCTGCTCAATGGCGAAAAAGCCGTGGTCCTGAACGGAAGCGAGGTCGAGAAACTGAGTGACCGGGAATTGAAGGGGGAGCTCGCGGAAACCGAGATCTTTTCGCGGCTCTTGCCCGAGGACAAGCTGAGGATTGTCAGGCTCTTGCAGGAAATGGGGCAAACCGTGGCCGTGACGGGAGACGGGGTGAANNAAGGCCGATATCGGGGTGGCGATGGGGGCGACGGGAACGGACGTTGCGCGCTCCGCCGCCGATATGATCCTGATAGACGATCACTTCGCTTCCATCGTGAACGCCGTGGAGGAAGGGAGGGCCGTTTACGCCAACATCCGCCGCTTTGCGAGTTACATCTTCGCATGCAATATGGCCGAAGCCTGGCCCGCCGTCCTGGTCCTCTTCTCCCGAGGGGTGATCCCCCTTCCCCTCACGATGATGCAGTCCCTCGCCATCGACCTGGGCTCGAACATGATCTCCGCCATCGGACTGGGGGCGGAGCCGGCTCAGGCGGGCGCCATGGATCAGCCGCCCCGCCCCCGGACGGAACGCCTTTTGGATCGAAGAACCCTGACGCTTTCCCTGCTCTGGTACGGGATGATCGAGTCGGTTCTCTCGCTCGGGGCCTATTTTTTCTTGAACGGAGAAAGGGGCTGGCCGAATATTCCCTTGGCGCCCTACGGCAGCTCCGATTATCGCCTGGCGACGACCATGACCTTCGCCGGGATCGCCCTGGCCCAGGTGGGGAACGCCTTCGCCAACCGTACGGATCGACTCTCGGTCTTCTCGATCGGGCTCTCCTCCAACCGTTTGATCCTCTGGGGGGTTCTCTTTTCGGGAGTCTTCCTTTTCCTGATGACCGAGCTCTCGTTTTTGCAATCCCCCTTCGGCACTTCTCCCCTCGGAACGAAGGAGTGGGGGCTTCTCCTCACCTTCCCCCTCATCCTTCTTTCGATGGACGAAGGGCGCAAGCTCGTCCTGCGAATGCGCGGAGGCCGAAGCGGGAAGAGTGCCTTGTGAGGGGGGGGGCTCCGTGCTATTTTCTTCTCGAAAAGTCGACTTCTTTTNNCAAAAAGTGGATGGCCGCCGTTTTGGCGGGCCTCATTTCCTTTTTCCTGACAACACCGGCCAACTCCCAGTCCATCGCCGATCGGGGACCGACCAGGGATTTTTCGGTGCCCCAGGCGAGGGTGCTCGGTGCCGGGACGGGGATCCTCAGCACGAGCGTTTTCCTGGTTCCTCAGATCGGGCCGCTGTCGTCCAACGCGATCAACCTTCGTGCGGCACTGGGGTTGGAGAACAACTTCCAGCTCGATACCGGGATAAGCACCGGTGTCGCCGGCTGGGGCGGTCAGCTCGATCTGACCGGGAAATGGGGCCTCTTACAGGAGCGACAGGGGGCNNTTGTTCTCGCTCTCGACCATGGCGGGCGGAGTATTGTCGACCGACGTGAACGGGAATCCCGTGCTCGGGATCCAGCTCGGCGTTCCGATTTCCAAGGGATTCGCCTTCAATGACGTGAATATCCTGGGACTCACGGTTTTCCCGGCCTACAACATCGGGATCTTCGCACCGGGGCGCGGTTCCGTCACCCCGGCCAACTTCGCCTCGCTCGGGTTGGGGGCCAACCTGGCCATCAGTCCGAATCTCCACGTTCTGGCCGATTCCAACCTGGGCCTGACCGGCGTCGGTGGAGTGCTCACCCAGTCCAACCTGGGTCTGCGCTTTGCCTTCAGCCCGGTCTTCATGACCGACGTTTTCTTCGGTTTCAACCAAAGCGACAACCTCGGCTTGCGTCGGATCCCCGCCTCGATCGGCCTTTCGGCTCACCTGGTTTTCTGAGCAAAAGGAAAGGTCCCGCAATATTTGCGGGACCTTTCCTTTTTTAGCGCCCCCGGCGGGACTCGAACCTGCGGCAGACGCGGTTTAGGAAACCGCCGCTCTATNNGCAGGATTCGAACCTGCGACCTGCGGTTTAGGAAACCGCCGCTCTATCCAACTGAGCTACGGAGGCGTGCCTCAATTATAGAGGCGAGGAAGAGGAAAAGCTAGAGGGTATTCTGAGCGGCTTCGTTCAGAATACCGGCCGGAATGGAGGAAAAAGCCTCGACCACCTTCGGGTCGTACATCTGCCCGGAGCAGCGGATGATCTCTTCGATCGCGTCTTCGTGGCTGAGGGAGATCCGATAGGAGCGCTGGCTGGTCATGGCGTCGTAGGAGTCGGCCACCGCCATGATCCGGCTTCCGATGGGGATCTCCTCCCCCTTGAGACCGAAGGGGTAGCCGCGACCGTCGAAGCGTTCGTGGTGGTAGCCGGCGATCTCCGATTCGACCTCGAGGCTCGAGATCTTCTCGATGATCATCCTCGAGTTGCGGGGGTGATCGGCGATCATCTTCCACTCCATGTCGGAGAGCTTGGAGGGTTTATCGAGCACCTGGCGGGAGACACAGACCTTGCCCGCGTCGTGGAGGAATCCGGCATAGTAGATTTGGCGCTCTTGCTCAACGCTCAAGGCCAGGGTACGCGACAGGATGCGGGCGAATTCGGCCACCCGCTGGGAATGCCCCTGGGTGTAGCGGTGCTTGGTATCGATGATGGTGGCGAAGACCTTGAGGGTCACCTCGAGGTAGTTGATTTCTTCGAGGTCGATCAGGTAGCTCATGTCGATGATGTCCAGTTTGAGGTTCTTCCAGTGCTTTTCGGAGAACTCGGACATGTCCCAGACCGCCCCGCGCCGCAGGATGCCGGCATAGCTCGAAACCAGGCCGGGTTCGAAGCGGGAGCCCTTCCAGCTATCGAGGGCGTGCAGGACCTGGTCGCGGGGAATGGCCCGCGGGTTGTTCTCGAGGGGACCGGTGGCGAAGGCGATGGAATCGACCGCGTTGCAAAGGGCCAAAATCTGCGAGGAAAGGGGGATTTGCTCCCCGCGTAGTTTGGCGGGGAAGCCGCTTCCGTCGAAACGCTCCTGGTGGTGGCGGATGGACTCGGCGGCCTGAGCCAGGGAAGGGATCAGGGAAACGATCCTCGCCCCGGCCGCGGGGTGTTGGTTCTGGTCCCCTTGAAGCTCGTCCAGGAGGCCGATCTCCCCGATGTCGTGAAGGAGGCCGGCATAGAAGAGGTCCCTCAACGCGGTCGCGGGAAGCCCCGATTCGGCACCGATCTGGACGCAAGCCACGGCGACCCGGAGGGAATGCTGTTGTTTCTGATCCAGGGCGAGGTCGAGAACCAGGGAGAGCGCTTTGAGTAGATCTTTGAAAAGGCGGTGTTCACGGTTAGAGAGGATTCGAGAAAGCAGGTGCATGGTGTCCCCCTCAGTTCGTCAGCAGATTGACAAGTCATTATCCCACCTCTGGGCGCGAAACTTGACGTTCGAAACGCGAATTTAAAAACCTTCGAGGTTCAATTAAAGAATTTTAACCTCTTCCAAATCGAAAGGCGAAAAGAGTTTCAAGGTTTCGTTCACCGGGACGACCTCGACGATCGTTCCTTGGCGCGCGAGAACCAGGGCGAAACGCATTTCCTGACTGGGGGGGACGGCCAGTTCGTCGAAAGGGACCGCCACCTCGAGCGCTTCCCGGTAAGCCACTTTCAGTCGATTCTCCTGTTGAATCCAGGTGTGGTATTCCCCTGCGGACGAAAGGACGGCTTCCAGGGGGTTCCAACCGATTCGGACTTCATGGGCGAACTTGAAGTCCCGGATGATCCCCATTTCAGTCATCCCCGCCCGGAAGTTGACGGGAGAGTTCAGGCGGGTCTGACCGGGGTAGCAGAAGTAGATCGCCACTTCGTCTTCGGGATCGCGCGCGAAGAAGGGGGTGAACTCGAGGCGGAGGTAGAGGAAAAGGGCATCGAAGCCGTAGCGGAGCTTCTGGATGAGGCGGAGGGATTGGTGCATGGTCCCCTTCATCCAGGCGGGATCGAAAATCCCCGCGCCCGTCCAGCCCTCGAGGGTGTGTCCATCCAGCCTGGGCCTGATCGCCAGCTTGGGTACCAGCAGGCGTTTGGGAGGAGCAACCGGTTGGAGCAGGGCTTCGGGGACCGGACGCTTTCCGAGACGGTAGACGTTCTGGAGGTGGAGCCGGAACTGCAGATCGAAGCTTTCGTCCTGACCCGAACTGTTCCCTTCTCCGAACCACCAGAACCAGTCGGAGCCCTCGGCGATGGCGATCTCCTCCCAGGCCTGCTCCCATTCTCGCGGTCTCAGGCTTCCGGCCCAACCATCCAAATCCTCCCGGGTCTTCCGGAGGTACTCCCAGGCCAGGTTCTTGACCGGATCCCCGATCCAGGTGGTGAAATTGGAGGAAATCCAGGAGCCGGGGTGGAGGCGGGGCAGCGTTTGCTCCGGAGGGTGAGCGGCGAGAAAGCGCGAGACGGTGGTCATCTCGAGGGAAGGCTCCCGGCTGACGGCCTCGTAGAGGGCCTCGAGGAAGTCCCGCCCGTCACGGGGGTAATACTCCCAGCAGTTCTCCCCGTCCAGGGCGATGGTGACCAGGTGGTCGCCTTCGGAAGGTAAGCGTTCGGCACTTTCCTTCAGGCGCCTCACGAGATCGTCGGCGGCCAGGGCGCCATTCAGGCGGCTGTAGCTGAAGCCGATGAGATCTGAAAGCGCGGTGTCCCGGAAAACTGCCGCGAGCCGTTCCCCCCCCCTCTCGATCCAGTAGGGGCGGTAAAGCAGTTCGGGTTTCTTGAGGGCTCCCCAGGGCTCTCTCTCGAGGCCGGTCCCGAGAGAGTTCGCCAGGATGCCCTCGTCGCTGACCACCCATTCGATGCCTTCGTCCAGCAGAATCTCGATGGCCTCCAGACTGACGGACTGCTCCGGAGGCCAGAACCCCTTGGGACGGAAGCCGAAGGTCTGCTCGAAGAAGTCCAGGCCGCGACGGACCTGTCGGGTGGCATCCTGGGGATGGGCGAAGCGCCCCGACGGCAAGGGGAGGTCCGGAATGGCCTCCCGGGCCACCTCGATGTCGCAGAGCAGCGGAAGGATCGGGTGGTAGAAGGGAGAGGTCGTCAGTTCGATCTGTCCGCTCTCGGCCATCCTCCGGTAAGTCGGGATGATGCGCTTGATCAGTTCCTGCTGCTTTTCGAGGACGAGCAGTTGATCCGAGTGGGAAAGAGGCTCGTTTCGGTTGGCCTTCTCACTCAGACGGCTCAATTCGGGGTCCTCCTCTATCCAGAAAGGATCGAGCCAGGCCAGGTTGAAGAGGACCATCAAATCGGTCCACAGGCTCTCGGGAATCTCCCGGACGGCCTCGATGGGGGAGAATTGGTCGAGCAGGTTTTTTCGAATCTCGGCGAGGCGGGCGAAGCGGGGGAAAAGGGCCAGCTGGTTTTCGCTGAGGTCGAAGAAGCGCTCGAAAAGAAAGAGCCTGTCCTTGTGGGTGAGCGATGCGGCCGGTTTCAGGGAAACCTCGAAGGCCCGGTCCCTCTTTCCGTCCGCATAGTCCTGCAGTTGCTCCAGCAAGGATGGAACCAGATTGAAGGTCTGGCGGACTAGGGGAAAGCCGTCGAGGATGGAGACCATGTCGAGGTAGTCCTTGACGGCGTGTAGGCGCACCCAGGGCATGGTACAAACGCCGGTCAGGCGATCGCGGTAGAGGGGTTGATGCATGTGCCAGATGACGGCGATACTGAGCTTTTTCATGGAAACCGGTCCTCCCTGCCCCCTCCATTTTAACATGTCCCTCTCCCCCCTCCGGGCAAGCGTTCGCGGAAAGCCTGCCGGCATTTAACCAAAAGGGGGACGAGTGGTATGATAGGGGGGAAATATAAGCTTTCGGGCTTGAAGGGGGATCCATGAAGTCCTTTTGGCTTGCTATCCTGCTGTTGTTGCCTGCTCCGGCCTTTGCCAGCGAGGCCGACCTGGGGGTCCAGGGCGGTGTGATCCAGCGAAGAGAAGGGGAGCAGATTACGATCTGGGCCAACTCGCCCCAGACTTCCTACACCATCGACAACCGCGGGCGGGAGTTCTTCCACGTCAAGGTCCAGTGGCGGAACGTTCCGGCCGGTTCCTTCCTGGTGACCCCCCAGGGGGTGGCCGATGCCCTGTCCCGCTCCGGTGGGACCATCCTATCCTCCGTTTCCGTGCCGGGAGGAAGCCGTGCCGCCTGGCAGTTGAACTGCAACATCAAGGGGGATTACCGCTTCGCCGTCGTCGCCGGGGTCACCACGCCCGAGATCCTCAAGCGGGTCGAAAAGACCGACCGCAAACCCCACTTCGCCATCCACCTGGGTAACGGAGCAAGCTCGAACGGCTACTATCAATTCCTGAACCGCCTCTCCGCCCTTTCCTTCCCCACCTACATCATCCCCGGTCGGCATGACAAGTCCGCCAACTTCGTCAGGCTCTGCGGGAAGAGCAAGCAGATTTTCGACGTCGCGGGCGATCGCTTCGTCTTCCTCGACAACCGTTTCGGTCGCCTCGGCAAGAGCCAGATCAACTGGTTGGACGGAGTTCTGGCCGGTCCCCGCCGCAACACCTTCGTCTTCCTCCACCTCCCCCTTTCCTCGACCCGCTCCCTTCCCGGGATGAGCGATCGCAGCGAGGTGCGGCGCCTTTATCGCCTCTTCGCCGAAAGGAAGGTGACTTCGGTCTTCGCCGGAAACACCCTCACCTATAGCCGAGAGAAGCGGGGGGGGACGGAGTTCTTTTCGGTTGGCGGCAGAGCCGTGGGAGTCGCGGTTTCCTCCCGCGGGGTCACCATCCACCCCTATTAGATGAAAAAATCAGTTTTGACGGCCTTCTTCCTCATTCCCCTCGCCGCCTCCAGCGCGCTCGCTCTGGAGGCCACTTCCACCAATCCCTACTACTCCCTCTATACCAGATATTACTACCAGCAATACCCCAGGCGTCAGCCGGCACCCTACTCCTACTTCAACTACTACTACTACTACTACCATCGCTACGGTCAGGACAAGAAGGTCGGCAGCGCCTACCACTATCTCTACTACTATTCCCTCGAAAAAAAAGGCCCCAGTCCATCCTGGTGGGATTCTCTCGCCATCTGGCTGGGGGCGAAAAAAAAGTGAGGGCGGAATCGAAGATTCCGCCCTCACTTTTTTTTCGATCAATAGATGGCCAGGTAGCGCTCCAGCTCCCAGGGGCTGACGGACATGCGGTAGGAATCCCATTCCAACTGCTTGGCTTCGAGGAAGCGCTCGTAGAGGTGGTCACCCATCGCCTTGCGAACGATGCCGTCCTCTTCCATGGCCTGGATGGCTTCGCCGAGCGACCCGGGCAGGGAATCGACCCCGTGCCGGACGCGGTCCTCTCCGCTCATGTGGTAGAGGTCCTCTTCGATGGCGTTGGGCAATTCCAGCTTGCGCTTGAGACCGTCGAGGCCGGCTTGCAGCATGACCGCGAAGGCGAGGTAGGGATTGGTGGAGGGATCGGGGCAGCGCAGTTCGATGCGGGTGCTTTTGGTGGTCTTGGGGTTGATGCGGGGGATGCGGATCAAGGCCGAACGGTTGTTGCGGGCCCAGCTGATATAGCAGGGAGCCTCGTAACCCGGGACCAGACGCTTGTAGGAGTTGACCAGCGGCGCCAGGACGGCGCTCATCCCCTTGGCATGCTTCAGCTGACCCGCGATGAAGTGGCGGGCTACCTGGGAGAGGCCGTAGGCATCGCCGGGATCGTAGAAGGCGTTCGAATCCTCTTCGAAGAAGCTCTGGTGGACGTGCATTCCCGAGCCGTTGACCCCGAAGATGGGTTTGGGCATGAAGCTCGCGAAGAGGCCGTGGCGCTGGGCGATCGCCTTGAGGGTGTAGCGGAAGGTCACCGCGTTGTCGGCGGTGGTCAGGCCGTCGGAGTACTCGANNCGGCGTACTTGAAGGCGATCTCGTGCTGGCCGGCCGCCACCTCGTGGTGATCGGTCTCGACCTCGATGCCCATCGCCTGCAGCGCCCGCACCATGTCCTTGCGCACTCCGGCCGCCAGATCGGTCGACAGGTCGAAGTAACCGCCCTGGTCATGGGGATGGGGAGCGATCTGGTCCACTCCGCTGCGGCTGAAAAGGAAGAACTCNNTGTCGCTTTCGGCGATGCGGGCGAATCCCTCGATGGAAGAGCCGTCAAACCACTTGCCGTGCTCGACGCAAGACATGAACTGATCGAGCGGGATGGTCACGCTCTTCACCATTCCTGCCAGATCCGAGAACTGTAGGTTGATGAATTCGACGCCTTTCCTCTGGGCCAGGTCCATGATCTCTTGTGATTTTTCTAGAGTCTTCGGCATTTTTTCTCCTTTCAAGAACGGAAACATTCTACCAGATCCATTCTGAAGATCCCCTGAAGAAATTTCAGGGAAGCGAGGTCCATTGGTATCCTCTCCGAACATAGCGGAGGACCTCGGGGTTTGCGGGGTCTTTCTCGATCTTGCGCCGCAGGTTTCTGATGTGGGTGTGGATCACCTGGGGGTTTCCCAGTTTCGGAGCCGCGCCCAGCGCCTGGACGAGCAGGGTCTCGGTGGAAACCACCTGATCGGGATTCGCCACCAGGGTGCTCAGGATGGCGAATTCGGAGGGGGTCAGCGCCAACTTCTTGTCTCCCAAAAAAGCCTGCTGGGTCATGGGCTCCAGGGTGAGCTCCCCGCAACGAACCGACTCCGCCCGGAAGAGCGCCCGGGCGCGGCGCAGGAAGATCCGGAGTCGGTAGGCGAGCTCGAGTTCGTCGAAGGGGATGTCGACGATTCCCTCGGCTCCGACGTGGTAGGCCCGGTAGCGATCGTCGATTCGGGGCGCCTCCAGGACCACCAGGATGGGGACCTCGGAAAACTGGGCGATCCGGTGCAAGCGATAACAGCACTGGATACCGTCCAGTCCCACCAGTTCTCCCCCCAGCAACAGGAGATCCGGCAGCCAGTTCTGGGCTTCGTCCAGGACTTCGAAGCCGTTGGACAGAAAGCGGGCCTCGCTGGAAATCGCCTGCTTTGCGGCATGGCCGAGAAGACGTTGGGTTTCGAGATTTTTGTGGGCGATCAGGACACGTGCTTTGCGCATTTTCCCATGGTAACATTTTTCCGCCCCGATCCCGATCTGCTATAATCGGTTTTATTCTTTCATAGAAGCGAGGTTTTCATGCAGGTCCCGATCCCGGCTTTCGCGCGTACTATCCTACAAAAACCCGCCTTCTGGCAGTTCGTTCGCCATGTCATGTCCGGCTTCGTGGCGGCCTTCTTCGATTTCACCATCCTCTGGGCCCTCGTACACTACTTCAACGTCAATTACCAGATCGCGGTGGCCCTCGGCTTTTTCGCCGGCTCCATCGTGGTCTACGTTCTGGGGGCGCTCTGGGTCTTCGAGCGGGGGAAGATGTCGGTCATGGCCGAATTCATGGCCGTTTTCGGCCTGAACATGATCGGGCTGATCCTTTCCGAGATCATCATCACCGCCCTGGTCGAGTTTTCCCATGCCCCCGTCCTCGGGGCCAAGTGCGTCTCGGTTTTGATCGTGACCTTCTTCAACTTCTACATGCGCAAGAAGTACGTCTTCACCAAGTGAGCGGAAGAAGCGAAAACATCACCCGCTTCTTTCCCGAGAAAGGCGTATAGCGCCAGATTCGGCAGGATGCCTATCGACGTCGCGAGCAGATAGGAAGAGAAGTTCAGGCGAAGGGCCCCCGCCCCCAGGCTCACCAGGTTGAAGGGGAAGAGGGGAATGGCCCGAAGCGCCAGGAAAGAAAGAAAAGACCGCTTTTCCAAGAGCTTCTTCATTTTCAGCGCCTTCTTCCCGACTCCCTCGAAAGAGAAGCCCAGGAAATAGCAAACCACGCTGGAAGAAACCACCCCGATCCAGGAGAAGGCCATTCCCCAGAGCGGCCCGAAAAGCGCTCCCCCCAGCCCGATGAGCAGGGAGGAGGGGACGACCGGAAAAACCTGCTGGATTATCAGGGCCAGGATCAGGCCGCAGGGCGCGAAAAAGCCGAGGTGAAGGATCCCTTCGGAAATCGTCGCGCCGAAATCGTTCAAAATGCCGCTCGAAATGGATTCATGGCGCCCATGCTATCACATGGGGCCTGACGAGACGGCCCATCTTCAGAGGATCTTCAGCTCGCTCGTGATAAGAATGGAGGCGTAGCCCCAATTCACGCTCGAAAAAGAGGAGTCGACGGCCATGTTCAAATTCTTCACGGACCTAAAAGTCGGCACCAAGCTCGTTTTCCTCGTGGGCCTCTTTTCCCTCGGCTTCTTCTTTTACGCGGCTCTCTCCTTCCAGACCATCGGGATTCTCGGGGTCAACGGTCCCATCTACAAGAACATCGTACAAGGCAAGGACCTGATCGCGGACATCCTCCCCCCGCCCGAGTACATCATCGAGACCCATCTCACCGCCTTGCAGATGGTGGACGAGACCGATAAGGCCCGCGTTGCGGCGTTGATCGAAAAAAGCAAGAGCCTGAGAAGCGATTTCGAAACCCGTCATTCCTTCTGGATCAAGGATCTGGCGGAGAGCCCGATAAAGGAAACGATGGTCGTGAAGGCCTATGAACCGGCGATGGCTTACTACGAGATCCTCGAGAGGGAATTCATCCCCCTGATCCGAGCGGGAAAGATGAAGGAAGCGCGAGCGCTGGCTTTTGGTACGCTGCGGTCCAAGTACGAAAAACACCGCTCTTCCATCGATTCCATCGTGAAGATGGCGACCGCTCGTTGTTCGAATGACGAACAAAGAGCCGCACGAATCATCCGGGAAAGGACGCTGGCCTTGCTGCTTTTTGGCTTCATCGTCGTTTTGTTCGCCTGTGCGCTCGGTTTCCTCATCATCCTTTCGTTGACCGACCCCATCAAGAAAACGGTACGCATCTTGAAGGACATCGCCCAGGGCGAAGGTGACCTGACGAAACGCCTGCACGTATCGAGCAAAGACGAGATCGGCGATATGGCNNGGCGAGCGCCGAGTCCCTCGATCTGGCCGCCAGCGGGCTCTCCTCGGTATCCGAAAAAATGTCGTTCGGCTCCGCGGGGATGAGCGAAAAATCAGGGAGCGTGGCGGCGGCCTCCGAGGAAGTGAGCACGGGCATGGCCGCCTTGTCCTCCACGGCGGAGCAATCCAGCGCCAGCATCGGCATCATCGCCACCGCGACCGAGGAGATGACCGCCACCGTGGCCGAGATCTCGGTCCATGCCGAAAAAGCGCGCCAAGCGACGATCGCTGCGGTGAAGAGCGTGAACATCGCTTCGGAGCAGGTGAACGAACTGGGAGCGACGGCCCGCGAGATCTCGAACGTGATCGAGACCATCGCCGAGATATCCGAACAAACCAAGCTATTGGCTCTCAATGCCACCATCGAAGCGGCGCGCGCCGGGGAATCGGGGAAAGGCTTCGCCGTGGTCGCGAGCGAAGTGAAGCAGCTGGCCAAGCAAACCAACGCCGCGACCGAGGACATCCGTCAGAAGATCGAGGCCATGCAGCACTCCGCCGAACGGACCGTACAGGGGATCAAGGGCATCAACACGGTGATCCTCGGCATCAGCGACATCATCAACAGCACCGCCAGCGCGGTAGAAGAGCAGGCCATCACGACCCGCGAGATCGCGAGCAACATCGGTCAAACCGCCACGGGCATCCGAGAGATGACGCGGCAGGTCGCCGAGAATGCGACGGTGATCCGGAGCGTGGCGATGGACGTCGGGAGCCTGAACGGCACCAGCGGTGAAATCAAACGAGCCGGAGAACAAGTGAGCCAAAGCGCCTCCGAACTCGCCGGAATGGGAAAGCTTCTCAAGGGGATGGTGAACCGATTCAAGGTCTAGGCCCGCGTTCAAAGCCTCGGAGCAGAGCCTGATCCAGGGCTTCGCTCGTTTTCGAGCGTTTCGAATGGCCGTTCCCGATTAGCCCCCGATTTGGGACATGGAACGCGCCTGATCCACGGTTTCGGGATAACCGATCGGCTTTTTCGCGAGGACCCTCTTCACCAGTTCCTGAAGTTCCGAGGGGGAGGCGCCCTCGCGGAAGGGGGTCTTGAGATCGACCTCGTCGGGATGCATCAGGCAGGGCTTCAGCTTGCCGTCGGCCGTCAGGCGCAGGCGGTTGCAACTCGCGCAGAAGGCATGGCTCATGGGATCGATGAATCCGATCGTCCCGAGGGCGCCCGGGATCTTGAAGATTTTGGCCGGGCCGTTCCCCGATACCGCCCCTTCCTCGAGTCCGAAAAATTTATCCATCTTCCCTTGTATCTCGGAAAGGGGAAGAAAGGAGCGATCGGCATAGTATTTGGGATCGCCCAGGGGCATGAATTCGATGAAGCGGACGTGCACCCTCTTTTCGAGGGTCAAGCGCGCGAAAGCCTTCCACTCCTCCTCGTTGACGCCGGGGATGAGGACGACGTTGATCTTGAGGGGTTCCAGGCCGGCCTCGAGCGCTTTTTCGATGCCTCTCAAGACTTTTTTCAGCTCGCCGCCGCGGGTGAGCGAGGAAAACCTCTCTTGATCGAGGCTGTCCAGGGAAACGTTCACCCGGCGGAGGCCGGCTTCCTTCAGGGGAAGGGCGAGCTCTTCGAGCAGGCTCCCGTTGGTGGTGAGCGAGAGGTCGGGGATATCGGACAGCCGCTCAACCAAGCGGACGATGTCCTTGCGGATGAGGGGCTCGCCCC
Organism: Cyanobacteria bacterium UBA8530; assembly: GCA_003503675.1. Lineage (GTDB taxonomy): Bacteria > Cyanobacteriota > Sericytochromatia > S15B-MN24 > UBA8530 > UBA8530. The sequence continues at coordinate 2,792 of DOBT01000178.1, read as the reverse complement.
CCGTCAGGCGCACCTTGGTGATGCCGAGGGGGATCATGACTTTTTTCACCAGGTCGGCGATCTCTCCGTAGTGGAGGATCTCTTTTCTTTCCATGAGGGGGATCCCCGCCGTCGGCATGCAGTAGCGGCAGCGGAAATTGCAGCGGTCGGTGACCGCGATCCTCAGGTAGTCGATGTTTCGGCCGAATTGATCGAGCATTCCGAGATCCTATCATGAAAAAGAGCGGAGATCCCCGGGGATCCCCGCTCTTTTTTCGCCTACTCCTGGGTGAGGCGGTCTTCCAGTTCGGCCCTCTTGGAAGAGCTGAAACGGTCGAAGGGCGCGAGGTAGCCGGAAAGCCGCCTCACCCTGCGGATTTCCCCGCCGCAGCGCGGACAGGTCTCTTCCGCGATCGATCCGAAGAAACCGCAGTCCAGGCAATGGTCGTTGGGAAGGTTGAAGGCGAGGTGCCCGCAGCCCCATTTCATGGCCTCGCGCAGGATCTCCTCCATCCGGGCGGGCTCCCCTTTCTTCAATTCGAAGAAAGAAACGTGGCCGTGGTTGCAGAGAGCATGGAAGGGGGCCTCTATCCTGGCCTTCTCGGATGGGCTCACCGGGAAGAAGGAGGGAAGGTGGAAGGAGTTGCTGTAGTATTCCTTCGAGGTGACCCCCGGTACCCGCCCGAATTCGAGTTGATCGAGCCTCAGGAGGCGGCCGGCGATGCTGTCGGATTGGGAGGCGTAGAGCCCGAAATTCAGTCCGTATTCCTCGCTCGCCTCGTCCGCGGCCGCCCGCATCTTTTGGAGGACCCTTTCGCCGAGTTCGCGGGTTTCCTCGGATTCCCCGTGATGCATCCCGGTGAGGGCGATCAAAGCCTCGGCCAGCCCGATGAAGCCGATGGAAAGGGTGCCCTGCTCGAGAGAGACTCCGATCGGATCCCGGGGATTCAGTCCCTCGGAGGCCGCGTAGATTTTTTGGCCCATGATGAAGGGCAGGTCTTTCGCTTCGAGTTGGGAAAGCAGTTCCAGGCGGTTTCTCAGCTGGGAGATCGCCAATTCGAGGGCCTTGTCGAGCAGCTTGAAGAAGTCGAAGCCCTGGAATTTGGTCTTGAGGGCCAAACGGGGGAGGTTGACGGTGACGGAAGCGACGTTGCCCCTTCCCTCGGCCGGGGTGGGAATCCGGTTGCAGCCGCTGAAATAAACGGTGTTTTCGTCGTTGTAGGGGGCGTCGAGGTTCGCGAAGGTGGGGTTCATCCTGGTGGAGGCCACTTCCAAGGCCAGCTGGAAGAGGTCGTGGTTGGGGTCTTCCTTTTCCGTGTTGACGCCCTTCTTGAGGAGGAAGGTGATGTTGGGGAAGACCGGGGATTCGCCCCTGCCGAGGCCGTTCTGGAAGGCCTTGAGGAGGCAGCGGGTGACCATTCTCCCTGTTTCCGTTAGGTCCAGGCCCACGTTGAGGGTGGCGAAGGGGACTTGCATTCCGACCCGGCTGTAAATCGTGTTGAGGTCATAGACCAGACCTTCGATGGCCTGGAACAACTCTTCCTCTGCGGGCAATTCCTTGAATACTCGAGCGAGGTCGCGGTCGAAGTGGGCGAAGCACTGGGCTCCGAAGGAGTCGTTCTGGGCGGCCTGCAAGATGACGTTGGCCAGAGAGGCGGCCGAACGGGGGCGCTTGGGGGGACGGATGAAGCCGTAGCCGGCCTGGAAGCCCTCGGTCAAAAGCTTGCCCAGGGGGATGACGAAGGAGTTGGGCGACTTGGCATAGTGCTCGAGGTCGTGGATGTGGAGCTCGCCCCGGATGTGGGCGTCGGCGATCCGCTCGGGAAGCAGACGCTTCAAGTAGAATTCCTTGGAGGCGGCCCCGCCGATCTGGAGCAACTTGGCGGAGGGGGAGTTGGCGACGTTGGCGTTCTCCGGGTTGATTTCCCTGAGGATCTCGGCCACGGCGTCGAGCAGCTCGGATTTGCCTTCCCGGATGCGGCTGCGGCGCGCGCGGTAGAGGATGAAGGCCTTGGCGGTGCGGGTGTATCCCCCCTTGATCATGACCTTCTCGATGGCATCCTGGATCTGCTCCACGGTGGGCAGCACCTTGGCTTCTTCCAAAACTTCGGCGATCACCTCGTCGGTCAGTTCCTCGGCCCGATGGGTATCGGTGCCGGCCACGGCCTGGGCCGCCTTCATGATGGCGGTGGAGATCTTCCGGCGGTCGAAGGGAACGATGCGGCCGTCCCGCTTCTTGATTTGTTCGAGGGCACTCAAAGCGATCATTTATTGGATCTCGGCTTTCTCGGCTTGCAAAGTTTTTTGCTTTTTTAGCGTCTCCAAGGAAGTCAGGGCTTCGACGAAGTCCTCGATGGAGCTGAACTGGCGGTAGACCGAGGCAAAGCGAACGAAGGCCACCTCGTTGATGGCCTTGAGGCGCTCGAGTACGGCTTCGCCGATCTCGAGGCTCGAGATCTCGCGGGGGAACCGCTTGGCGATTTCTCCCTCCACCTCGCGGGCGATGGCCATCATCTCTCCCGAGGAAACGGAACACTTGACCGCGGCCCGCATGAGGCCGTTGATGAGCTTGGACGGGTCGAAGGCCTGGCGGGAGCCGTCGCGCTTGATGACCATGAGGGGAATGGC
>DOBT01000178.1:0-169 GCA_003503675.1 Cyanobacteria bacterium UBA8530 | reverse complement strand
CGTTTTTTTCCCCTATCGGCCGATTCCCTCGCTTAAGGAAGGGGAGGCGGGCACTCCCGCTCTCGGACGGAGGTTGACTCGGTCTCTTGTGACCGAACTTACGGCGTTCCAAGCGGAGGCGGCCTAAGATGATTGAGAACGAGGGGGAATCTTTATAATGCAACAGCAG
>DOBT01000074.1:1024-16426 GCA_003503675.1 Cyanobacteria bacterium UBA8530 | reverse complement strand
CTTCCTGCTGTCCGGCCTGGGTAAAATACGCCGAGCAATACTATCCCGACCTTTTGCCCAACCTTTCATCCTGCCGGTCGCCGCAGCAGATGTTCGGCTCCCTGGCCAAGGAAATCCTGCCGGCTCAGTTGAACGTCGAGACGGAGGATCTGATCGTGGTATCGATCATGCCCTGTACCGCCAAGAAATTCGNNGCAGCCGAGAAGATCACCGGCATTCAGCTCGAATCCGTCGATTTCCATGCCGTGCGCGGCTTCGAAGGCCTGCGCGAGGCGAAGATCTACGTCGGCAACAAGGAATTGAAGCTGGCGATCGTCTCCGGGCTACAGAACGCCAAGACGGTGGCGGACAGGGTGCGTTCGGGCGAGATGGTGTACGACCTGATCGAGGTCATGGCCTGTCCAGGCGGCTGCATCGGCGGAGCGGGCCAGCCCGTTTCCAGGGATCCGATGGCGCGCCAGAAGCGTTGCAAGGGTCTCTATGCCACCGATAAAATGTTGCAGTTGCACAAGTCTCAGGAGAACCCCTACGTGAAGGAATGCTACCAGCAAACCCTCGGCGAAGTGGGCGGTGAAAAGGCTCACAAACTACTTCATACCCATTATCGGAGCCGCAGGCGCATCCAGGGTGAGGAATTGTCCTTGTCCAGCCAGCCCGGTTGCGGGAAGCTGGAAGTGAAGGTGTGCCTGGGCACGAGCTGTTTCCTCAAGGGGGGACAGGACCTGCTCACCACCATGGCGCGCCACGTCGAGGCTCAAAACCTCGAGGATCGGGTCGAGGTGATGGCGTCCTTCTGCTTCGAAAAATGCGATCGAGGTCCCTCAGTCACGATCGCCGGCAGGAAGATCGAACGCTGCACCCTACCGATGGCTCTCGAAGCCCTAGAAAAGGCGCTCGGTGAATCCGAAAAAACGTTCGGAGTATCCGAAAAATTGATGGAGGTCTGAAAATGGAGGGGCAAAAAAGCGACCAGGTCGTTTATACCAACAAGGCGCGCTGCAGAGATTGTTACCGCTGCGTGAGGGTCTGCCCGGTTAAGGCCATCAAGCTGCAAAAAGGCCAGGCCTTCGTAGTGGAAGAGCGCTGCATTGCTTGTGGTACCTGCATCAGGGAATGCCCTCAGCAGGCCAAGTGCTTCCGGAACGACCTAGAACTGGCTTCCCGGTTGGCCGCCGAACGGAATGGTCATCTGGCCGCGAGTATTGCCCCTTCCTTTGTTTCCCTTTTCAGTCCATGGGAGCGGGAGCGGCTGCCCTCGGCACTTCGGCAGCTGGGTTTCACCTTCGTGGCCGAGACCGCCGTCGGCGCCTTCCAGGTGGCGAAAGAGACAGCCGCCATCCTTTCCGCCTGTCCCGAGCGATCGCACATCTGTTCCGCCTGTCCCGTCGTGGTCCGCTACATCGAATCCTACGAACCGGATAAAACCGAATATTTGATGCCGGTGGTTTCTCCCATGATCGCCCATGCCAAGCATTTGAAGGAGAAGCTCGGGGAAAACTCGAAGGTGATTTTCTTCGGGCCTTGCGTGGCGAAAAAGGCCGAGGCCGAATGGCCGCAGAACTCCGGCTGGGTGGACTGCGTGCTCACCTTCTCGGAAATGCTGGCTTGGTTCGAGAAAGAGGGCCTCGAACTGTTCAAGTTCGAGGAAAGCCGCTTCGACGAACTACCGGAAGGCGATTCTCGTTTTTTTCCGCTCGCAGGGGGGCTCGTTCGCACAGCCGCCTTGAACACCGATCTACTCGCCGAGGAAGTCCTCGCCGTCAGTGGCTTCGAGGAAGTGAGGGATTCCCTGCAGAACCTGGACGAGGTGGCTCGGGTGGTCGAACCCCTTTTCTGCCATCAGGGCTGCATCGACGGTCCCGGCATCCCCGCTTCCAAGAGTCTTTTCAAGAGGCGCCAGGACGTCTTGAGTTATGCGACCGAGCATCCCGGCGCTTTGCCCGAAGGGGATGAAGAGCGAGGCCTGGGGATCGTTTTCAACCCGAAAAAAGTGGACGGGGATCGACCCGTCAGCGAAGAAGAGATCCGGCAGGTTCTCGAGCGATCCGGCAATGCCAAGTCTGAAGATCAGCTCAATTGCGGCGCTTGCGGCTACAACTCCTGTCGAGAAAAAGCCGTGGCCGTTTTACGCGGAATGGCCGAGGTGGAGATGTGCATCCCTTCCATGCGGCGTCTGGCGGAACAGCGTTCCGACTTGATTTTGGAAACCAGTCCGAACGGCATCCTGCTCTTGGATGAAAGGCTGAACATCATCGGCATGAATCCTGCTTTCCGGCGCTTCTTCATGTGCTCGGAAGGGGTTTTCGGTCGGCGCATCTCCTACCTGATGGATCCGGAGCCCTTCGAAAGGTTGGCGGCAAGCGGAGAAGACCTTCTCGAACTGACGATAGAACATTCGAATTACCACTACGTCTTTCATCAATTCCTTTATCCCCTGCGCGAGCATGGCCAGTACGTGGGGATTTTCGTGAACATCACCGATAGCCGGGCGAACCTCGAGAAGCTCGACCGGATGAAGGGCGAGACCATCCGGCGAGCGAAAGAGCTGCTCGATCACCAGATCCGCATGGCCCAGGGGATTGCGAAGTATTTGGGGGAGAGCACCGCGCAAAGCGAGGAACTGGTTCAGAACATCCTCGACTTGGCTGGGGACAAGTCATGAGAAAAAGCGGATACATCCACGTCGAGATCGAGACGAGCCAGAGCTCCAAGAAGGAGAATTCGGTTTGCGGCGATGTGGTGCTTTACGAGCGAACGCCATCTTTCACCACCATCATCTGCGCCGACGGGATCGGCAGCGGCCTGAAGGCCCATGTCGCCGCAACAACGGCCGCCAACCGCTTTTTGGAGCTGACGCGCAGGGGGTTTTCCCTGCGTCAGGCCGTTTCTCGCCTGGCGGACACCATGAAACAGGCAAAATTCGAAGACCTCCCCTATGTCGCTTTCAGCGCGGCCCGCATCCTCAACGACGGGGAGGCCACCATTCTGACTTACGAGGCACCGCCTCCCATCTTCGTCGGTTCCCGACACGCCGCCGTCCTTCACCAACGTCTGATCCCCCTCGAAAGGGAATTGGTGGGCGAATCCAACTGCTTTGTCGAGCCTGGCGACGGGATCATCCTCGTTTCGGACGGAATCACCCAGGCGGGACTCGGTTTGAGCCAGCGTTTCGGTTGGGGAATCGAAGGGGCAGCCGCCTTCCTTAACCGTTGTCTGGTGGAAGGGGTTCCCCTGCGCGAAATTCCCCGTCAAGTACACCGGAGGAGCCGTGTCCTTTGGGAAAACGTCGGTGGGGACGACTGCAGCGTCGTCTTGGCGGCTTGCCGTAGGGGCGAGATCGTCAACGTCTTCACGGGCCCCCCCCTCGATCCGAAGGAGGATCGAGCCGTGGTCAACCGTTTCCTGAACTCGAGCGGACACAAGGTGGTCTGCGGCGGTTCCACCGCCAAGATGTTCGCCCGCGTCCTAAGCCAGGAGCTCCAGGATGATAAGCCTTCCCGCTCTTTCCTGGCGCCGCCGAAATATCGTCTCGAGGGAATCGATCTGGTCACGGAGGGAACGGTGACCCTCAATCAGGTCTTCAACGTCATCGACGAGGACCCCGCCCTCTACGAGGATTCTTCGGGGGTCACCGAGCTGTGCCGATTCTTGCTGCGGGCTGACCGGATCAACTTCTTCGTGGGCGGGGCCCAGAATCCGGGCCATGGCGGCATCAGCTTCTGTCAGAAGGGAATACGGCCCCGCCCCAAGGTGGTATCGCTGCTCAAAGAGAGGCTCGTGACGAGCGNNGTGTAGAGTCCCGTCAATTGGTCAGCCTGACGACGTGATCGGTGCTCTCCTCGAAGGTGTCGTCGTGACTGATGACGAAGAGTTGGCTGAAATCGCGGATCTGTCCGATCTGTCTGGCCAGGTTCTTGCGACGCTCCCCGTCGAGGTTGGTGGTCGGTTCGTCGAAGAAGGCCACGTCCAGGTTGGAGATTTCCTTGATCAAGGCCAGGCGCACGGCCAGGGCGGCGGCCATCTGCTCACCGCCGGACAGGTTGTTGAAGGGACGAATCGTTCCGTTCTCGCTCAAGGTGATCTCGTAATCCCTTCCCCAGACGAGGTCGCCCTCCGATTCCAGAATCGCTCGGAAGAGCTGGTTGGCTCGGTGGGAAACGTTCATGAGATAGGTCTCCGTGATGCGGGGACCCGCCTCCTTCAGGGACTGGCGCGCGAACTCGAGGAAAGCGAGCGTGTCTTCCCAGCGCGCCTTCTCTTCCCAGACTTCCTTCAGGGAAGCGCGAATCTTTTCGAGGACCGCGATCGATTCTTCCTTTTCCTCGACCTGGCCCTGGAAATACTTGACCTGCAGGTCCAACTTGATTTGACGGGCCTTCAGGTCATCGAAAATCCTCTGGGCCGCGAGGTGGGGATCCCTCTGGTAATTCCGGCGACACTCCAGCAGGTGATTTTGCGCAAGAGCGAGCTGTTCCGAGGCTTCGATAAAATCCCGCTCGGAGCGGGCCTTCTCTTCGCTTCTTTCCACCAGATTCGCGGCGAGCGGCAAAAGGCCCAGTTGCTTCAGGAAGGCTCCTTTGTGGCGCTCGCGCAAGAGGCCGAGTTCGCCCAGCCTTTCATCCAATCCCTCGAAGGGCTTCAGTTTTTCGCTCGCAGCGGAAAGAAGAATTAGAGCTTCCAGCAAAGCGCCCTGGTTCTTTTCTTTTTCGGCGAGAATCAACCCCTCTTTTTCGATTTCCTTATTCAACACCTTCGTTTCGCCGGCAGGGTCATGCAATTGGGCTAAATCTTCGATTTTCTTGGCCAATTGTTCGGGGATTGTCGACAATAGATGAAAGGTCTCGTTTTTATCCCGGACCTCCGCCTTTTTATTGAATAAATCGCGGTTTGACGCAATGATCTGCTCTTCCAGGGCTTCGAGGGTGGAATAGAGGCGGTNNGGCGGCTTCGGAGGCCTTCTCGACCTCTTTGGAAAGGAGGTCCCACTCGGCCTGCAGCTGTTTCTCCTCGTCCCCGGGCAAAAGGGCGATTTGATTGACCAGCTCATCGAACAGGGCTTTTTCGTCCTTTTTTTCCCTCTCGAAGGAAAGCAAACGGGCACTCTTTTCGGCCAGGAGCAGGAGGGCGTTTTTCGATTTCTGGGCCTCGGAAAGGTTTTTCTTGACCTCGTTGAAGCGGCTGCTGCTATGAGCGATCTTTTCTCTGAATTCTTTTCGCCTCGCCAACAGGGTCGCTTCGAAATCCTGGCCCGAAAGCGAGGGGCAGGAGAGGTCGAGAATGGGACAGCGCCCCCCCTCGATCTGGCCCGGGATGGTCTCCAGGCGCTTCATTTCGGAATTCGATTCCGCGAGCACCGCCTTGATGCAATCCAGCTCTTCCTCCAATAAGGGAAGATCGTTTGCTTCCTTCTCTAGGCGGGGCTTTTCCCGCAGGAGGATGGATAAGGAACTGATTTCCGCTTCTATTTTCTTGACTCGCTCTCCCTGAGCGAGCAGCAGCTTCTTTTTCTGCTCCCTTTCCTTCACTTCGGCGAGAAGGTGCCGCTTTTTTTCGCGCTCTTCCAGGAGGGAAGGGTGTTTTTCGGCCTCGACCTTCAGGGGGGCGAGCATCTCGCGGCGCAGGCAAAGCTCCGCTTCCCGCTTGCTCAAATCTTCGACCTCTCGCGAAAGCCCCGCGAGCTGTTTCTTCAATTCCTCGTACTGCCCCAGGGAACGTTGTTTCTCGGAAATATCCTTTTGCAGGGCTTCCTGCCGGGAAAGCAGCGGGGCGATTTCGCCGATGCGGATTCTGGCTTCGGCGATCGCCTTCAACTTCTCTTCGAGGCCTTCTCCCGAAGCTTCGAGCTTTCTCTTTCCTTCTTCGGTCCTTCTTTTTTCCTTTTCGAGGGACTCGCGTTCGGAGCGTCTCTTCTCGAGGACTTTCCCCTCTTCTTCGGCTTTTTGGAAAAGACTCACCTCGGGATTCAGGCGTTCGACCTCGGCCAAGGCCTCGGAGGACTCGGCTTGTCGGGCGATCGCATTCTCGAGGAGTTTTCCCAGGAAAGCTTTCGATTGCTCTTTTTTGCCGAATTCGGCTTCGGCCAGGGCGGCCTCTTCCTGAAGGCGAAGGAAGCGCTCGACGTCGATCTGGGCTTCCTTCAGATTCGCCTCGAGGTTTTGAAGGCCCTTCAACGCCACCGATCGCTCGTTTTGCCAGCGCTCCCGCTGTTCTTTGAGTTCCGGCAGCTTCTCGATCGCCCCTTCGTTTCTGGCGAGCTTGAGTTGGACCTCGCCGATGCGCTCCCGGATGAAGTTGGCGCTCTGGACCAGTTGTTCGGCCGCAGCACGGTATTCCTCGACCTTGAGGAGCCCGTCGAAGACCTGTTTGCGACGGCTGGGAGGCAAATTGAAGTCGTTGGAGAAGGTTCCCTGGGGAACGCCGATCGAGGAGGAAAAGAGGGTATCCAGGTCATCGAGGGGATCCAATCCCATCACGCGCTTGAGCCAGGCGATGACATCGACCTTCCCTTCCGCGACGGGCAGCTTGCGGGTTTCGTCCAAGACCCGATAGAGGTTCTGGGTATCTCGTTCGATCAGGTATTCGCCCATCTCCCCGAAATCGACGAAAACCCTCACCGTCCCCTTCTTTTCACCCAAGCGGACGAAGTTTGCCTTCTTGTAGGGGAGGTGGTCGAAGAGTACCCAACTGATGGCTTCCACGATGGTGGTCTTGCCGGCCCCGTTCGGCCCGCAGATGGCGTTGGTCCCGCTTTCGAAGCAATAGACGGCACTCCGGCAATTCTTGATGTTCTCGATCTCGACTCGCTTGATCTTCATGGCTCACCCTGGAGGCGGTGGATCGAGAGAGCGAGGTCGTTCGGGCTGCCGCCCTCCAGGATGCCGTTTTTGAGAGAAAGGATGGCCTCCGTCCATTTGGAGACTTGCGCCTGATAGCGTCCGTCCTTGGCGACGAGCTCTTCGATCACTTTTTTTTCCAGTTCCGCTCGATCCAGATGGAGAACGTCGGTGGCGATCCCCATTTCAAGGGGGATCGCGTTGCTCTTCAGCAGGACGATCGAAGGATGGTATTTCTTTTCGATGGCCGCCTCGATGGCCCCGGAATCGAGGAGATGCCTGGGGAAATTGAGGATTCCGGTGGTGGTGAACTCCACGACCGGAGCGAGTATTCCGCTATCCTCGGTGCCCGAAAGGATTTCCCGGATCCCGGCCAGGGCCTCGTCAGGGGTACTGAAAGAGCCGAGATCGGCGCGAATACGCAGGAAGGGGCGTTGGCGCTGATCGTCCAGAAAAACAGCCTTCGTTTCCTCGGTCGAGATCTCGACGAGATAGGCACCGCGAGAGAATTCGCTCTCGGCTACGCTGCAGGCCTCGAGCGAACCCGGGTTGAAAATCCAGCCGTCCTCCTCGTAGCGTTGATGGATATGCCCCAGGGCCAGATAACGGATACCGGCCGTTTTGAGGGGAAGGAGATCGGAAGGGGACAGCCCGCCCATCGCACGCGCGGCCTTTCCCTCCAGCCCGGCATGGAGCATGAGGATCTGGAGGGAAACGGGCGGTAGGGCGGAAACTTCCTTCGCCAAGAGGGGAATCACGCTCGAGGTGGAGGCGCCATACCAGCGCGAACCGAGAATTCTACAGTCTTTGACTTCGAAGAAGCCTCCGCTTTTCTTTTTTTCATCCCAGGGAAGGAAGGAGAAGTCTTCCTCGGGCGCCAATAGCTTCAGGTATCCCCAATCGGAGAGGCAGCGCAGCCAGGTGGCCGCGTCATCGGCAGCCCGATCATGGTTGCCTTCGATGGCCAGAACGGGGATTTCGGCTTCGCGGCAGAGTGCCAGGGCGTCCATCGCCTGTTTCATGGTCTCGGGCGAAATATTGCGCTTGTCGAAAAGGTCCCCCGATAGGAGGACGAAGTCGACGGATTTTCCGACCGCGAAACGAGAGAGGGCGTCCCGAAAGGACTCGAACATGTCCTCGGCGCGCATCGGACTGCGGTACTGGTCGTTTCCCAAATGGAGGTCGGCGAGGTGGAGAAAGCGAAGCGTGGAAGTCATGGCTCGATTATAGCAAGAAAAAACGAGGGATCCTCCTTTGCGGGAGGATCCCTCGAAATGGGGCTAGAAATCACTCGTTGATGCGGGCTCTGAGGCGATCGCCCAGGGCAGGGGCGCTTCCGTCGGTCGCGATGGCGACTTGCTGCGTGTTGGTCTTGTCGAGTCCGAAGAGGTTGCCGACCTTGTCGTGGACGAAGCTGCGGCTGAACCAGTAGGCGAGCATGCCGACACCGGCGGCGGCGAGGGTGAGCGGAAGTCCGGCAAGTCCGACTGCCGCGAGACCGACCGTGGCGGCCCCGCCGGCGAGAGCGGACAAACCGCCGCCGATCGCGCCGCTGACCGTATCGGTGGCGACGTTCTTGACTGCCGTGCCGGTGTCCTGTTCGCCCCTGTAGACCTTGAAGACGTTATCGACGATGGAAACCACGCCTTCGATGGCGGCGCTGATCAAGGTGGCTTTCCCGATGGCCGAAGCAAGCCCCTTCAAGCCGGCCATGANNCATGAAGCCGCTCTTGGCTGCATTAGTGGCCACTCCGGAGGTCGTGACGCCACTTTCCGCGGCCCGGGTCGCAACCGAGGCTGCCTCCGTCGCGGAAGAAGCTGCGTCTGCCGCCGCGGAACCGCCCTTGGTGAATAACTCCTTGATTTGGCTCGCAACGGGGGCAGCGCCCTTGGTCGATTGATAAGCGCTATTGGCAACCCTGCCGACCGTTCCGATCAAAGAGCCCGCGCCGCCGGAAGTGCTGGCGACAGCAGGATTCGGGGTGATGGTCGCCGGAGGAGGATCGAGAGGAGAAGGAGTGGGATCCGCCGGGGTCGTCGGGAGAGTCGGATTTGNNCGGAGGAATCATAGAAGGCGCGCCCCAGTCCGTTCATGGCGAACTCGAGCTTGTCGGGCGAATACTTGATGGTGGTGTTCGCGAGGGCTTCGTCGGTGCTCTTGCTGTTGCCGAGACGGAAGGTGCTGGCCCCCGTGCTGCCCAGGGTGACCTTGAGGCCGGGAACGTTGACGGTAAGTTCATTGATGACTCCGGCCGTACGGTCGGTCGACACTTCCATGCTCACCCCGTCGATCTCGACGGAATTGCCCTGGGCGGCGGGATCCGGTTTGGTCCGGTCCAACTTGACGTTGCCCNNCCCTGGGGATCGGTGACCTTGAGCTGGACGTAGCCTTTAGAAGCGGGATTGCCATTTCGATCGGTTCCCTGGAACTTGTCGAGCGTGGCCTCAATGACCCAACCTTCGGAGGTGTAGATGGTCATCTTCTTGTCTTTGGGGTTCTGGTAAACCAGGGCGCCTTGAGGGGTCTGAACGGTGACTATCCCGTTCTGGGCGTACTGGGTGACTTTGGAACCTTCCTTGGTCATGCTGATGACGGCACCCTTGTTGAATTCGCGGGTGTCGATGTCGGACATGGCCGTGACGTCTCCGTTCACTTTGGCGGCACCGGGGGCGTTGCCTACGGCGGCGTTCGAGGTTTGAATGTTGATCTGGTTGAGCCCGCTGCTGATGGTGAGGCTGGGAATGATGCGCTTGCGGGTGTCCGTATCGCTCAAGCCGGAGGCCATCATCCCGGTGAACTTGTCCATTTCCTTGTCGGTCGGGACACGCCCCAAGGAGTCGCTGTACATGCTGCGCACGGCGTCACCGAAGGTCCGCACCCGGTACTCGATGCCTTCCTTGATGCTTTTCTCGACCCGGGTCAAGTCGACTCCCTGGTAACGACTGAGTTCGCGATCGGTGGGCACACGACCGAGGAGTTGGGAATACAGTGAAGTCAAGGCGGCGGCATCCGCGGTGTTGCCCGGCACGTCGGCCGTGCGGACGCGCGTCGAACTGTAGGTATCCTGGGGCTGGCGAATGCCCAGGGGCTGTTCCGTAGGGCGAGTAACGGCTGCCACCTCGGCGGGTGCTCCGTCCGTCTCGACGTCATCCGGCGATTTCCGGCTGGTATCGATGGGAAGTGGTTGGATCCGCGCATTATTATTCGACCTTTGGATGTCCATCGCATACCCTCCTTCAAGATTATGAACCGTTAAGGTTTTATCCAACCCCCAACCCGAAATTCGTTTGTGATGAGGTTAAATTTGGACAAGATCGAGAGTAAGGTTGACCCTTGATCTTTGTTAGCGCCTGAGATAACATTAGCCAACTCTAAAATATTGCCTTATTGGGAAAGTTTTTCAATAGTATAGCGCTTTTTGAGAAAGCTTGTCATAAAGGGACCGGTTTTATCGAATGAAGAAGAAATCTGCGAAATCCGCCAAGACCATGGCCGCTTTTTTTTCCATCCTCTCGAACGCGACCCTGGTGGTCATCAAGCTGGTCGTCGGCACCATGATCGGCTCGGTGAGCGTCATATCGGAGGCCATCCATTCGGGCATAGACCTGCTCGCCTCCATCATCGCCTTCTTCTCCGTCCAGTGGGCGAGCGTTCCCGCGGACAAGGAGCACGCCTACGGCCACGGCAAGATCGAGAACGTCAGCGGGACCATCGAAGCGGTGTTGATCTTCATCGCCGCCCTGTTGATCATCAAGGAATCCGTCGAGAAGCTCTTGCATCCCGCTCCGCTCCATTCGCTCAATCTGGGTATCCTGGTCATGCTGATCGGTTCTTGCATGAACTGGGGCATCTCCCGCTATCTCTTCAAGGTGGCGCACGAGACCGATTCGATCGCCCTGNNAATTGGGAGTACTCGTCGGATTGGTGCTCGTCCGGATCACGGGCTGGCAGATCATCGATCCGATCGCGGCCTTGTTGGTGGCGGGGTTGATCATCAAGATCGCCTGGGAAATCACCGCCAAGTCCTTCGGTCCGGTGATCGACGTCTGTCTTCCCCAGGAAGAGCTCGCTCGCATCGTGGCGATTATCCGGACTTTCGAGGGGCGTATCCTCGAGTACCACAAGCTGCGCACCCGCAAATCCGGGAGTGATTGCCACGTGGACCTGCACATCACCGTGGACGAAAAGAAATCCGCCAAAGAAGCGCATGACATCGCCGACGAACTCGAGAAGAAGCTCACCTCGGAGCTGAGAAACGCCACCGTGGTCATCCACGTCGATGTCGATCAGGAAGAGCATTTTACCGGAAAGCTTCCCGAAGAGCCTTCATGATTTTCGAAAATCTTCAAGATTCAACGATAGCCGCTAAAGTTTCCCTCTTTTCCTTTCGATAGGCTATTTAGGGAGACCGCATCGATCGCAGAGCAGGAGGCGGAAGTGAGAGATTGCAGAATGTGGCTCAGCAACGAATTGCTGAGACTCGAACGGGGCGACGGCAAATTTCTTTGTTTTTCCATGGTGGGCTGGTCGACCAACCTCGCCGGAGGACACGATCAGTCGTGCGACATGCTTTCGATGTCGATGGAGAAGCAAATGGAACTGATCATGTGCTTCGCAGGAGGCTGCAGCATCGATGGTTTGCTTGGCGCCTGATCCCTTCGGAAAAAAACGCTCCGGACGGGTGGAAAGGATTTCCACCTGCCGGAGCGTTTTCGGATCTATTTTCGGCCCAGCATGATCCCCACGATGGTGTCGTCCACCTTGGCCATCCCTATTTCCGCGATGTGGCCCAGGTTCTTGATGGTTTCCTCCACGGTGCGGCCGACGAAGCCTTCGGCGCGGGTGATGCCGTGTCGGTGGATGCCGAGGTAGGCGGCTCTGATGGCCGCGTCGGTCGAGGAAACGACCTTGAAGGCGCAGCCGCTCTTGGCCCCGTCGCAGATCATGCCCCCGATATCGGAAACCAGGTTATTGATTGCATAGGGAATCGAACACAGGTCCTTTCCCTTCTGTTGGTAGACGATGGCGGCGGTCGCTCCGACTCCGGCGGCGATCGCGCAGCCGCAGATGCAGGCCAACTCTCCCGTAAAAACCTTCACGTAGGCGTTCAGGAGGTGGGAGAGGGCGATGCTCTTGTAAATGGTTCTTTCCTCGATCTTGAAGGACTTCCCGACGTTGTAGGGAACCAAAGAAGCGACTATTCCCTGATTGCCGCTTCCCCCGCTGCTCATGACCGGCAGCGCGACTCCGTCCATGCGGGCGTCGGCGGCGCAGGCGGTCATGATTTTCGTCGAGGCGAAGACGTCGTCGAGGAGATAGCCCTTCTCGATGAGATCGAGGAGGTAGTAGCCGACTTTCTTGAGCTTCATCCCTTCCTGCGAGATGGCGAGGTTCATTTCCACCCCGCGTTTGAGAAAAAGAAGGTCTTCTTCGTCGATATTTTCGGCCAGGTCGACGAGGTCGGCCACCGTCATCTTGCTCAGGGGATCTTTGTAGGAGGGGCGGCGTGAAGCGCTCGATTCGGCCCTTCTGTCGAGCAAAATCTTTCCGTCCACCTCTTTGTAGATCAAGTTGGTGTGGCTGCCCGAAACGATGCAGGAAGAGCGGTGATTGGCAGTGGCGAGGCGGACTTCGAGGTAGAGATCCGTCTGGCTGGGATCGACGCCGATGCTGACTCTTTTTTCCTTCAAGATTTCTTTTGCCCGGGCCAAGAGCGCGGGGGTGACTTCTTTCAGGATCTCCATTTTTCTTTCGGGCTCGGCGATCAGGGCGCCCAGGACGCCCGCGATCAGGTTGCCCTTTTCGCCATCGGTGTTGGGAATGGTAACGGCCAGGCCATTCTTGTAGGTCCCGATGTTGACGGAAAAGACGATATTATCGAACGGCTCGTCGAGGCCTTCGGCGGCTATCGCTGCCGCCAAGGCGAGGGAGATCGGCTCGGTGCAGCCCATGGCGGGGAAGACTTCGTGTTTGACGACTTCCTTGTAGAGGTTCATGATATCTCGACCAGGGGATCGCCGTTGCCGACCGCAGCTCCCTTCGAGACCATCACCGCGCTGACTACCCCGTCGAAGCGGGAAGGGATCTCGTTTTCCATCTTCATGGCCTCGAGGACCACCAGGACCTGCCCCTTCGAGACAGGGTCCCCCACCGCCACCCTCACGTCGACGATGGTGCCGGGCATGGGGGATTTCTCGATCTGTCCCCCGGAAGCCCCTGCTGCGGGTGCGGCTGCCGCAACCGCTTTCTTCGTTTTCTCGGGCTTACCCGAAATCTTCTGGTTTTCCTCGACGGAAATCTCGTAGCGCTTTCCGTTGACCGTAACGACGAAGTCTTTCGAATTCTTTTTCATCGGTGTTTCTTTCTTCCCGGGGAGGGCAGCTCGGTGGCCAGGGCATCCAGGCGGCCGGCCCGGCCCCAGGCGTTTTCACGATGTTGCTTTTCGCCCATGCAGGCGAGCAGGGCGGCGGCGATGGCGAGCGCCTCTCCCCCCAGACCCTTCTTCTTATTGGAGTTTTGCCGGCCTTGCGGCCGCTCAGACGGGAAGGTTGCCATGCTTTTTGGCCGGGCGACTTACCCTTTTGCCGGCGAGCGCCTCGAAGGCGGCGATGATTTTCGGGCGGGTCTCCGAGGGAACGATGACATCGTCGACCAGGCCCAGGGAAGCGGCCACGTAAGGGTTGGCGAACTTAACGGTGTACTCTTCCTCTTTCTTCTCAATGTACAACTGTTTTTCATCTGCATCTTCTATTTTATTGATATTGGATCCTTCCAGTACTTCTACAGCGCCTTTGGCGCCCATAACGGCAATTTCTGCCGTTGGCCAGGCATAATTTAAGTCGCCCCGCAATTGTTTGCAGCTCATCACATCGTGTGCGCCACCGTACGATTTGCGCAGGGTAATGGTCACCTTTGGAACGGTTGCTTCTCCGTAAGCAAACAATAATTTTGCGCCGTGAAGAATAATTCCGCCATATTCTTGACCGGTTCCCGGCAAAAATCCCGGTACATCAACCAAGGTTACGAGAGGAATGTTGAAGGCATCGCAAAAGCGGACAAATCTTGCTGCTTTTCTGGAGGACTCACAATCTAAAACACCTGCATAATATTTTGGCTGGTTGGCAACAATACCAACAGAACGGCCATTGAATCTTGCAAAACCCACCACAATATTTCGGGCATAATTTCTGTGGACTTCCGTAAATTCACCATTATCAGTGATGGTGGTGATCACATCAATCATATCATAAGGCTGATTGGGGTTTTCTGGGATAATCTCATTTAAGGCATCTTCCAGCCGATCAACAGGGTCATCGCATTTAACGCTTGGCGGATCTTCCAAATTATTTGATGGAAGGTAACTCAATAATTTTCTGATGAGCAACAGATTTTCTTCATCGTTTTCAGCAAGAAAATGCGAAACACCCGATTTTGTGGAATGGATTTGTGCGCCTCCCAATTCTTCGGCGCTTACAACCTCTCCGGTGACAGCTTGCACCACTTTTGGACCAGTAACGAACATATAACTTGTTTTGTCGGTCATGATGGTAAAATCGGTCAGCGCCGGAGAATATACAGCACCACCGGCGCAAGGGCCTAAAATGGAAGAAATTTGGGGAATTACGCCGGAAGCCATAATGTTTCTTTGGAAAATTTCCGCATAACCGGCCAATGATCGTACGCCTTCCTGAATACGGGCGCCGCCGCTGTCGTTCAGGCCAATCACCGGAACGCCAATTTTCATGGCCATATCCATAATCTTGCAAATTTTTAACGCGTAGGTTTCCGACAAGGAACCGCCAAAAACGGTGAAATCTTGGGAGAATACATAAACGATTCTGCCGTCAATGGTGCCGTGGCCCGTAATAACTCCGTCTGAAAGATAGACTTCTTTGTCAAGTCCGAATGATTTTGTTCTGTGGGTCACAAACATGTCAAACTCTTCAAAACTTTTTTCGTCCAAAAGAATGTCTATTCGTTCCCGTGCGGTTAATTTTCCTTTAGCATGTTGTGCTTCAATGCGTTTTTCACCGCCGCCCAGTCTTGCTTCAACTCTTTTTTCAATGAGTTCGTTAACTTTATCTTGATTTGCCATTATGATTTAATTTTCTTGTATTTTTTTTGATTATTTTTTTCACCACCATTTAAATTTGGCAATTATGGTTGGAATTATTTTTTTGTTGAACAAAGTTCCGTGAGTACGCCNNATGAATTTGCCAATGGGACCATCGGGCGAAGTGCTTTCCAACAATTCAATTTTTGTGGTACCGACCAAAAAAAAGGCTGTTTTCACCTTTTGGTCAACAACCTCTTCTACAGCGTAGCATTTTAAGCCCAATACTTCTTCATAGTATTTGATGGATTCCTGTAAGTTTTCCACAGCAATGCCAATGTGTTCAATTTGTGAGATATTCATAAAAACAGTATTTTAATAGATCTAATTTTAATTAATCATAAAATAGAGGGTATATTTTTGAATAATTATAAATTATGAGTAAAATTATAGAATAGTTAAATCTAAAAAGATGATAGTTATCATATAATGGATTAAATGGCCAAAATATTTTG
>DOBT01000074.1:0-892 GCA_003503675.1 Cyanobacteria bacterium UBA8530 | reverse complement strand
ACTAAAAGCATCGGCGTTTTCATTTTATCGGCGCTCATAAATGGTGACATTGTGTTGTACACTTCAGGAACTTCCCAGTAATTGCGTTGTTCAGTCTGAAAGCCAAAAGGAGTCAACGTTCTGTTGTAAGCGCCGCTTCGGGCAATTCCGCAGGCAAAAAGATTGGAATGTGTCAATAAATTGGCAGTCATAAAGGCGCCATAAGAATGACCTCCAACAGCCACTTTTTTCCTGTTGATATAACCCAAAGCATCCACAGCATCAATCGCTGCTTCGGCATTGTCTACCAATTGCGTAATGAAATTGTCATTAGGCTCCGTCGTTCCTTCACCAATAATTGGAAAGGAAGCATCGTCAAGAACCACATATCCTTTGGTTACCCAATATACGAATGAACCATAACTTGGAAACGTAAATTCATTTGGATTTTGATTGCTTTGTCCCGCACTGCTTTTGTCCTTGAATTCTGATGGGTAAGCCCAAATTAACAAAGGCAATTTTTCTTTTTTGACCTTGTCATATCCATCCGGCAAGTACAAAGTTCCCGACAATTCCACGCCATCTTTTCGTTGGTATTTGATCACTTCTTTACTTACATTTTTGATACTTTCAAACGGATTTTTGAAAGCGGTGATTGGGGTCAGTTTGTTTTTTTGTTTGATGTTTCTTAAATAGTAGTTTGGATAGTCGCTTTTAGACTGAATCTGAACTAAAACGGTTCCTTTTTTGAAATCTTCAATCTCCAATAAATCTTCTTTTTTGTCTTTGTAAAGCGAAGTGTAAAGTCGCTTTGATTTAAGTGTTTTCAAATTAAATTCATCGATGAAAGGAAACTGTCCGTCTTTGGTAAAACCATTTCCTATGCGGTAGGCCATGTTGTTTTCGATCGCCA
>DOBT01000223.1:245-14178 GCA_003503675.1 Cyanobacteria bacterium UBA8530 | reverse complement strand
ACCAGAGCATCAATACCGTACGGGAGGCGATCACCGCGGGCGACTACGAGAAGGCCTCGCTCACCGCCCGTTCGATCACCCGTTCCGCCAAGCTTTTGCAGGATCCCCACCTCGAAAGGGTCTCTGAATTCGGTCGTAAAGCCGAGAGCTTCGCGGCCTTCCTCGTGCGAAAAGAGTTCAAGGGAGCTCAACTGATCCTCTCGACCACCCTGCAAGCCGGCGAAATCCTCGCCTCTTCGAGCGAGACCCTGTCGCTGGGGTAGACCCTCTTCCTGGCGTTGAAGAAAAAGGATAGGAATGTCTCGAAGCTTTCTCAGGACTTTTCCCATGCGAGCGAAATCTATTTGGGGGCCTTTCGGGAAAGGGCGAGACGTCTGGCCGACCCTTGCGGACCTTTGCTCGAAGTCCTGAAAAAAAAGAACTCCTCGGCGGCACTGGACCATCTGCTCAGGCTTTCGGACGGAATCAGGGCGATCGTTCCTGGCGAAAAAGAGCTTCTCGATTCCCTCCTCCTCATCCACGATGCGGTGGAAAACCCCGAGACCTCCCTTCCTCTCGCCACCGCCCTCGGCAAGAAGATGCAGATCCTGGCGCGGGAAGCCTCGAAAAAAAGCAAGGAGTTCGATCAAACGAGAGAGCGTATCGTCAAGAAAGGGGGCGCCTCCGACGAGACCTTGCTGCTGGAATTCCTCCAGGCCGACGTCTTCCGCGCCCTTCCCGCCTACCGGCTGGAAGAGATCGACGGCCTCGGCTCTTCCGAAAAAGCCCCGGTCAACAGGTTGATCGCTTCCCTCTTCGGTAAAAAGTAGACAAGATCGGGCTTTAGACCCGATAATCGAAAAAAAACGACGAGGATAAAATGCAGATCCGCTGGCCAAACGAGATCGTCTACCAAATCTTTCCCGAGCGGTTCTGCGAGGGGGATCCTTCCCTGACGCCCGTTCCAAGCTCCAAGGACCCGCGAGCGCTGACCAGCAGAGCGGGCCACCACCGCACCTTCTTCGGCGGCGATCTTGCCGGGGTCCGCCAAAAAATTCCCCATCTCCTCGAACTCGGGGTGACGGCGGTCTACCTCACCCCCATCTTCGCCTCGAGAAGCACCCACAAGTACGATACCGACGACTACTTCCGGATCGATCCCCACTTCGGCAGCCGGGAGGACTTCGAACTCCTGGTCAAGGACCTCAACAAAGCGAACTTGAAGCTGGTGCTGGACGGGGGGTNNTGCTGGACGGGGTGTTCAACCACACCTCGTTTGAACACCCCTGGTGTGCCGAAAGCTCGGACAGCCGACGGTCTCACTACTGCCTGAAGGCCGACGGCCGACCCCGAACCTGGATGGGCGGCAACAGCCTACCCAAGCTGAACCCCGACAACCCGGCGGTGGCCGAGGCCCTTTCCGAAGTGGTCGCCTACTGGAAAGGGGTGGACGGCTGGCGCCTGGACGCGGCCCACCTGCTTCCCGCGCTTTTCCTGAAAAAGCTGCGCAAAAGCTTCGAGAACGTCAATCCGCAGGGAATCCTGATCGGGGAAGAGTGGGAGCATGCCGGTGCCGCCATCCGAGAAGGCCTCTACGACGGGGTCACCAACTTCCTTTTCCGTAGACCGCTCGAAGCCTTCTTCAAGGGGGATCTCGCCGCCGAGTCCCTGGTGAGAAGATTGTCCCTCGTACCGGAGACCTATCCCTGGCCCGGGGTGGTCCAGTCCTGGAACTTCCTCGACAACCATGACACCGATCGCTTCCTTACCGCGGTAGGGGGAAGAACGGATCGCCTGGATATCGCCATCGCCCTCATGTTCACCCTGCCCGGAACCCCCATGATCTACTACGGGGATGAAATCGGGATGAGGGGAAAGGACTCCCTGGCGTCACGCGCCCCGATGCTCTGGGAGAGGAAGCGCTGGAAAAAAGAGGTCTTCGAGATTTTTAAGAGGTTCATCGCCCTCCGCAAGGCTCACCCCGTCCTCGCGACCGGCTCTCTCGAATGGCTGCAGGCCTCGAACGAAAGCAGTTCTTTCGCCTTCGCGCGGAGCAATCCGGAAGAAAGGATCGTCGTGGCGGTCAACGCCGGGGAATTCGAAGAAAAGTTTATCCTGGGGGGGAAAAAATTTTCTTTGCCTCCCGGTGGAGTGGAGGTCCTCTTCTCATGAATGAAAAAAGTTTCTTTCCCGCGATTCCGGAGGTCCTCCGATATTGAATTACATAGGATCGAAATTCTCCCTCCTTCCCGAGATCCGAGGCATGCTCGCGGAGAAGGGGCTAAAGGGCGGGGTTTTCTGCGACCTTTTCTCGGGCTCGACCGTCGTTTCCCAGATGGCGAAGGGGCTGGGCTTCAGCCTCATCTCCAACGACCTCCAGACTTATTCCGCCGTCTTCGGGCGGGCGTTCGTCGCGAGCGAGGGCTATCCGGATTTTTCCCGCCTCCGGGAGGAAGTCCCGGAAATCGAAAAGACTTTCCTTCGGATCGAGGGAAAAGAGCTTTGGATCGGCGATGAACGCCAGCGCATCCAGACCTTCGGACTGGGCACTTTCAGCGACGAATCCCTCCTCGAGGGAAAAGAACTGCTGCTCGTTCTCATTTTTTTGGATCGCCTCGCCCCCCGGGAAGGACGCTTCTTCCAGGCCTACTGCGAGGGGGGGACCGCGGGAAGAAGCTACTTTTCGAGGGAAAACGGGCAGCGCTGCGAGGCGATTCGGGCCACCATCGAGGACTGGAAAAACCGCGGCTGGCTGGCGATCTCCGAGCATGCCCTGCTTCTCGCCAGCTTGATCGAGAGCATGGATCTCCTGGCCAACACGGCGAGCGTCTACGGGGCCTACCTCAAGAAGCTGAAAACGAGCGCTCGCCAGGCCCTGCGCCTTCGATTCCCCCTTCTGCCCCGGGGAAAGGGCGGGCGAGTCCTCCAGGGCGACAGTAACCAGATCATCCGCCAACTGGCGCAAGAAGGACGTTTCGACGTTCTCTACCTCGACCCGCCCTACAACCGACGGCAATACCATTCGAACTACCACATCCTCGAAACCTTGGCGTGCTGGGACCTCGACAAGTTCGAGCCCGCGGGAAAAACCGGTCTGCGGCCCGTCGAGTCGCGGCGCTCGGACTACTGTCTCAAGCGAGGAGCGGCCAAGGCCTTTGCCGATCTCATCGAAGCAGCGAACTTTCGCCATCTCCTCGTGAGCTACAACAACGAGGGAATCGTCCCCGAAGAGGAAATCAAGGAGATTCTCCTGCGCAAGGGAGGCAAGGCGGATTTCCGCAAGATCCCCTATCGGCGCTTCCGAGCCGATCAGGACTCCGCGGAAAGAAACTATCGAGGCGACCAGGTGGAAGAGTTCCTTTTTTACATCGACAGGAATAAATAGCGTTTGACGAAACTTTATGGTAAACTACTTTGCATTGGGATATCGTATCGTTGAGTCGGGAATCAGCTCGGTTTTGCAGATCCTAGTTACTCTACCAGGGGACCCATCCCGCCCCCAGAACACAAAAGGAAGTTTCATGTCTTTCACCGATCAATCCATCACCTGCGCCGACTGCGGAGTCGAATTCACCTTCACCATCTCCGAGCAGGAATTCTTTGCACAGAAGGGTTTTTCGAATCCTCCCCGTCGCTGCAAACCCTGCCGCAATGCAGCCAAAGCCGAACGTAACGGTGGCGGTGGCGGCGGGATGGGTGGCGGCAGCGATCGCCAGATGTTCGATGTCGTCTGCGACCAGTGCGGCGTCCAGACCCAGGTCCCCTTCAAGCCCAACGGAGCCAAGCCGGTTTACTGCCGCGACTGCTTCCGCCGGTAAATTGAAAAAAGACATCGTCCTTCTCGGAAGTCGCTCGATTCGTAGCGCTTCCAGGCGATGCCCGTAGTGGATCCTTCGCCCCGACGCCCAAAAGGCGTCGGGGCCTTTTTCGCGTTGCGCGCCATGAGCGCGTTGCTCAAGGATCGACTGATCCGGATCTTCCTCGCCCTCCTGGTGGTGCTTTTCCTCGGGGCGATGGGCTACCAGCTCATCGAAGGTTGGTCTTTCCTCGACGCCCTCTACATGACCGTGATCACCATCGCCTCGGTGGGCTACGGCGAAACCCACCCCCTTTCCGGAGCGGGCCGGGGCTTCACCATGCTCCTCATCCTGATCGGAGGGGGAGTCCTGGTCTACTGCTTTTCCACCGTCACCGCCTACGTGGTGGAAGGGGAACTCTCCGACGCACTGAGGAAGAGAACCATGGAAAAAAAGATCGATAAGCTCAAGGGACACTACATCGTCTGCGGGGCGGATCAGACCGCTCGCTACCTGATCGAGGAACTGGGGAAAACCAGGCAGGATTTCGTGGTGATCGAGAGGGATGCGGAGAAGATAAAACCCTTCGAGTTAATGGGGTTTCTCTGCGTGCAGGGGGACGCCACCCATGACGCCACCCTCCTCGATGCCGGGATATACCGGGCCAAAGGGCTCATCACGGCTCTGCGCACCGATGCGGACAACCTCTTCGTGGCTCTCACCGCCAAGGGCCTCAATCCCAACCTGCGCATCATCTCCAAGGCGGTGGAAGAGGAATCGGAACAGAAGCTGCGGCGCGCCGGCGCCGACGGCGTGATCATGCCCCATCGCATCGGGGCCATGCGCATGGTCTCCGAAATGCTGCGCCCCTCGGTCGTCACCTTCCTCGACCTCATGCTTCGCTCCAAAGACGTCACCCTCAGGGTCGAAGACATCGAGATGCACGGAAATTCACCGTTTTTGGGGATGAGCATCGCTCAAACGGGGATCCTCGAAATCGAAGGGGTCACAGTGGTGGCCGTACGGGACAAGGAAAACAGCGCCTACCGCTTCAACCCTTCCAAGAACACCCTGCTGAACGAGGAAACCATCCTGATCGTCATGGGCAACGTAGACCTCATCAACGCCACCCGCGCGAGATTCCAAAATACCTGATTGTTAGATGCCGCTGCCGTCGAAGGAAGGGATTTCTTCGCTGCCCGCAGCTTCCAGTTCCTGGAGAAAGCCGTTTTCGAGGCCGATCTCCTCGAAGTAATCCATCGCCTCCTCGTATTCCGCCGGGGTGAGCCCGCGATCCAGGGGAGGGTGGTCCTTGGCCCGGAAGAGCGGGGTGTACTGCGACATGAGGCTCAAGGGGACCTCGAGCGGGATGTTGGCTCGAATCCAGTCCAGAACCCTTTTCGTGCCCTCCAACTGGCCCGGCAGGACCAGGTGCCGGATCAAGAGGCCTCTTTGCATGATCCCCTCGGAAGAGAGGACGGGCGGGCCCACCTGCTCGAACATGGCGCGGACGGCCTTCGTGGCATATTCGAAGTAATCGGGAACCCCGGAAAATTTCTGCCCGCTGTTCTCCTCGCCGTATTTCAGGTCCGGCAGATACACGTCCACCAAGCCTTCGAGGGCCCGGATCGCTTCCACCCGTTCGTAGCCGTTGCAGTTGTAGAGGACGGGGATCTTCAAGTTTTTTTTGGCCTGCTTCAAGAGGGGCAGGAGCTGCGGAAGGTACTGGGTGGGCGAAACCAGATTGATGTTGTGGGCGCCCCTCGCTTCTTGCTCGAAAAGGATCTCGAGGAAGCGCTCGGAGTAAATTTCTTCTCCCTGGCCGCCGAAGCTGATGGAGTGGTTCTGGCAAAAAAGGCAATTCAAATTGCAGTGGGAGAAAAAAATGGTTCCGGAGCCCCGGCTGCCGCTGATGGGGGGTTCTTCCCCGAAATGAAGGGCGGCGCGCGCCATTTTCATTTCCCTTCCGGCCCCGCAAGCCCCCTTTCCCTCGATTCGGTTGGCTCCGCACCTCCTCGGGCAGGCGAAGCAGCTTTCCAGAGAGAAAATCGCTTCCTTGCTCATGGTTTGAGGCCGTGATCGGTGCGGCGATCCCATTCCGAGTTGGCGCGATCGATGCCCTTTTTGATGTCCCCGACGCCTTTTATGATTTCTTCCTCGATTTTCTTTTTATTCGAGCTGGCGCGGCAGCGAAGGAAAAGCCGTTTGAAATCCCTTTCGATCCCCGGATCGGAGGAGATTTCGAGATGCTTTTCTTCATGTTTTTCGAGATTGCCGAGCCAGCGGTGCCAGGCCCGGCGGTCGCCCGGGGAAAGGCGGGACTCGTCCAAGCGGGGAAGAAAGGTGGATTGGTCCCATTTGATCGACAGTTCACTCAGTTCGCTCGTTTCTCCGCGGAAGGCGTAGCGGTAGCGGAAGGAATAGGTCGTTTGTCCCGGGTACCGCATGTTCCCGAGCCGGGGGCCCTTTTCTCGGCACTGCCGCAGCGCCGTCGCGAAGCTTTCCGCATGGACCGGATAGGTTCGGCGGGAAACCGGGCCCCGCTCGAAGGAGAAACCCGAGGGCGGAGCGGCCGCGAGGAGGAAAGCGGAAGAGAGGGCGATCGCGAATTTCTTTTCTTTTACCATGGAGCTCGATCCTAGCCTTTTTTCAACACGGCCGCAATCCTCCCAAAGCGACGGGAAAACGCGATTCCCCTATTCTAGCGGAAGGATGGAAAAAAGAAGCATGCTAAAAGCGCTCGAAACCTTCATCGCGTTCCTCATGGTCGGCTGTGGCCTCAGCGCCCCACCCGCCAGACCCTTTCCCACGCCCGTCCCTTCCCCCACTCACAGCATCGCCTCCGATCCGAACGGGCTCGAAACCCCCTCTCGCTACTATCCCTTGAGGGAAGGGGCCTCCTACGTTTATCGCCACAGCGAGAACGGGTTGGTCCTGGGAACGCTCACCATCGCCTTTCATGAGGTGAGTCAGGTCGACGGGAGGATCACGGCGAGGGCGGACCGGAGTCTCGATGTCCTGAGCGGGCCGCAGCCCGTTCGCTCCGATCGGGTCATTCTCAGCAACGAGAGCATCGACTTCGCCTATTACCTGGACAACGGCGACGTCTATAACCGCTTCAGCCTCCCCCTCAAGGCGGGAAGAAAATGGACCTTCCCCGCTCCGGACGGGGTTCACAACCTGACGGTTCAGGAGATCGTCGAGGCCCAAGCCCCTCTTCGCAACTTCAAGGACTGCGTCCACATCTACGAGAAGGCTGAAAACAACCTGGTCCTTTCCGAATGCGACTATTGGCTCGCACCCGACGTGGGTTTGGTCCGGTTTCGCTACCGGCAAACCATCCAGGGCGAGAAGGCCCCCTACGTCGAGGTGGTTGACGAACTCTCCTCCTTCAGCTAAAAAGGAGGGATGGAAGAAAAAGAAGGAATAAAACATTTCCTTTGCGCCGGGACCTTTCCTGAGAGGACGCGCCTCGACGTCTATTTGGCCGACTGTCTGGAAACGGATCGCCTGGTCGCCAGAAACTGGATCGTTTCCGGCTTCGTCCTGGTCGACGGAAAAAAGGGAAAGCCCTCCCTCCTCCTCTGGCCCGGCGCGGAAATCGAAGTCTCTTTGCCGCCTCCCAGGCCGGCGCAGGCGGTCCCCGAAGACCTCCCCCTCGAGATATTTTTCGAAGACGAGGCGCTGGTGGTGGTCAACAAGGCCGCCGGAATGCCCTGCCACCCCGGCCCGGGTTGGTGGCACGGGGGATTGGTCAACGCCCTGCTCTACCACTGCAGCGGTTGGGCCGGTATCGGAGGAGAGGCGACCCCCGGGATCGTCCACCGCCTGGACAAGGACACCACCGGCCTGGTGGTCTACGCCAAGGGGGACATCGTCCACAAACGCTTGCTCGAAGCGATGCGCGAGCGCCGTATCGAAAGAAGATACGATGCGCTCTGCGAGGGAAGGCTCGAGGGCGAAGGCACGATCGATCTCCCGCTCAGGCGCGACGGGGAAGACTCTTTCCGCCGGAAAGTCGATCCGGAGGGAAAAAGAGCCGTCACCCACTGGCGGGCGCTATACGAAAAAGAAGATAAGACCGCTCTGGCCTTGAGGCTCGAAACGGGAAGAACCCACCAGATCAGGGTCCATCTGGCGCATGTCGGACACCCCATCTGCGGCGATGCCCTTTACGGAAAAGGGGATCCCGACGACCCCTCTCGCTTCATGGCCCTGCATTCGTCTTATCTTGCCTTCGAGCATCCCCTCGAGGGAGGGCGCCTCGAATTCTCCTGCCCGGCGGCTTTTCTGTCGAAGCCTTTTTAGCAAGATCTTAACCTGATCACACGACAACTTAAATGTCGTTCGATTTTGCAGGAGTGACGCCACCATGCGAAAAGCCTCGGCTTTCTTAACCAGCGCGATCCTGACCTTGATGATGTTCGGTTGCGGGGTCCAGACCAAGACCAGCGGGCCGAGCATTCCCTACCCCACTCCACGATTCGATGGCTTGGACGGGCTCTCCGATGCGACGGGGAGCACCGAAACCAGCAGTGATCCGGGGCCCCAGCCGTCCGCCAGTCCCCAAGGAGCTTCTCATCGCTTCCTGCGGACGATCGGAAGCGGAGTCCTGCGCCTTCCCTCCGGCATTGCGGCCTTCAACGACTACCTCCTGATCTGCGACGGGGGGCATCGGGATCCCATCGGGAATTTCTCTTTGGCCATCCGTTTCGGAAGAGACGGAAATCGACAGGGGGAAGGCTATGATTGGCTGAGCGATCGCGGGGACGGGGTGGTGCGCTTTCCCGCCCGCATTCAGGCCGCCTCGGCCGTGTGTACCGACGGGACCATCGTCTATCTCGCCGACAAGGGCGGAATCTACGGCTTCTTCGGGACCACCCAGAAGGTGCTCAACGGCGGCAACCCCTATCTTTCCGCGAAAGCCCAAGATATGGTTCAGACTCCCACCGCCCTCACTCTTCTGGGAGAAGGCGAAATCTCTTCCTATGCCCTTCCTTCCTTCCGTTTGCTCTTCAAAGGGAAGGCCACCGGGGTCGGCCTGGGAATCGATCAGGAGGGCAAGGTCTATTTGGCCACCTCCGACTCCATCATCCGCTACGAGGATGGCCAGGTCGCGGCAACCCTGAAGGGATTCTCCGATCTGAGGGACGTGGCGACGGATCCCCGCAACGGCGATCTCTATGCCCTGGAAGGCCACAAGATCTTGCGCCTGGATGCCGAGGGAAAGAAGCTGGAAAGCTTCGGCGAATTCCTGGATGCCACCAGCCTCTCGATCGATGAGGACGGTTTCGTCTATGCCTGCGATCGAGGTAATACGGCGATACAAGCCTTCGAGCCCTGCTCCCCCCTTGAATAATCGATGAAAATTCATTAAGATTAGCGAAGGAGAGGTCAGGGGGGTAGGTCATGCAGGTGCTTGTGCTGAGCGATTCCTTCCAGCCGCTATATACTTGCGGGGTCGAAAGGGCCATCACCTTGCTTTATCTCGGCAAAGCCGTCTCGGTGAAGGACTCCGACGCCCTCATCCACTCCCCTTCCGTGATCATGCGCATCCCCAAGGCGATCCGGCTTTTGGTGAGGGCCGTTCTCAGGCGTTACTCCGAAAGCCAAAAACCAAGCCACCAGGGTATTTTCCGAAGGGACCGAAACACCTGCCAGTACTGCGGAAAAAAAGGCCAGGTCACGGTCGACCACGTCTTCCCGAGGTCCCGCGGGGGAGCGGACACCTGGGAGAACCTCGTCACTGCCTGCTTCTCCTGCAATAACCGAAAAGGAAACAACTCCCCCGAAGAAGCCGGCATGCCCCTGTTGCACCCGCCGCGTCCCCCGCGGTATCAGGAATTCTCGCTCGAACTCTGGAACCGGTTGCTCGGCTCTTAAATCGATGCAGAGGCGATCGCTATTTATTAAAGGTCCGGCTGCTATTTTTTTCCGTCCTCATCCACTTTCTTTGCCAGGCTATCGACAGCTCGCCCGATTTCATTGCCGGCATTGGCGCAGCCCTGGCTAGCGGCAAAGCTGTTGTTGTTCTCCTGGAATTCGGGCAAGGCCTCGATCTCGTTTTCCGCCATATGCACGATTTCCTGGTTGAGAATATCGAACATCTGGCCCTTCCATTTACCCTCCGGGTCGAGGGCTAAATCATCGATCTTATCGAGGGCGTTTTCGGCGTACTCGGTCAGGATCTTCTCCACCTTGGCCGCGAGCTCCGGAGTCCATTCGCCTTTGAAATATTTTTTGATGTTCTCCATCGCGGCTGAGACGACTTTGTTCACCGAATCTTCGACTTGTTTGCCGTATTTCTCACACACGCGGGGATAAGCGTCTTGCACCTTGGACCCATTTGCGCTACTCGAGTGCTTCATGGCCTCTTCGAGTTCCTTGAGCGAGCCGTCTCCTTTGCAGAAGACATCGGTCCCCATCGCCTTTCCCAGTTTCTTTTCCACCTCGGCGAACAGCGCTTTTTTAGTCTGATCGGCGCTTTCCGGCTCCCCTACCGCCGCGTCGAGCTTCTTCCGAAGACCAAGCGCTCCAGTATTTGCAGAGACACCGTTGAGATCGAATCCCATGCTCTTTCTCCTTTCCCTCCTCGTGTCAGGTCCACTGACGATAGCAAATACAATTATAGCGGAATATAACAAAATCTTGTGTTATATTCGAAATAAAGGCTCTTTAAAGCAATCCTCGGCCCTAACGCCTCATCATAGACCGAAAGAATTATTCTTTTTTTCTCAAGATCCCTCATCGAGAAGAGGAGTTTTTACAAGATCGGCTATTCCATTAAGTTTGAACGGCTTTCAACAACCCCAATTCGTCAGTTCAAGGTTTTCAGCCCCTTCTGAGATGAGATTTCATCGATCTTCGAAAAAAAAAGCAACGAGCTCCGGGAGCACCGCCAGAGGTTCGCGACGGCCCCCACGGACGATGCAGAAGAACGCGAGATCCGTTCCGCAGTGGCGACGCTCGGGGTCTCGATCTTTGCCTTCCCCCTGGCCAGGTTCAATCAAGAACCGGCGCTCTCTCTCCTCCCAACTGAACAAATCTTCCCTCGCCTCGTTTTCGAATATGGTAAGCTGGAGGAATGGACGTCTTTGCGGGAGAACCCATCCTTTCCTTATCCGGAGTCACCCATCGCTACAGCGGTCGCGAGATCCTCCACGGCGTCAGCCTGACGGTTCACCGTGGCAACCGTCTCGGGCTTTTGGGCGTGAACGGGGCGGGCAAATCTACACTGCTGAGGCTGCTCTCCGGCCAGGAAGCGCCTGACGAGGGGGAAGTGATCCGGGCTCGTGGCCTGCGCATCGGTTTCCTGAGTCAGGAAACCGCTTTCGATCATGAAATGACCGTGCGTGAGGGCATCGAAGAAGGCCTCGCCGAAACCCGGGCCTTGCTCACTTCTTACCGAGCCCTGGGAGAGAGGATTGCCGAAGACCCTGCCGCCTTAGCGGAGCATGCTCGATTGCAGGGCGAGATCGATCATCGGGAAGCCTGGGACCTCGACCGGGAAGTCGAGATGGTCATGTCCCACCTGCGGGTTCCGCCTCCCGAAATCCCCCTGGGAAGGCTTTCCGGCGGCGAACTGCGAAGGGTCATGCTTTGCCGGGCGCTCGTCGCCCGCCCCGAACTGCTGATCCTGGACGAGCCGACCAATCATCTCGACGCCGCCTCCATCGAATGGCTGGAAAACTTTTTGCTGAACTACCGGGGAACCCTGATTTTCGTCACCCACGACCGCTATTTCCTCGATCGGATTGCCGACCGGATGGTCGAAATCGACTTCGGGCGCCTGTCGGAATATGTCGGCAACTACACGGATTACCTGGGGCTCAAGGCCGACAAGATGGCCTCGGCGGCCAAGACGGATCTGGTTCGGCAACACGCCATCAAGCGGGAACTCCAGTGGGTCCGCAGGCAGCCCAAGGCCAGGTCGACCAAGCAGCAGGCACGCCTGGACCGCTTTCAGGAAATGTGCGATCAATCCCCCCTCGAGGTCCACGGCGAACTCGATCTCGTCATTCCCACCGGCCCCCGCCTGGGCGGAAAGATCGTCAACCTGAAAAAGGTCAGCAAGGGCTATGGGGACAACTTTCTCCTGCGCGAGTTCGAGCTCGAGTTGGGGGCGGGGCAGCGCCTGGGGGTGATCGGGCCCAACGGGATCGGCAAGACCACGCTGATGCGCCTGATCCTGGGGGATTTGGAACCGGATGAGGGAAGCGTCGAGGTGGGGGTCAACACCCGCTTCGTTTATGCCGCCCAGGGCCGTGACCTGCTCGATCCCGAAAAGACCTTGCTCGAGGAGATTGCCGGAGAATCCGAATGGGTGCAACTCGAGGACAAGCAGATTACCCTGCGCAGTTACTTGAAGCGCTTCCTCTTCACCGACGAGCAGGCCAACACCCCGATAAAGAGGCTTTCCGGAGGGGAGCAGAACCGGGCCCAACTGGCCAAGCTGCTGCGAACGGGGGGCAACGTCCTCCTCTTCGACGAACCCACCAACGACCTGGATCTCGTCACCCTGCGCATTCTCGAAGACGCCCTGGTCGATTTCAAGGGCTGCGCCCTCATCGTCAGCCACGACCGCTACTTCCTCAACCGGGTCGCGACCGGCATCCTCGCTTTCGAGGGGGATGGCAAAATCGTTTATTCCGAGGGCTCCTACGACCGCTATCTCGCCAACGTCAAGCCGCTGGAAAGAAACGTCAAGGTCGAGAAACCCCGGCAAACAGCCGCCCCCAAGAGCCGCAAGCTGTCCTTCAAGGAGGTCAAGGAACTCGAGGAAATCGAGTTGAGGATCGAAAAGGACGAGCAGGAAGTCGCTCTTTTGGAGCAAAACCTGGAAGATCCTTCCCTCTATGCCGAGCGGGGCGAAGAGGTGCCCCTTCTGATTGCCCGCCTGGACCAGGCGAAGGTGCAAGTCGAGGAACTCTACGGGCGTTGGCAAGAGTTGGAAGCCATCCGAACCGGCGATCGGGGATGAATGAAGGCCACGGATAAAGAGCCCGATTACTACGGAATCCTTCAGGTTTCGCCTCAAGCCAGCGAAGAGGTGATCCGAGCCGCCTATAAGGCGATCGCCAAGAAAATCCACCCCGACAAGGGGGGCTCGCACAGTCAGACGAAGGAGCTCAACCAAGCCTACGAGGTCCTGGGCGACCCTTCAAAACGCGAAGAATACGACCAAACCAGGGATTCGATGCTCGAGATCCGGATCGTCGAGAAGCAGGTCATCGTGGCCTGTTGCCTTTCCTGCGGAAGAGTGAACCGCCTCGCGGACCTGTCGAAGCTTGGCAAGGCCCGCTGCAAGGCCTGCGGAAGAAACTTCGTCCGCCAGCCCGAGCCCGAAAGCAAGAAAAAGGGAGAGAGCGCTTCCGTCTTCTGCTTCCATTGCGGCACCAAGAACCGGATCGAGCTGGAAGAAGACAATGGAAAGCTCGCCCCCTTCTCATCGGCCTTGATGCAGGCCAGTTGCGCCAACTGCGGCTTTCCCTTCCGGGACCACGTCCGCTAAAAAGCCCCGCCGGAAACGGCGGGGCTTTTTTCATTTCCTCACTCGACGGTGACCGACTTGGCCAGATTTCTCGGCTGATCGACGTCGCAGCCCCTCATCTTGGCGATGTAGTAGGCCAGAAGCTGGCAGGGGATGACGTTGACGATGGCGGAAACCAGTTCGCTCGAAGGGGGCAGGTAGATCACGTGATCGGCGTGCTTGCGGATCCCCTCGTCGCCCTGGGTGGCGAGGGCGATCACGGTCCCGCCCCGGGCCTTCACTTCCTGCAGGTTGGAAACGACTTTCTCGTAGGTGAGGCTGGCGGTGGCGATGGCGAGGATGGGCAGGTTTTCGTCGATGAGGGCGATGGGGCCGNNATGTAGGAGATTTCCTTCAGTTTCAGGGCGCCTTCCATGGCGGTGGGGAAGTTGACGCCCCGGCCTAGGAAGAGGAAGTCACGACGGTTCTGGAACTTGGAGGCGATCGCCTGGATCTGGGTGGTGTCCTCCAGGACATGGCCGATCAAGGCGGGAAGGCGCTTGAGGTCGAGGACGGCATTGCGGATGAAGTCGGAATCCAGGCGTCCGTGAAGCTGACCCAGATGCAGCGCGAGCATGGTGAGCGCGGCCACCATGGAGGTATAGGCCTTGGTGGAGGCGACCCCGAT
>DOBT01000223.1:0-152 GCA_003503675.1 Cyanobacteria bacterium UBA8530 | reverse complement strand
TGCCGCAGGCGACGATGGTGATCTTTTTGAAGCGGCGCCACTCCTCGTCGGAAAGCCCGATCTCGTCGAGGAAGATCTTTCCCTCTTTTTCGTCGATCCGGCCGCCCAAAGTGTTGGTCAGGGTGGTGGGCTGCTCGTAGATCTCCTTGAGC
>DOBT01000253.1 GCA_003503675.1 Cyanobacteria bacterium UBA8530 | reverse complement strand
ACCTCCACGAAGTTGCCGATGTGCACCTCGGCCCCGAGGTCAGCCCCCGGGCGCAGGCGGGCAAACGGGCCGATCAGGGCGCCCGCGCCCACCTTCACGCCGGCCTTCTCGCCCTCAATGTGGGTGAAGGGGTGGATCACCGCGCCGGCACCGATGACGGCATTGGCGATCACGCAGTTCGCGCCGATGCGAACGCCGTCGCCCAGGTGCACGGTGCCCTCGAACACGCAGTTCACGTCGATCTCCACGTCTTGCCCGCACACCAGCTCGCCCCGCACGTCAAAGCGGGCCGGGTCGGCCAGGCGCACGCCCTGCACCAGCAGCTCGTCGGCGCGGCGGCGCTGGTAGGCACGCTCCAGTTCGGCCAGCTGGGCCGGGCTGTTCACACCGGCCACCTGCACCGCGTCGGTGATGCGGTGCGCGTGCACCGCCAGGCCATCGGCCACGGCGAACTTCACCACGTCGGTCAGGTAGTACTCGCCCTGGGCGTTCTGGTTGGAAAGGCCATCGAGCGCACTCTTCAGGTCGGTCCAGCGCGCCAGGTAGATCCCGGCGTTGATTTCCTTGATCTTCCGCTCTTCTTCGCTGGCATCGCGCTCCTCGACGATCCCCACGAAGTCATCGCCCTCCCTCTTGATGCGGCCGTATCCCTTCGGATGCTCTATCCTGGTGGCCAGCAGGGTCAGGGAAGAGCGGCTTTCCCGGTGAGTCTCGATCATTTTCTCGAGGGTGGCGGGGGAGATCATGGGGACGTCCCCGCTGAGGATCAAGACGTCCCCCTCGAAGCCCTCGAAAGCGGGAAGGGCCATCATGACGGCATGTCCCGTTCCCTTTTGCTCGCTCTGCTCGACGGTTTCCACCTCGAGCGGCAGCTTCTTCAAGTAATTCTCGACCTCTTTTGCCCCGAAGCCGACCACCACCACGGTGCGCTCGGGTTTCAATCCGCTCAACGCGGCGAGCACGTGCCCCAGGAGAGGCTCACCCGCAATGGCATGCAGAACCTTCGGGCGTTCGGACTTCATGCGGGTTCCCTTGCCCGCGGCGAGGATCAAGGCGGCGATGGCGGTCATCGAAGAAGATCCTTCCTTTCTTTCACGATTATTTCCACTTCTATTCTTCATTCTCGTCGAGCTCCGGCTCTTCCTCGGTCGTTTCGGCGAGCGCGCGCAAATGCTGATTGATCTGCTGTCGGCTTTCCATCCTGGCCTCGCTCCCCAAGCGGATGATTTGGCGTTCTCCGGCGTTCTTCATGGTCTGGTCCACCTTGAAGGAGGTCGTTTGCTGTTTCAGCTCGATCTCCATCAGTTCCTGCAGGAAGAGCAGGTAGTTTCCATAGCGCTCGGGAGAAATCTTCGATTTTTCCTTTACCGCGCACTGGGGCTCCAGATGGTGCAGGCACTTGGAAAGCTTGCATTCCGGAATGTGGGGGGCCATCTCGGGATAAAGCCAGCCGAGGGCCTCGGGCGCGATCCCGGCGTAGCCCGCGAAGCCTGTGACCCCTTCGAATTCGAGGAGGCTGAAGCCCGGGGTATCGGCGACGAGACCTCCGACCACCGGATAAAGGGAGGCGTGCCGGGTGGTGTGGGTTCCCCGGCCGAGCTTCTCGCTGACCTCGCCCGAAACCAGTTCCAGTCCGGGGCAAAGCTTGGAAAGGATTTTCGATTTGCCCACCCCCGAAGGTCCCGCGAAGACCGAAAGCTTTCCCTCGATCCAGGGAAGCAATTCCTTGACGATCCCGAGCTTGGCAGCGGTCTGGATCACCGGATAGCCCAGCTCCTGGTAAGGGCGGGAAATTTCCTTCAAGCGCTCCTCGTCAACCAGGTCGATCTTGTTGAAGCAGATCACCGGCTGGACTTCGTTGGTCGCGGCGAGGATGAGGAAGCGGTCGAGCAAGCGAGGGTTGAAGGGGGGGCGATCGGTGGCGAAGACGATGATCAGGCGATCGACGTTGGCCAACATAGGGCGTCGGAGCAGAGCTCGGCGAGGCAAGACCTCGGTGATCATCGCGCTCTGGTTTTCCTTCTTTTCGGCCGCCTCTTCGATGCGGACTCGGTCCCCGATCAACACGCGGACCTTTTCTTTTTTTAGGCGTCCTCTCACCTGGCAGGTCACCAAATCGTCTTCGCACAGGACCTCGTAGAAGCTCGAAATGGAGCGGAGGACGACGCCTTCCCTAGGCATTTTCGACCCTCCGACGCAACTGCCCGCAGGCCGCGGCTATTTTCAGCCCTCGCTCGGCCCGCGTCGTGACGGGAAAGCCGATCTCCTTGAGAACCTCCGCGAAGCGGTGCATGGTCTCGGAATCGGAGGGTAGGAAGTCGTTCGCGGCCTCATGGCAAGGAATGAGATTGATCTGGCAGTGTAGTCCCCTCAGGTAATCGGCCAGGCGTCGGGCCATAACGACGGTATCGTTCACGTCCCGCAGCATGACGTACTCGATCGTCACCCTCCGGCCGGTCAACTCGGCGTACTCCTTCATGGCTTCCTTCAACTCGGCGAGGGGATATTTTCGATTGATGGGCACGAGGGAATCGCGCATCTCGTCCGAGGGGGCATGCAGGGAGACCGCGAGAGTCAACTGCAGCTTCCTCTTCGCGAGTTCCCGAATCTTCGGGGTGATCCCGCAGGTCGAGAGGGTGATGCCCCGCATGCCGATCCCCATTTCCTCGTTGAGGATATCGATCGCCTTGAGGGTGGCCTCGTAATTCAACAAGGGCTCGCCCATCCCCATGAGGACGACGTTGGTGATGCGCCGATCGGAATGCCGATTCATGAAGCGCACCTGATCGACGATTTCGCCGGCGGAAAGGTCGCGGACGAAGCCGGTTTCCCCGGTGGCGCAGAAGCGGCAGCCGATGGCGCAGCCGACCTGGGTGGAAATGCAAGCCGTGACCCGTTCCGGATAAGGCAATAAAACCGACTCGACGTTTTCCTCCTTGCCTTTTTTGTTGTTCAGCTTGAAAAGGAATTTTCTCGTTTTTTCGCCGTCCTCGAGGGAGCGGATCTCCTCGAGGAGACTGAGAGAGGCGTTCTGTTCCTTCAGTTTTTCCCGGAAGGCGAGGGAAAGGTCCGTCATCTCATCGATTTGGGAAATGTTCTTGTCGTAGATCCAACGAGCGAGTTGGGTTCCCCGAAAGTTCTTTTCCCCGCTTTGAACCGCGAAGTCGCGCAGTTCGCTCGTTTTCATTCCCACCAGCTCGATCATGATTTTTTCTCCAAAAGGGCGACGAAGAAGCCTTCCGTCTTGTGGACATGCGGCAAAAGCTGCAGCATGCCGTCATGGGAATCCGGACGCCACTCTTCCGGCAAGCGGGAAGAAAGGTCGAGCGCCCGGAAATCAGGGTTTCTCTCCAGGAAGGAAGAAACGACGTCCTCGTTCTCGGCCGGGCGAATGGTGCAGGTGCTGTAAAGCAGGGTGCCTCCCGGTTTCAGGGCTTTCGCGGCGCTATCGAGCATAGTCGACTGGAGCTCGGGCAACTTTTTCGCTTCCTCGGGATTCTGATGCCAGCGGATATCCGGTTTGCGGCTGAGAAGGCCCAACCCCGAGCAGGGAACGTCCAGGAGGATGCGATCGGCTTCCCAAGAGAGGGGTTTCGCGGCATCCGCGGCGATGGTCTCGATGTTGCGAATCCCGAGCCGCTTGGCGTTGGACTTGACCAATTCAAGGCGGGCTTGATTGATGTCGATGGCCAGGATGCGCCCCCTTTCCCCCATCAACTCGGCCAGGTGGGTCGCCTTGCCTCCCGGGGCCGCGCCGATGTCCAGCACGAGTTCGCCCGGTTGAGGAGCCAGCAGACGGCTGGCCAGCATGGCCCCTTCGCCCTGTACGAACCACTCTCCTTCATTATAGCCGGGGATTTCGGCAAGAGCCACCGAGCGGTTCAACCGAATCGCCTCCGGCAGGACTCCGGGCTCGACGTCCACCCCGGCGGCGAGGATCTTTTCGATCAGAGCCTCGCGGGAAGTCTTCAAGAGGTTGCAGCGCAAGGTCAGCCGGCTCGGCTTGAGGGAGAATTCCGCCAGCATTTTCGCTTCCTCGAACCCCCGCTCCAGCCAAAGAGCCGCAATCCATTCCGGCAGGGAATAAGTGATGGAAAGGTATTTCAAGGAATCCTCCCGACTGGGCATCGAAAGGTCCTCGCGTCGGCGATCGAGACTGCGTAGAACCCCGTTGACCAGATTGGCGATCCCCGGGTGGCCGTACTTGTGCGCCAGCTTCACCGACTCGTCGATGGCCGCCCGGGGGGGAATCCGGGTGTGCAGCAGTTGATAGGCCCCCAGCCTCAGGTCGTTGCGGATGGGATAAGTCAAGCCGGAGAGGGGGAACTTGAGAAATTGATCGAGGACGTAGTCGAGCGTCAAACGCCGACGGGTCACCCCGTTGACGAGTTCCGTGACCAAAGCCATCTCCCGGCGCTCCATCCCCGTCAACTTCTGGAGAGCGATGTGGGAATAGGCACCTTTTTCCTCGATGTCGATCAGGATGCGGAGCGCGACCGCCCGAGCATGTTCCAAGAATTCCTCCTCCAAGATGAGTTGAGACGAGACAAGACTAAAGGACCCCGCGATCCCAGTGACCACCGGTGAGACCCTGGTCACTCAAGGCGAAGAGTTTCTTTTTCTCCGCCTCCAGGGCTTCGCCCCGGTCCAGGACACGTCGATAGATCGAGCAAACCTCGAAAACTTTTTCCTCCCCGTCCAAGCTGAGCTCCAGCCGGAAAGAGCCGATGCCGGCTTTTTTCAGGAAAGCCAGACGGTCGATCAAGCACAGTTCCTTGGGGTTGTAGAGGGCTATCCTACAGGAAGCGTCGCGCTTCAGGGGGATCTCCAGGTTCAATCGATCGAAGATCTGAAGGGAAGCGAGACATTTCTCTTCTTTGCAAAAGAGCTTGCCGGCGCAGTGGCGCCCCAGCAGCAAGGGATAGCGGCCATGCACGATCGCCTCCAGGGGAAGCGGGCAATCCTCGGCCAGCTCCCTGATCTGATGCTTGTTCAGTTCCACCGAGAGGGTCGCGCGCGAAACCCCCTTCTCGAAAAGGAATTGCGCGGCGTCTCGATTGAAAAGAGGAAGGGAATAATCGGAAACGAGAGGGCCGTCCATCTGGCCGAGGTTGGCGGCGAGCATCGCGAGCTTGCCGGTGAACGTGACGGGGAGCTTGTCGACGGCGAGGCCGAGAAAGTTTTTGAGCTGGGAGGCGATGATCAGGATCGCGATGCCCTTGGTGAAGGCGCGGGAAACCGGATACGGGATGAAGCGGATGACGCTGC
>DOBT01000102.1 GCA_003503675.1 Cyanobacteria bacterium UBA8530 | reverse complement strand
CTTGCGCAAACGAAATTTGCGATATTTTACACATCTATACACACTAAGCAAGTTGGTTCTTGGTTTTGATCGATCCTCGAAAGGAGATCCGCAGATCTGCTTTCGAGGCCGGGGCCGAGGGTGGTCGAATCCCTCGAAGCGATGGAGAGGATCGTCGGGAAAAAAGGGCGAAGACAAAAAAGGAGGCCGGGATATCCCGGCCTCCGAGCATTTGGGGGGGGGAATCAATACTTGCCGGTGATCTCGATGGCGAAGGTGGCGGGGGTGCCTGCGAAGGGCAGCGCATTGCTCAGGTTGATGGTCATCTTGTCGGTGTCATTCCCCTTCAAGCGCTTGCTGCTGATGCTGATCGCTTGCGTTTCGCTGGCGGCGGCATCGAGCGCCAGGTTCCCGAGCTTCAACACCGGTAGGTTGGTCGAGGTGGAGAGCAGGGTGGGGTGTTCATCCTGAAGGAAGGCAGATGCCGAGGTGGCCGAGGCATAAGTGGTGACGCCGTCCGTGCTGGTCAGGCTGATCGTCTTGCTGTCGGCGGAGACGGCCAACTTGTAGCTGCCGGGTGCCAGAACGCTGGAGTCGGTGCCGAGGACGTAGTCGGCTCCGGTTTGATCGAAGGTGGAGGAAGGAGTACCGGTAAGTGATAGGCTGCGTCCGGTGACGGTCTCGGCGGTGGCGGCCTTGATCAAGACGTCGGCTTCGAAGGTGGCGAGGTTGGCACCGGTCGGGGCGGTGACGAAGGTGGCGTACTTGATCGGGGCGATCACCGGAGTAGCTGCCGTGACTCCCTTCACCGCGGTGGAAAGGGCGGAGAGCAGCTTGGGCGCGACGACGCGGTTGTTGTAGGCATCGAAGAAGATAAGATACAGCTTGTTGCCGCTCCAGGTGGATTGCTGATCGACGGCGGCGTCGGCGATGGTNNAGCGATGGTTCCGTCGGCGTCGTCGAAGACCCTGGTCTTGCTGAGGTCGACCTTGCCGGGAATGACGCACAGTTTGTCCAGGGCGTTATCGGCCGAAGAAGAGAAAGCGGTCAAGTTGTTGGTGACGGAGATCCGGTGGGTGAATCCGGCGAAGTCGCCGTTGAGGTAGCCGGAGTAGGTGGGAGTGATCGTGCCTCCCGCGCTGTTCACCGCGGTGACCTTGTAGACGACGTCGTTGGTGTCGAAAGAGGCATTGTTGTCGGTTTGGTGGATCACCAGGTCGCCGACCGCGAGGTTCTTACCGGGAATGATCGCGGCGTTTCCCGCGATGTGATCCATGCTCAGGGCGGCCATCTCCCCGTTGCCGGTCAGGACGGTGGGGGCGAGGGTGGATGCGTCCCGGACGTTGATCGNNGCCGGTGACGCTGACCAGGTCGGAACCGACGCCCTTCTTGGAGGCGGTGACGGCCCTCATGTTCACGGCCGCTTCGATGAGGTTGCCGGCGCCGTGCGTGACGTAGGTGAAAAGGGCCGAGGGCACGTCGGCGCCGCTCAGGACGAGAACGGGATGGTCCTGTAGCCAGGCCCTTCTCGCAGCGCGGCTAGAGTCGTCGGCGTTGGTGACGTACTGCAAGGTGGTCGGATCGACGACCAGGTTTTCGAGGGCGTCCCGAACCGTGACGGATTGGCTGGGGTTGTTGACGGCGTTGCGGGTGCGGGTCTTTATGCCGGTATCGGCGGCAGACCAGCCGCCGGCATAGCCATAGTCGCTCGGGGTCNNTGTCGGAACCGACGGTCCCTTCGGGATCGTAAGTGGCAACGGCCAGGTGGTTGGTGACTCCGCCGGAAGTCCAGAAGTTGCCCTTGATGAAGGGGGTCTTGTCGGAGGTCCAGACCGTGACGATGGCCTTGCCGGCGGCGATGTTGGGAAGCTTCAGCTCAACCGAGCCGCCCAGGGCGCCGGTTGTGGTGTAGGGATTGCGAATCAGCACGTAGGTGTAATCGGTGGCATTGGCGGCGGTGTATACCCCGTACTGGTCCACGGCACCGGATTTCACCGTGATGTAGACGGCCTTGATCTCGCCGGCGGCGTAGGCCTGGGTATTGAATTTACTCAAGGCGGGCAGCGTGACCGGAATGGTGAGCGAACCGGATTTCTTGACGTCGACGATGGTGTTGCTCAGCACGACGCTGCTATCGGCCGTCTTATCGGCAATCTTGGCGACAGGCGAAGCAGAGCAGCCAACAGTCGCGGCCAACAGCGTGAGGGTGAGCCCTTTAAGAAGTTTCATCTTAACCGAATCTCCTTTTGTTTAACAATTCTGTCGTAAGACCTAAAAATTGATCTTTAAGCCGAGATCGCTGGTGAGTGAGGATGGATCTACCGTAAAAGTAACGGTTTGGCTCCCGAACAACAGGGAAACGTTCACCGTAACCGGGGTGGTGACGTTGCCGTTGGTGATCGAGCCGCTCATCGGGAGGGTGGCGTTGATTTGGCTATTAATGGTCGAGGCGGTCACGTCCAGGTTGAGGATCGAATTGCCGTTCGGTCCGGCGCCGAGCGGAATGGCGACGGTCGCGCCTCCGATGAGGCTGGCCGTGGGCAGCGTCAAGTATCCGGGAGCGGGCGTCGGTGTGGCCGTCGGCGAGGGAGTCGGTGCCGCGACCACGTTGATGGACAGCCAAGGGCTCGTCACGCTTCCCGAGAGAGCGCGGACGGTAGCCGTGCCCGGAGAAACGGCGGAGAAGACTCCGCTGCTGGCGATGGTGCCGAGGGTGATGTTGCCGGATTCCCAGGTCAAGACGGGGGAGGCGACTTCGGTGACTCCATCCGGTTCGAAGGCCTTGGCGGTGAAGGTTTGGGTACTGCCGACCTGGAGATTCGGCGGAGTGGTCGGTTGTGCGACGATGCTCGAGAAGACCTTGAAGGATGGGTTACCGGTGCTGTAGATGCCGCTCGAGAAGACCCCAACCTGACCGCTCACGGCCTGGCTCGGCACCGTCACCGTGATGGAGGTGGAACTGATGTTCGCCGGGAGCGGGGTGACGCTCATCGTGGCAGTGGAACTGGTGCTGAAAATGGCCAGTGCGCCCGCCTCGAAGTTCTGCCCCGTGATGTTCAAGGACGAGCCTCTCCCGCCGTTCGGCGCGTTCAAGGAATTGACGAACGGGGTTTTCGGGTCGAGGAGGTTGAGCGAGATGCCGGTGCGCTCGTTGCTTTTGATGGTGATGCCCGATTGGAGGGCCATCGCCAAGGCGGTGTCAGCGTCGGTGGGGTTGGTTTCGGCGTAGGCTCTCGCCTCCAGGCGATAGTCGGTGCCTGTCGGGGCCATGAGTTGCAGATTGACGGTTGCCTGTCCGGTTGCACGAAGGATCGTCAGGGCGTCTTTTCCATGCTGCGGATCCAGTTGGACGGCAACGCCGTCGCTCTTGAACAGCTTCAGGACAATGGCTTTGGTCGTCTCGGGGATGGCCTGGATTGATCTCTGCGGCCAGCGGATCGAGATGCTCAGGTAGCCGTATTGAACCTTCTGGGTGGTTCCGACGTTGTCCTTGTTGTTGGTGGGGACGGTCGGATTGGGAACCGGGCTATGGCAGCCCAACATGAGGGCGGCGAGAACCAAGGGGGAAGACACGAAGGCGGTTCGTTTCATTTTCTTATCCTCCGCTCTTTGATCTCGACGTCGAGGCCGCCGCCGGTCTTGACCAGGAGCGTTAGGCTGCTTTCCTTTTCGCCTGCCGAGGCGAGGATGATCACTTCGCCCTCAACGGCGATTCCGTTGACCGATACCAGGCCGCTCGAAGAGAGCGTGACGCCCGTCAGGCCCGGAGGCTTGATGGACCAGGCGATCCCGGGAGCCGTGGCATCCGATGGGTTCATGGTGACGGTGGCGGATAGTTGCATGGTCGATGGGAAAAGCGGAGTGGCTCCTCCGATCGGGGGAGGCCCCAGGACCGGGACGTCGGGAATGGCGATCTGGACCGCGGCCACCTTTGGTTCCGGAGTCGGGGTGGGCGTGGGAGAGGCCGCCACGGAGCCGTCCACGTAGAGGCAATAAGGACCGGGCTTGGAAATGGAACCCGAGAGGAGACTGATGCGTTCCCCTTTGGAGACGAAGCTGGCGGCTTCTTCCCATCCCTTACTCGCCTTGTTGTAGAAGTACAGCAAGGCGGAAGAGTCTTTGGGGAAGGTGTCGGGCTGGGGGTTGGCAAAACTTGCGTTGGTGATGCCGGGACTCAAGGGGTTTCCCGTGAACTCGAGGTCAAAGTAGAAGAGGAGGGTGCGGTCCTTCACGGCAGAATTCGACAGCATGTCCGCAGGGATCTTGCTGCCGGGGGTGAGGGCACACTCGAGGGTCACTCGCCTTCCTTTGGCCAGCGTGTTGGGGGGAATCTCCAGCCCGAAGGCAATGGGGCCCGCTTCGGAGGCGAACACCGTCTTCTGGGATGGGTCGGTGACGTTGATGGATGCGAGGTTGGCAGGCTCTTGCGTGGGCTTCGGCGTACCGAGGCCGGGAAGGCTGCCGCCATCGCTCATCTTGTCACCGACGGAAGGACACCCTTGGATGGACATCAGCCCAACGGCAAGCACGAGGAGCATGGATTTGTCCAGGTGTCTAGCGTTGCGTTTGGGCATTACGAGCAATTCCTCCGCGTGATTGGCCGATCTTCCGAAGTTTGCCCCCGAGCG
This sequence comes from Cyanobacteria bacterium UBA8530, assembly GCA_003503675.1. Taxonomy (GTDB): domain Bacteria; phylum Cyanobacteriota; class Sericytochromatia; order S15B-MN24; family UBA8530; genus UBA8530. The sequence continues at coordinate 9,216 of DOBT01000102.1, read as the reverse complement.
GGATCGACCCTGGCGCCTGGGGGATGTTACCGATTGACCACCTCCTCGCTACAAGAAGGGCATGATCATCCAGAATAGGGTCATTATAACGATCAACCGATGAAATGTACATCCCCAGGCAACATGTCAGTAAAATGATCTTGGGGATCGGGGGAGTGATTCAGGTACAGCGGGTTGAAAGAGATTTGCTGCTCGGGAGGCAGTTCCCCGCGCGCAACCATCCCGGCGACGAAATGGAGGGCGAGGGCCTGGGTCTGGGCAAGGGCGGCCAGGGGACTTTCCCCATAGGAAACGGTCTCGGGCAGCTCGCTGACCTTGGCGAACCATTCCCCCCCCGACCCCTCACGGAGTTCGATGGTCAGGTCCATTTTGCTCCCTCCTGATATAAATAAACAAGATATAAATAATATCACAACAATTTGTATTGAAATTCTTGCCCTCGCGCGGAGGCCGCGAGCCCCTTTCTTTCGAAAGGTCGAACTTCCCAAAGTCCTTAATTCTCCGGGCTTCCCTCCCCGCGATCCTTCGGGAAGTGCCCCCGAGCCTTGGATAAGGGAAAAAAGCGGATACTTGACTTAAAAATACATGATTATTTTCCAATCACATGTGGGTATATCGAAAAGGAAGAGGGGTGTTTGTATAAATGAGGAGGTGACCTATGGGATGCCGAAATAAGCCGAGGCTGTTGTTCACCCTCGGCCTCGCGACGAGTATGTTTCTTTCTCCCGAAATCGCCCTGGCGGAGGAAATCGCCGCTCCCGTTTTCGAAGTGGACAGCCTGGGCCGCACCATCGAGATCCTCGGGCAAGAGAGGGTCCTCGCCGGAACCGACGTTTCCACGCGGCAAGAAAGTCGAATCGTCGCCCTCCCCGACAAAATCCAGGTCAGCGAAACCAAGGTCGAAAGCAAGAAAGCGGAGAAGATCGATCGCCTCCTGCTGCAGGACGAAAAGGAAACGAAGGGCTTCGCCATCCTGCATCACAAGACCTTTCGGGTGACGGATTACCAGATCGATAGCTTTAAGCGCACCAAGGCGACCTATAGGGAAAAAGCCGAACAGGAACGCCTGATTACCATGAGGAGTCCCGTTTACACGGTCACCACCCACTGCCGGAGAAAGGAAACCGGCCTCCGCTACGTCGAGAAGACCAGAATGGTCCAGAAAAGTCGAACCGTGACGGATATTTCCTGGCAATCCATGACCTTTACCCCCGATTCCATCGTGTTCAATGTCTATGGCGTACCCCAGTGCGCTTACGGTGATCCGAATTGGTGGCGAAAAGAGCTGTATTTCATTCGTTGGGGGGATTCCGCCTATTTCCAGGGCCACTTTAGAAACGTCGTGGTGATCGAGAACAGCAAGGAAAGAACCGTTCAATGGCTGGCGACCTGGAACACGAGCGACTTCGAGAACGTCCCCGGTCGCTCTTGGGATCCCTATTGGTATTGTCAAATGATGGCCCCGCAGCTTTCCATACCGCCCAGCGTTCCCGGTGATCCCTGGGTTGTCCAGAGTTTTTGGGTTCCGATGACCACGCCGGCGGAAATGGATTGGGCGACGATCATCGCCGCGTCTCGCCGCGAAGCCGTAATCTTTCTCCCGCAAGGTCCCCAGGTTTACTTGATTCCCACCGTGACGACCCGCGTGGAGTCCTACCAGGAATCGGAGGCCTATCAGGAGCCCGAGACCTTCGAGTACCAAGTGTATTTCGACAAGGCTCCGGTCAGGGAGGAGGGGGCTCTGGAGGTCTCCGCGGCGGATTGGCTAAACAAGGGAGTCAAGGAAGAACTCGTCGGCAGCGAAGAGGAGTTGTTCGACGGCGATCCTTATCCTCTCGAGAGTTATCTCGCCAGGGAGGATACCAGCGAGGGGGGAGCCGGGATCGGGGTGGCGAACATGCCGACGCAATCAAAGGCCTTCGCTTCCAATACCCAGATCGGATGCAATTCGGGTCGGGTGACCTACTCGGGGGCAAAAGAGCGTAGCTCGATGCGCATCGACGAAGCCAAGGTCACCGAAAGGAAAGACTCGAAAAGAGAAGACCCAGGAAGCTCGGAAAGCACCGAAGCAATCGCGGCCGTTTACGGATACCGGCCGGGAACCATCGGCTATGTTTTGAACCGGATCGTTTCATCCTTGGGAAGGTGAGTCGCAGGGCCGAGGTCAAAAAAAGACGACCCCTGTCGGGGTCGTCTTTTTAGCGAAAGGCGATCAAAAGTTCTTTTTGCCGTCCAGGCGCGTGTTGAAATCGAACTTGACCAGGTTCGATTGGGCCATGGAGACGGATATCCTAGAATAGATCGTCGGATTGCCGGGGATCTTGACGAGGTAGGTGCGGCCGGGGAAGACTTCCATCCCGCCGGGAGAAGCGGAATAACCGGTTTCGGGGGCCTCGGAGGGGGCGGTGGTGCCCGCGTCGAGGAAGGTGGCGTCCTTCACCGCGTTGAGCATGTAATGGTTGTTGGGGTTGATGAAGTAGATCTGGCCGAAGGAATCGCCGCTGCCCCAGTTGCCGGTGGCGAGGTCGAAGTTCAGAGTCCGGCCATCCGTCAGGTTTGCCAGGGTGCTGCCGGATTTGCTGGTGGGAGCCGGGCTGGCGGTGGCCGCGGGTTGAGTGGGAGTGGGGGAAGAGGCGGGGCTTTGATCGGCTTTGCAGCCTAGAGAGAAAGTCAGGCAAACCAGCGTGACTGCGAGGAGGTTGGTTCTCATTTTTGAAAAGCTTTCTAGAGGGTAAACGAAAAAAGAGGCCGGAAGAATCCGGCCTCTTTTTAGGTTAGGGTTTAGTAGGAACCGGTGATGGTGAAGGCCTTGTTGACTCCGCCCTTGGTGACGGTCAAGGTCAGCACGTCGGTGTCGTAACCGATGGCGCGAACGTTGGAGATGACGACGGCGGCAACAGCGTTGGCAGACGCGGGAGCGCCACCGAGGGTGAAGGAGATGACCGGGGTCGTGTTGTCGGCGGGATCCTTCAGGGTGTAGGTCCCGGCGGCGAGAAGGTCATCGGAGGTGTAGGTGGCAACCACCACGTCGGAAGCGTTCTTCAGCGTGAGGTCCTTCTTGGTGGCGTTGGTGGAGATGCTGTAGGTGCCGGCAACCAGGGTCGACTTCATGAAGTTGGCCTGACCACCGGTGTAGGAGAAGGCGGGAACGTTGGTGAAGGGAACGCCGCTGTCCGTGACGACGACTTTGCGACCGCCAACCTGCTTGTTTGCGGCATTGGCTGCGGCGGTGAAGCTGATGGCAGCGGAGAGGTCGCTAACGGTGGCCTTGTCATCGCTGACGGGGCTGCTGATGGTCATCGAGTTGCCGGCGGCGACGTTGCCGGTCATGGTGATCCCGGCGAGGTCGGTAACGAAGTCACCGGTGTCGAGGGCAGTACCGACGGCGTTGGAATAGCTGTCGAGGAAATCGACGTGGAGGGGGGTGCCGAAGGTCGTGGGGACGGCATCGGCAGCGGTGTGCAGAACGCTCTTGCTGATGTCGATGGCGCCGGCGACAACCTTAATCTGGCGACCACCGTCGGCGGTGAAATCGTTCAGGCCACGGGCGATCAGAACCTGAGCGGTCTGGGCCTTGGTGGGAACGAAGGTGCCGGCGGTACCGGAAGTTGCGGTGAGGGGATAAACGAAGTCACCGACGTTGGCAGTGCCGCTGTTGTCGGTGTCGACGACGACGAGGTCATCCGAAACCAGGTTGGTCCCGTTGAGGGCGACGGCGACGCCAGCCGTTTGGTTGGCAGCGGGGATCGAATGGTCGTAGATGGCGGGCTCACGGTCGGAAACGGTCAGGGTAGCCGCGGTGCTTTGACCAGCGGTGACGGTGACGAGCTTACCGGCAAAACCGTTGAGAGTGGCATCGTTACCGCCGTGATCGGTGGCAACGGTTGCGGCGGCAGCGCCGACCGGGAAGAGAACGATGGGGTTGCTGGTCATCCAGTTGCTGACGGTCTGGGCCTGGGTCAGGTTGGAACCGGCAACGACGTTCACGGGGGCCATGGTGGCGGGGTCGTAAACGACGTTCACGGCGTTGGCTGCGGAAATGGCTGCACCGGCGCCGACACCGATCAGGGGAGCGACATCCGAGGTGTAGACCGAAACGACGGCCTTACCGGCATCGATGTTGCTGAAGGTGACGGTGCTGCTGCCACCGGCGTAGCTGGAGGTGCAAAGGGCGTTGCGGACCAGAACGAAGGTCTGGGCGGCGCCGACCAAGGCGTTGGTGGAGTTGACGGACTGGATGGTGACGTAGACGGAACTGACGTAACCGCCGGCGTAGTCGACGCCCTGGGTCTTGAAGTTGCTGATGGCGGGGAAGGTAACCGGAACGGTGATGCTACCGGTCTGGTTGACGTTGACGACGGTGGTTTTCGCGTTGTTGGCGACGTTCTTCATGGCAACCGGGGAAGCGGCGCAGCCGACGGTGGCGGCCAAAAGGGTAAGAGCCAAAACTTTCCGAAGTTTCATTTGTTCAGAATCTCCTTATACAGTGACAACCTTAAAGGGTAATCCCAATTCCAACATTGCCCTTGAGAGTCGATTTGTCGACCGTCAAGGTAATCGTTTCGCTTCCGTAGATCACGGAAACTCCAACCGTGAGGTTGGTGGTTACGTTGCCGTTGGTGATGGATGCGGCCATCGGCAAAGAGGTGGAAATCCCGCCATCGATCACCGACTTGTCGATCACTACGTTCAGAGTGGTCGAGCCGTTGGTGCTGGAGTTGGGAATCTGGATAGGAACCGTTTCGCCACCTTGCAGCGCGGACTTCGGGAAGGTCACGCTGTAGAGGTTAGGCGTCGGTGTGGGTGTCGGTGTCGGGGTTGCCGTCGGGGTTGCCGTCGGCGTCGGGCTCGGAGTCGGCGACACGGATGCCGTCGGGCTCGGGCTCGGGCTCGGGGAGACGGATGCGATTGCCGTCGGGGTTGCCGTCGGGTTACTAGAAGGAGTAGCCGAGGGGTTTGCCGTCGGGGTCGTACCGGGGGAAGGGGTGAGACTCGGATTGATAGTCGCCAGACCGATACTATTCAGGTACTGGTTTCCTTCGTACGTCCCGGGGCCACCCACGGTATTCGGGCATCCTGCCAAAGCGATGGTTCCCGCGATGAGGGCGAGGACCATTCCGCTGTTCAGGGTGTTTTTGCCATATTTTGGCATTAAATGATTTCCTCCAAAATGTAACTTGCTTCACCAGGAATGCCGTTTCCGGTCTTCCTGCCCCGCCCTTGAGATCGACCAAAATACTCGAGACGAGGATTTGATTCCCCACTTTTGACCTAATTGCCTGAACCGGCAAGGTCGATCGCCCCCGCCGTTCAGGCGTGTCTGGCTTCAGTTTCTGTGCGCTGGGGGTGCTCAGAACTAAAACCAAACTCTAAAGTCACACCCCCCAGCGATGACTTTAACGGGGCCACAGGTTCCAATACAGGGTTGCGAGAGATTGACGACGATTAAGCTGCGTTTGTTCCGTTGTTAATCCCTGGTTATGGTTTCTCCTGATGTTTGAAAGGATAGACGATTTGTTTTCTTTTGTCTAGGCTTCCAATCGTGGGATCTGAGTTGCGAGGGGCGAAAAGCGTGTTATAGACTTGCTTTGGGGCTCTTGACCCGCTTGCGTTGAACACTCCTTCTATCTCGTAGCTCCTAATCCTTACCTTACTATAGGAAAAAGATAACCGATTCTTGCTTGTGAGGAATGTGCTGGGGGTCACGGAGGGGGAGTAAGAAGTAAGAAGTAAGAAGTGAGAAGTGGGAAGTGGTTGGAATGGCGTGGCTAATGTGGATATGGCGATATATTTGCTTGGGGTGTCTCTGTGACCTGGTTTGCCGGTTGATGTGGCTTTTAAATGGGGTCTATGGGCCGATCATCGGTTATGTCTAATTTGCGCAATCTCACTTCTCACTCTTCACTCTCCAATCGACCTCACCAATCCNNGTTCTTGCAATGGGATCGTGTCGATGTATTTCAGGCGCTGGGCGATCAGTAGTTGGGTTTCCATCTCGGAGAGGGAGCCGAGGGAGATGTGGAGGAAGCGGGCGAAGTCTTTTTTTGAGTTTCTGGCGGCGCCTTCGGCGAGGTTGGAGGGGACCGAGACGGCGCAGCGGCGGAGTTGGTCGGTCAGGCCTTGGCGTTCGGAGGGCGGGAAGTTTTTGCTGAGGGAGTAGACGGCTTCGACCAGGTCCATGGATTTTTGCCAGGCGAGGAGGTCTTTGTGGGTTTTGAGCATGGATGGGCTCCTTTTGTGATATGAATATTATGATTTGCTAATATAGCATATTTGTGAGAAGTGAGGGGGGCTTGTGCGCTTCATCTCACTTCTCACTTCTTACTTCTCACCTCTCACTTCTCACCTCTCACTTCTNNAATTTGCGCAATCTCACTTCTCACTTCTCTCTCGTGTATTGACATATGCCACAGCGGGTATATATTCATAACGGCGTAGGAGGTTGGGATGGCCAGATACAAGCGAGTCAGGGAAAACGGCCATGTCCTTGTATTCAAGTACGAGGACGCCCCTCCTGGGGTGCTGCACATATTCGCCCGGCACTTGACCGAGGTCGACGATGCGCTCGACGTGTTCTTCTCGAGCGAGCCTTCCTGGAATGAGGAGCAGGGACGCTTTGAGAATCAGTCGGACACCCATGGTCTTTACTGGTTTTGGCTCGACGAGGATGCCAGGGTCGTCATGGTGATTTCTTGCTTGAATGGGGAGGTGGACATGGTGAAGCGCAGGGATTATGAAGAGCTGCCGGATCTGGAAGTTTCAAGTGAGGTGGCCGATAAGGTCGATCGTATGACGCTACAGGCGGATCGGGAGATCGAGGAGGCGCGAGAGGGCGCCAGGGTAAATTTCAGGTGGGGAACCAGGCAGCTGAATATCGTCAAGCAGGCGGCCGAATTCATCGGGGTTCCCTATCAGACGTATTTGAAGGAGGCCGTTCTCAGGCAGGCGATGAACGACCTGAGAGACGCCGCGAGCTTGACCAGGCCACCCAAGAAGGCGCGGGCTTAACCGGGGGTGAATGGTGAGACGTGTATTCGTTACCCGCCTCCCCTCGTCTCACGTCTCACCCCCACCCGCGGGCAGATCTCGTTCAGCGGGCAGATCGAGCAAAGCGGCTTGCTTTTGCAGATGGCCCTTCCGTGGTGGATCAGCCAGTGGTGTGCCTGGGACCACTTCTCTTTGGGTATCGCCTCCATCAATTCCTTTTCGGTGCCGAGGAAACTCTTCGAGGAGGTCAATCCGAGGCGGTGGGAAACTCGGTAGACATGGGTGTCCACGGCGATCGCCGGGATCCCGAAGGCGTTGCTTAGCACCACGTTCCCCGTCTTCCTCCCCACCCCGGGCAAGCTCATCAGCTCTTCCAGGGTCCGCGGGACCTGGCCTTCGAAATTTTCCAGGATCATCCGATCGGCCTCGACCAGGTGGCGGGCCTTGGCGGAGCTCAGTCCCACGGTCTTGATGTAGCTTTTCAGCTCCTCCGGGCTCAGCTTCGCGAAGCTCTCGGGATCGGGATGGTCCTCGAAAAGCTTCTTCGTGGCCTTGTTGACGGCCTTGTCGGTGGATTGGGCGGAGAGCACGGTCGCCACCAGGAGTTGGAAAGGGGTTTTCCATTCCAGGGTGGTCTTGGCCTCGGGATAGGTGGCTTCGAGGATGGCGAGGATGCGAGAAGTGAGAAGTGGCTTCTTGCTTTTCACTTCTGACTTCTTAAACGCTCACTCGTGTTCCGCATGCGCCGGGCGAAGAGCTTGAAGATTTCGATGGCCAGATCGGGCTTGCGGCGAATCTCCAGGAGGAAGTCGTCGCGCTGGAGGACCATCAGTTCGGTGTTCTCGACGGCGGCCATCGCCGTGGCCGAACGGGTATCGCCGTCGAGCAGGGCGATCTCCCCGAAGAGCTCTCCGGGCAAGAGGGTGGCGATGGGGACTTTCTTTCCCTCGGGGTCGATGACCAGGATGTCGACCTTGCCTCGGATGATGACGAAGGCCTGGAGGCCCACGTCTCCCTGGTTGAAGATGACCTGGCCCTGGCTGCAGGAATGATGGGTGAAGGAATTGGCGAAGCTCGCCAGCTCCTTGTCCTTGATCACTTCGACCAGGGACATCTCCGGGAAGATGCGGTTGAGCTGGTTGGTGCTGACGTAGCCCAGATCCACCAGGATCTCGGCGAAAGGCTTTCCGCCTCGGCTTTTCTGGAGCCCGAGCGCCTTCTCGAGCTGCGCTTCGGTGACCAGACCCTTGGTAAGCAGGTATTGGCCGAGTCGGCCGCCCAGTTTCTGCATACGACCTCGTGAGTAGTGAGAAGTGAGTAGTGAGAAGTGAGTAGTTTACCACTTCTTACTTCTTACTTCTTACTTCTCACTCAGTTGATCCACCGGGCGATGCTCGCCTGGAGTTCCGAACTGCGATAGGGCTTGACGATGGTCTCGACCATGCCCGCCTGGAGCATCTCCGCCCGCTGGGCATGGGAGGCGCGAGCGGAAACCGCGATGATGGGGATGAAGGCGGTGGTGGGGTCGAGCTTGAGCTCTCTCGTCGCTTCCAGGCCGTCCTTGAGAGGGAGGAGGATGTCCATGAGAATGAGATCGACGGGACCCTCCTGGGCGAGGGCGATCGCCTCCACCCCGTTGACGGCCATCAGCGTGAGGTAGCCGGAGCGCTCGCAGATGATCTGGGCTATCTCGGCATTGGTCGGTTCGTCCTCGACGATCAGGATGGTCTTTTTTTCGCTCATATCAGATTTTACGACGAGAATAGCCAACTCGCGCGAAATATAAGATTTATTTACGAAATGTCGCCTTGTTTTACACAGGTTAATGGTCCTGGAGGCTGCCCGGTTTCTGCTATAATCGTTGGGCGATCGCCCAAATGGGCATCGCTCACGGCATCATAGGGATGGAAAGATCGGGAAGGGCGAGATGAGGATAGTCATAGGCAGCGACCACGGCGGCGTCCAGCTCAAGGCCGAACTGGTCAAGTATCTGGTCTCCCTCGGACACGAACCGATCGATATCGGGACGCATGGTCCCGAGGCGGTGGACTACCCGGACTTCGCCTTCATGGTGGCCGGCGCGGTGGCCACCGGCGAATTTCCCCGCGGCATCATGATCGACGGGGCGGGCATCGGTTCTTCCATGGTGGCCAACAAGCTGCCCGGGGTGCGCGCGGCCCTAGCCAACGACCTTTACGCCGCCCGCAACAGCCGCGAACACAACGACGC
>DOBT01000151.1:16461-25731 GCA_003503675.1 Cyanobacteria bacterium UBA8530 | reverse complement strand
TACACCATCTTACGGGACACTACCTAAATTGTAGACCGCCTTGACATCGTATGGCCGGTCGAATAACTGCGGAATGCTCTTACCCGGGTGAGTCGCCAAGGCCTGAGCAAACATTATCACGCGTTGAACACGGCGCTCGTCGCCCAGCATGGTGCCAGAAAAGTTCTCCTCGCTCCAGCTTCTCTCATTATCTGAAAAGGACATCCATCCCCCCTCTCTTGGCAAGACGAGGAGTTTACCGCAAAAAGCCAATAGCTCGTATGCTGAAATGAGAAATTTTGGGTAATGACAAGGTCTGCAGAGTCCCCAAGATTCGAGAATGATAAGCCATCAAGGGGGGAGAGAGATTTTTGAGTAGTTCTCAACAAACTGAGGTAAACCTGAATTTAGTTGGCGCAGGTGACCAGTGTGTTCGCCCTGGTCTCTACCGTAAATTGGCATGATCCATCAAATTATTTCGCCGCAGTCCCTAAACACAGAGACGCATACGAGGGTCCTCACCCTGAACGCGAATTACAGGACGGTACCTCAACGCATGGCCAAAGGCCTCCCCACTAGCGAGGAGGCCTTTGTATATTTTGCTGGGATTCGCGATGAACGACCCGGCTCTAATCCGGAACGGGGATGAGAGGAAGATTCATCGTCTCTTTCGGGCGCTGATTCATCGTCAAGTTGTATTTCACAAGCTTAGTGCCGCATTCAGAAACGAATCTGTAATTCATAGCGAAGCCCGAATCCAATGTATAGGAGATCGGGGTACCGTCAGGCAGGTTTGCAGGATCCTTCGCCGAATAAGATCCGACGCGATAATAGCGGTAAGGGGGGGCGGCATCCGATGTCTTGCATAGATAGAGACCGCCGTCCTTGCCCAGAAAGAGGGGGGAGCCGAAGTCCCAAGATTCGTCACCACTATCGGTAACATACCAATCGTCGAAGTAGGTAGAAGTCCCCAAGAGCTTCTTTATTTTTACTTTGATCCGTAGACTTAGGAACTCGGAATCTTCAGGTTGGTTGGGATTGGTGATTCTGCGGTCGTGTTGGAGGAAAGCGGAGTAGCTCGCTGTGCTCAGGGACTGCACAGTGGAGGTGGTCTCCTGATGGATCATGGGTTGAACGCTGGTACCACAGCCTGCGAGCATTTGGAGGGAAAATAGGGGAATGATGGCAAATGCTAACTTCTTCAAAACCTTTTCCTTTCAATCGATCATTTATACGAGATTTGTTAAAATAATTATGGAAATGATGTGCCATAACTTTCTTAAGTGTAGTTTAAGATTGAACTAACTTTTCAATGTAGGATCCCTGCAACAAGTTGTCAGATGAGGAAAGTTATCGCTCCGGTAAATGCACTCACTGTGGCACCGTCCCGAAACCCGAGATCAGCTAAGAACCCTTCACAGGTGTAGAGCGTCTGCAATAATGCCCCCCTATTAGCGCCTTGTCATTACCCAAATCCATAAAGCTGCAGAGCGATGGCCGCACCCGCGACCATCGCTCGCAGTTCTAGGAGCCCACGCCAGAGCGTAATCAAGCCTGGTAAGCCGTCGTGCTTCCGGTTCATATGCTGTCAAGATCCCCATTCGTTCGACTTCAAGGCCAGGCGGGCCAGGGTAAAGGCCTTCCTCTGTCGTCTCCGAAAGGAGTCCGTCCGGGCCGCGTAGCCGCCTCCAAATTGATTCCCCCTTCCACCTGGGAGGGGTTTTTCTTGCCAGAGGAATGTTACAAACAGCCCTCAAAGTATCATTCCGCCGGCTTTGACTTTATTTGGGTAGCGTGGAGTGCACTGCCTCGGTGAGGCATTCTAATACTGCTGTGTCACAAAATCCAAAATGCTGATGTCAGGCTAATCTCCGGATATACCTACGATGTCACAAAACTACCGGTTGATTGCCTGGGATTATCTATCCACCCGCTTGGTTCCTGTTGTTGTGACACAGTAGTATTAGAAGTGGGGCCTCTGGGGGGCCGGCTTCGGCTTCTGGGGGATGGCCATGAAGAGCTGGGAGGCGCCGAAAACCAGGGCGAGCGCCACCAGGGCGGCCACGATGAGGGGCAGCTTGGAGGGTTGTTTGGCCTTCCGTTCTTTTTCGACTCTCTGATGCTCTTTCTTGACCGCCTCTTTTTTGGCCTTGGTCAACTGGGAGCGGCTGACCACCTTGACCTCGTGGGCCTCGCCCTGATCCCCTTGCCAGGCCAGGCGGTTTCGGCGATTGATTTGTTCTTCGATCCCGTTCAGGATCTGCTCCGGAGTGCAGAAGCCCTTTTCCACCATGAGCTGGCCGAGCGGTCGGGGAAAAGAGACTTGTTCCGAGAGTACCTGGCCCAGGATGTCGCTGGAAATGAACTTGAGGTCGATCAAAACCTGCCCCAGCCGAACGGCCCCTTCGGCCAGCAGCCTCTTCTTTTCGGTTTGCCAGCCCAGGGCTCTTTTGATGCTCTTGGGGTTGGCCCAGTTCATGGAGGCCAGGATTTCCCCGAGGGGCCTCTTCACCTGGAATTGCTCTTCGGAGAGGGCCTGCAACAGGTCGGTCCTGGTCAGTTGGCCTTGTTGGATCAGGACTTCGCCGAGGTAGTCGGCCTCGGCCAGTTCGGCCTTGATGGGGCGTTGCTTTTTCAAGGCCGCCTTGACGTCTTCCTCCTTGCAGCAATGAAGCTGGATCAGGAGTTCGCCGATGGGGCGGTTCATCTGGGACTGGAAGAACAGGGCCTGCTTGAGCTGTTTTTCGCTGATGATTTCTTCGTGGAGCAGGATGGCGCCGAGGCGGTTGTTGGCGTGGCGGGTGCAGACGTTCCCCAATCGGCTTCTTCCGATCACCCCTTCGATGAGGGTGTCTAGGGAGCAAAGCTCCATCCGGATCAGGGACTGGCCGATGGTCTCCCCGTTGACTCTCTGGTCGAGGGCCTGCTCCAGCATGGCTTGGCTGATGTATCCGTAGGCGACCAGGACCCCTCCCACCGAGATGTCGGGCTGGCGCAGGGAGACGTCGAAGCCGACCCCTTCGCTCAGGCGGGCCAGGAAAGCTCCCCAGTTGTAGAGCCGGCCCATGGTCGAGTTGTCGAGGGCGTTCCTTTCACGGAAGAGGGCGTCGTTGTTCACCTTGGGCAAAATCGGGATCAACTCGTCCTGGCTGATGTAGGCCAGGCGCTCCCGGAGGGGAAAGGCCAGGCGGCCGTCCACCGGGAAGGTCTTGGTGCCCAGGCCCTGCAGTTCGACCGAGTCTTCCAGGATGACGAAAATGTCGTTCTTGCGTTTCAGGTAGATCTTGACCCGGTGCTTGCGGCAGTAGCTCTGGGCGTCCTTGAGGTAGATGAAGCTGGAATGGCTGGTGCGTCCGGCCCCCTTGGCGCTCCAGCCGCAGAGGCACCACGGGTTGGAATGGCGCGGGGCGGGGATGGCGGTGCCGCACTCCGGGCAGAAGAGTTCCTTGGGGCGATTCAGGGCCGCGTTCTGATCCTGCTTGGCGGCTTCCAGCCCCTGCTTCGCCACCTGGATCAGGGCATCGTCGGAGCAACCGCCCAAAACCTGGGAATACGCCTCGGAGGCCTTTTCGAGCTGGAGATCCTTTTGATAGGCGCGCGCCAGCATCAACCAAAGTTTGTAGTTGTCCGGATGAAACTTGGTCGAGGACTCGAGGAAGGTGATCGCGTCGGAGAAGCGACCGTCCTTGAACGCCTGGACTCCGAGATCGATGGAGGATTTCACTGTTTGTCGATCATCCCTTTACGCCGCCGCTCGTGAGGCCGGAGACGATCCAGCGCTGCAAGAGAAGCATGATCAGCACGACGGGAATCGAAATGATGATCGACATGGCGGCGAACTGGCTCCAGGGCTTGAAGGTCCCGTACTGCCCCACCATCCCGTAGAGGGCCATGGCCAGGGTGAAGGTCTTGGGCTTCTCCAGCATGGTCCAGGCCAGGATGATTTCCGTCCAGCCCGACATGAAGCCGAAGAGGGCGGTGACGGCCACGGCCGGCGCCGANNCGAGGTAGCCCTTCAGGTTCCAGATGGCGAAGGGCAGGGTGCCGGCCGAGTAGGCGATCGCCAGTCCCACCAGGGAGGTACGCAGGTGCAGGGCGGAAAGCAGGACGTAGATGGGGGCGATCGAGATGACCGCCGGGAACATCTGCAGGACGATGAAGACCATGAGGCCGGCTTTTCTTCCCGGGAACTTGAAGCGGGCGAAGGCGTAGGCCGCGGTGGCCCCCAGGGCGATCCCGATCACCGTGGTGCCCAGGGCGAGGGCGAGGCTGTTGAAGAGCAATCGCCAGAAGGACAGGCCGTCGACCTCGGTGGGGTTATTGATGACCTGGCGGAAGGCCTCCAAGGAGATGCCCGGAGGAATGAGGTGCAGTTCGGTGGGCCGGGCCAGGGAATTGGGGTCGAGGGCCATCGAGATCACCCAGAGCAGGGGGAACAGGGAGAACAGGGAGAAGAGGATCAAAACGAAGTGGATGCCGATTTTTTCGAAAGACTTCTTCATTCTATACCTCCTCCGCGGCCTTGGTGATCCTGAGGTTGACGAAGGTGAAGACCAGCAGGAAGAGGAAGATGAGCAGGGCGAAGGCGGCGGCCGTGCCGTACATCCCGCTGTCGACCAGCTTGTAGGCCTGGGTCACCAGGATCTCGGTCTTTCCGAGGGGATCCCCCTTGGAAACGAAGTAGATGACGTTGAAGTTGTTGAAGGTCCAGATGAAGCCCAGCATGATGGCGGGGATCATGGCCGGTTTGAGCAGGGGGACGGTGATCTTCCAGAAGTTGTACCAGCGGGTGCCGCCGTCCACCTCGGCCGCCTCGTAGAGGTCCTTGGGAATGGCCTGCAGGGCGCCCGAGGCCACCATCATCATGAAGGGGAAGCCCAGCCAGACATTGACCAGCAGCACCGCGTAGAAGGCCTGGGGGAAGGTCCCCAGCCAGTCCGGGATGGGCAGGACCCAGGCCCCCGGCAGGAAGGTGTGCAGCCAGGTATCGATCGACTTGAGCAGCAGGTTGACCGCGCCGAACTGGGTGTCGAACATGTTGCGCCACACCAGGGCGGTGACGTAGGTGGGCACCGCCCAGGGGAGGATCAGGGCCGCCCGGTAGAACTTCTTGCCCGCCAAATTGGGGGTGTTCAGGATGACCGCCAGGAAAACGCCCAGCGAGACGTGAAAGACCAAATTGACGAGGGTCCAGACCAGGTTGAAGCCGAACACCCCCAGGAAGGAGAAGTCGAGGTAGGGGGCATGGCGCACGATGTCGAAGAAGTTCTGAAAGCCGACGAAGGCCGCTCCGCCGTTTCGGATGTGGCGGGGGGAGAAGTTGGTGAAGGCCATCCAGACCCCGTAGAGCAGGGGGTAGAAGGTGATGAGAGCCATCACCAGTGCGGCCGGTGCGATGTAGAGGAGTGCCAGTTTGCTGTCGTTGCCGGCTTTTATCTTCACTGCTTCTTCACCTCGTCCACTCTGGCCCGAATCAGGGCTTGCGCGTCACTCAGGGCCTTCTCGGGGCTCTTGGCATTGGAATAGACTTCTTCGATCACCCGGTCCATGGGGGTCCAGACTTCGCGCATCTCGGGTCCGGCCGGCAAGGGGGTTCCCACCAGGGCTTGCTGGGCGAAAAAGGAGAGCGGCGACCCCTTCACGGGGGTGACGGTCTTGACGGCCGGGATGTGGCCGGCTTCCTTGAGCATGCGCTCCATGTTCTCCTTTTCGGTGAAGAAGCGGGTGAACTCGAGGGCCATCGCGCGATTCTTCTTGCTGCTGTTGGGGTTGAACATGAAGCACTTGATGCCGACGAAGGGGGCGGCGTTCTTCGTCCCCACCCTGGGCAGCATGGCCACCCCGAGGTCCTTGCCGAGGGCGGCCTGGTAGTCCTTGAGGGCCCAGGGGCCGTTGACGGTGCAGGCGGCCTTCCGCTCCCTGAAAAGGGCGTCGGCCTTTCCGTAATCGCTCTTGGCCACCATCTTGGGGTTCTTGTTCATTTGAGAGAGGAAGCGCAGCCAGCGGGCCGAGCCGGGTGAGGCGACCTCGATCAACCCTTGCTCGTTCATCAGGCGCCCGCCGAAACCGAACATGTAGCCGGCGGCATAGAAGAACTGCGTGTTGAAGGCGATCGCGACGGAGGGGCCGTTCTTGGCCCGGCGGAAGAGTTCGTCGATCGTCCGGGGCGGGGTCGGCATCAGGGCCTTGTTGTAAAAGAGCGCCGCCGTTTCGAGGCTCTCGGGGATGGCGTAAAGGTGTCCCTGGTAGTGCAGGGTCTCGAGGGAGATGGGCTGGAAGCGCTCGAGGAAGGCTTGTTCGAAGACGTTATCCAGGGGATCGATGACGCCCGACTGGCAGAATTTTCCGATCCAGTCGGTGTTGCCGATCAAGAGGTCCGGTCCTCCGTTGGCGGCCGAGGAACGAACGTACTTGTCCTGCAACCGGTCGGAGGGAACCTGCAGGGCCACCACCTCGATCTCGGGATGCTGCTTCTGGTAGGCGCGCAGGCTGGCCTTGAGGGCGGTGAGCTCGGAGCCGCCCCAGGAATGCCAGAGGACCAGGGATTCCTGGGGGGAAGCGGCGCCACAGCCGGCCAGGAGGGTCGAAAAAAGGAAAAGCGGTAAAAGCCGCCAAGACTTCAGCACCGCCCGGCCGCCATCAGGGAGGCGGTGTGAAGGACTGCCACCTCGCTGTTCGGGTCGAAGAGGTGAAGCTGATGGGTATCGATGGAACATGTCATTCTCCTCCCCGGCCGCAGAAGAGGTACGGCCGCAGTCTCGACTTCGGCGACCAGAGGATATCCCTCGCACTGCAAGTGAAGGTATGTCCTCGAGCCGGAAGGCTCGACCACCTCGACGGTGGTCTGGATCTCCGATTCTCCCTTGTTGGCTTTCAGTCCAATCGCTTCCGGCCGAATGCCGACGGTGATTTCTTTGCGGAGATAGTGCTCGAGCCCCCGAGCCGGGAAAAACAGGTTCTGCTCGCAGATGCGCACCGTGGCCATCCCTTCGCTCAGTCCGATCAGGATGCCCGGCAGGAAGTTCATGGCCGGGCTCCCGATGAAGCCGGCGACGAACTTGCTGTTCGGGGTCTCGTAGACTTCCTTCGGAGTGCCCATCTGCACGATCAGTCCATCCTTCATCACCGCGATGGTGTCCCCCATCGTCAAGGCTTCCACCTGGTCGTGGGTGACGTAGACGATGGTGGAGTGGATTTGTTGGTGCAGGCGCTTGAGTTCGGTGCGGGTCTGCGCGCGCAGCTTGGCATCCAGGTTGGAGAGGGGTTCGTCCATCAGGAAGGCTTGCGGCTGGCGAACGAGGGCCCTGGCCAGGGCGACCCGTTGGCGCTGACCGCCGGAAAGCTCCTTGGGACGGCGCTTCAGCAAGGCCTCGATGCCCAGCACTTCCGCCGCGCTGTAGACCCTCGACTGGATTTCGTTCTTGGGGATCTTCCGCAGCTGCAGGGAAAAGGAGATGTTGTCGAAAACGCTCATGTGCGGGTAGAGGGCGTAGTTCTGGAAGACCATGGCGATGTCGCGGTCCCGGGGAGGCAGGCGCGTGATGTCGCGTCCCCCGATGAAGATTTGCCCGCGGTCGGCCTCTTCGAGGCCGGCTATCATCCTGAGGGTGGTGGTCTTCCCGCATCCCGAAGGTCCGACCAGCACCAGGAACTCGTGATCCTTGATCTGGAGGGAGAGGTCCTTGACGACCTCAACCGGACCATAGTTCTTGACGATGTTCCTTAACTCGACTTCCGCCATGCGGGTGCGGTTTCCTTCTGATTAAAAGGGGGAAAACGGGAAATTGCCGAAAAGATATTCCTTTATAGCACGGTGGGCGATTGGCCGTCAATGCGCATCCCTTCGCCATCCCGTCCGCTTTCGGCCCCTCAAACTTGCTCCGGGAAAGCGGATGTTCTATGATGGCTCTCCTATGAGCAAATATTTTGAAATCTCCATTACCGTCCCCTCGATCGCCCAGGAGGCGATCGCCTGGAAACTGGGAGAACTGGGGCATCCCCAGCTCGTCCTCTCCGAAAGGCACCCGGAAGAAGCGAAAGATTTCGCCACCATCAAGGTCTACGTCCACGAGAAAAAAGACGAGAACCCTCTCGCCTCCATCGAAGGCGGCCTCGACGAACTCGCTTCCGTCCTCCCCGAAATCCGACCCTATCGGCTAAAACAGGCGGTCGTCGAAGAAGAGGACTGGGCCCATTCCTGGAAGAAATACTGGCATCCCCAGCGCATCGGCCGCCACGTCGTGGTCAAGCCCACCTGGGAGACTTTCGAAAAAGAGCCGGGCGACCTCGTCCTCGATATCGATCCCAAGCAGGCCTTCGGAACGGGCACCCATCCCACCACCCAGCTCTGCCTGATCGAAATCGAGAACCTGTTTTCCGCCTGCTCGCCCGAAAAAACCCGGGTCTTCGACGTGGGGACCGGCTCCGGGATCCTGGCCATCGCCGCCATCAAGCTCGGTGCCCAATCCGCCCTCGCCGTCGACACCGACCCCATCGCCGTCGAGGCGACCCTCGAGAACTCCGAACTCAACCACGTTTCCGAGAAGATCGAGGTCCTCGAGGGAGGCGTCGAAAAGCTTTCGGGACAGGCCGAACTGGTGGTGGTCAACATCTTGGCCGAGGTGATCGCGGAACTGGCCCCGGGCTTGGCGAAAGCCGTCGCGCCGAGCGGTTTGCTGGTGGCCTCGGGCATCATCCTTGCGCGCGCCACCCTCGTGATCGATGCCTTTTCCGCGGAGGGACTCACCTTGAAAAGCCGTTCCGAAATGGGCGACTGGGTGAGATTGACCTTCGGAGTGACTTAGTCCTCGAAAAGCAACGACAGCTTCGAGGGGGCTCCAGAAGGCGCTCCTGGCCCAGGAGTACCGTTTTCAGTAGATTTTCGGCCTCCAGTCCTTTTTTGACGAACCCTTGCTTGTGTGATATCATTCACAGACAAAAGGGAGGGTTCATTTGGATTTTCGCGACTTCAGAGTCGGGATCGGCTACGACGTACACCGACTTCAGCCCGATCGTCCCCTGATCCTGGGGGGAGTACACATCCCCCACTCACACGGGNNTCTTCCCCACTCGCACGGACTGCTAGGGCACTCTGACGCCGACGTTCTCGTGCATGCCCTCATGGATGCCATGTTGGGCGCTCTCTCCCTCGGCGACATCGGACGGCATTTTCCCCCCGAAGACGAAGCATACCGCGGGATATCCAGTCTCGCACTCCTCGAGAAGGTCAAGGAATTGGCCTTCGACAAGGGCTATCGCCTTCACAACGCCGATTGCATCGTGATCGCCCAA
>DOBT01000151.1:0-16433 GCA_003503675.1 Cyanobacteria bacterium UBA8530 | reverse complement strand
TCAGCGTGAAGGCCACCACCACCGAGGGAATGGGCCTCACCGGACGCCAAGAAGGGATTGCCTGCCAGGCGATCGCCTCGATGATCTCGGAGTGAATCGAAAAGCCAACTCGAAGAGGAGGGTGCTTTGTTGAAAAAAAGTTTTTGCCTGATCGCCGTGATGATGGGATGCTTCGCCGCCCCGGCCTTCTGCGAGGAGCNNCCGCTCTCGCGCCCGCTCTCGCGCCGATCGTCGCGCTGGAAGCCACCACCTCCGAGGCCGTCATCGAGGATATCAAGCCCCTCGAAGAAGCGCTGGCCCCCGAACTCGTTCCCTACGCCATCTCCCTCGTCACCCTCAACGCCAGAGGGCAGACCGTGGAGCTTCTCATCGACGGCAAATCGCAGCTTTCCCTCCGGGGCGACGACGGCACCGTGATCTCCGAGCTGGCCAGGAAGATCAACGAACTCAAGCTGGCCGGAAGTCTCCGGCCCGACCGCATCCGCCCCTCGAAGCGTGACGGAAAGTACGTCGTCCTGGCGGGCGAGGCTTCTCTCCTCACCGTCACCCCCGCCCTCGCCAAGGCCGAAAAAACCGATCGCTTCTCTCTCTCCCTCAAGGTGGTCAACCGCCTCCGCGCCGCCCTCGGCGGGGTTCCCTTCCAGCAGCAGGCTTCGCGCGGCGGTTTCTTCCAACAGCAGGCTTCTCGCGGCGGCTTCTTCCACGGGGTCGCCTCCTGGTACGGCGGTTTTTTCCACGGTCGGCGCGCCGCCAACGGGGAGCGCTTCGACAAGTGGGCCATGACCGCGGCTCACAAAACCCTGCCCTTCGGCACCCTCCTGCTCGTCACCAACACCCGCAACAACCAGAGCGCCGTCGTGCGGGTCACCGATCGAGGCCCCTTCATCCCGGGACGCACCATCGATCTGAGCCAGGGAGCCGCCCGTGCCATCGGCATGCTCCGCTCCGGGGTCGCCAAGGTCAAGATTTCCGTGTTGGGCCTGGACCAAAAGCTCGCCAGGAAACGCAAATAACTTGAGAGTTCGCTTCGCCCCCAGCCCGACCGGCATCCTCCATGTCGGCAATGCCCGCACGGCCCTTTTCAATTGGCTCTATGCCCGCCATCATGGCGGAAAGATGGTCCTCCGAATCGAGGACACCGACCTCGCACGCTCGAAGAAAGAGTTCACGGAGGACATCCTCGACGGATTGCGCTGGCTCGGCCTAGACTGGGACGAAGGCCCCGGGATGGGCGGTCCTTTCGCCCCCTACTTCCAGTCCGAACGCTTCGGGATCTACGCGGAAGAGGCGGAAGCGCTTCTGGCGAATCGAAAAGCCTACCGCTGCTACTGCACCGAGGAAGAATTGGAAGAGCGAAAGGCTTTTTCCGTCAGCCATGGCCTCCCCCCCCGCTATTCCGGAAAATGCCGCCGCCTTCCCCCCGGCGAGGAAGAGATTCTGCTCGCCCAGGGAAGGAAACCGTCCGTCCGCTTCATCGTTCCCGCGGAGGACGTGGTTTTCGAGGACCTCCTGAGGGGCGAGGTTTCTTTCGACACCTCGCTGATCGGCGACTTCGTCATCCTCAAATCCGATGGAAGCCCCTCCTACAACTTCGCCGCCGCCGTGGACGACGCCTCCATGGAAATTTCCCACATCGTGCGCGGGGAGGACCACCTCCCCAACACCCCCCGTCAAATTTTGCTCTACCGGGCGATGGGGAAAAAAGTCCCGGCCTTCGCCCACCTGCCCATGATCCTCGGCGCCGACCACGCCAAGCTATCCAAGCGGCACGGCTCGACCGCCATCACTCGGTACCGGGAGATGGGCTATTTGCCCGAGGCCCTGGTGAACTACCTCGCCCTCCTGGGCTGGGCGCCACCCGGAGGAAAAGAAATCGTTTCACTGGGGGAGATGGTCGAGAAGTTCCAACTGGAGAAGCTTTCCCACGGGGGCGCCGTCTTCGATCTTTCCAAATTGGCCTGGCTGAATCGCCAATACCTCCTTCGATTGTCGCCCGAGCGCTTCGTTCTGGCCTGTATGCCCTTCCTGCCCGCGGAAAGCCGGGAGAAGCCGGGCTTGAACGAGGCGATCGCCCTCGTTCAGGAATCCGTCTCCACCCTGGCCGAGGTTTCCCGCGAAATCCGCTTCTTTCTCGAAGAAACCTTGTGCTATCCCCCGAACGGGGTCGCCCTCTTCGAGGAGGATCCCGTCGCGATCGAAGTCCTTCGGGAATACGTTCTTCTTCTGGAGCGGGGCTGTACCGAGGTGCGCGCCCTGGTGAAAGAGAAGGGGCATCCGAAAAAGCAGGTCTTTCCCCCGATCCGCTTCGCCCTGACCGCCTCTCTCCACGGGCCCGAACTGACCAAGGTCATCGATCTCCTGGGACTCGTGAGGGTGAAGGAAAGGTGCCGGCGCCTCCTCGAAATCCTCGACAGGCCGGCCAGCGCGAATCCGGACTGAAGAACGTCTGGGCCTCGATCAAGAGAATTTATCAGGCGGTTAGGCCTGCTGCCATCCTTAGCACCTACGGCGAGGAATACATCGGCCACGTCAACCAGACCGCCACTATGTTGGTCTTCAAGTAGCTATTCAGCCGGATCGAAAAGGGAGGATCGAAAGGTCCTCCCTTTTTTGGCGATTTTATTCGACGTTGGAAAAGGGGATCTCGAAGGTGAAGGTGCTGCCTTTCCCCAATTCGCTTTCGACGGAGATCTGCCCTCCATGGGCATCGATGATGGCCTTGGAAATGCTCAGGCCGNNGCCGATCCCCGTATCCTCGATTTCGACACGGAGTCGGTCACCCTCGACACAAGCCCTTACCCAAATTTGCCCCCCCTCATTGGTAAACTTGATGGCATTGTTGATGAGGTTGGTCATCACCTGGCCGATTCGCTGCTCGTCAGCCATCACAGGGGGCAAATCGGCGGGAACTTCGTTCGTCAATGCGAGGTGTTTCAGCTCCGCCAGAGGCGTCAGGTTCTCGACGACATGCTCGGCGACCTCGCGAAAGCTCATCGAACGAGGTTGTATCGCGAACTTTCCAGCCTGAATGCGGGTCATATCGAGGAGATCGTTCACGAGGTACAGGAGGGCCTCCGAAGCCCCGAGCATCTTCCTGAGATACTGATGCTGGCTTTCGGTAAGGGGGCCTGNNTCATCGAGGATGCTCCCGAAGCCAGAGATCGCGTTGAGAGGGGATCTCAGTTCATGCGATACGATGCTGAGGAACTGATCCTTGAGGTCATCTGCTTTTTTAAGCGCCTTGATCCTTTCCTCTTTCAAGTGGACCCTCTCCTCTTCGGCCTGTTTGCGGTCAGTGATGTCCTTGGCGATACCGATGATCCCAATCACCTTGCCTTCATGAGAAAACAAGGGGAATTTGGTCGACAGGAAGACGCGCCGGAATCCATTTTTAAAAACGATGTCTTCTTCCTTCGTCTTGGCGCTCCCCGAGGTCAAGATGTCTTGATCATCTTTTTTTAGAGATTCGGCGGATTCCGAGGTCATAAAATCAAAATCAGTTTTACCTACGATCATCTCCTCGGGGTTATCGACGAAAGCCTTTATTGCATCGTTTATCATCAGGTAACGACCTTCGCGGTCCTCGATAAAGATCACATCCGAAGTATTGTCGATGATCGAGCGCAGCTTCCCCTCACTTTCCCGCAGGGCGTTCTCGATTTGCTTTCGCTCGGCGAGTTCCTTCTCAAGGCGGTTATTGGCGTTCTCGAGCTGTGCCGTCCGCTCGATGACCCTTCGTTCCAGTGTCTCGTTCAGTTGTTTGAGTTCCTCTTCCACGTTCTTGCGATCGGTGATGTCCGTGCAAGCGCTGACCCATTCCCGGAGGTTTCCCCGTTCATCCTTGATCGGGACGACTCGGATCGAGAACCATCGATAGACACCATCCGAACGCCTGANNCAGCCTTTCGATCGCCCGGGGCCAGGCCTCCGCGATCCGTTCTCTGTCGTCCGGGTGTAGGGCATCCAGCCATCCCATGTTTCGGATTTTCTCGACGTTCTGTCCCGTGAAAGTCCACCAATCCGGCATGTCGATGACCACACCGCTCGGAGGCGTCGTCCATACGATTTGGGAGGAGACCTCTACGAGCGCCCCGTAGCGGCGGTTCTGCAAATCCAACGCTTCGTGCTGCCGGTATTCCGCCTCCCTGCGGTCCTGAAATTGATGCATGGCAAAGCCTGCAATGAAAGCACTTGCCAAGGCCAAAGCGGTCTGGGCGATCCATCTGCCGTGGGCGGTGAGGTTCAGGGATAGGATTATCAATCCGGTGCCAAAGCTTGAGAGAATATCGCACCAGGCGGGCAGACCCCCTCGACGGTTAGTTTCATGCCACCAGGCATAGTTGATCAGGGCCGCGCCCCAGATGGCGAAACCCATGGCGGTATGGAGCGCCATCTGCGTTCCAAGTTCGAAAGGCAGGATGTACGTGGCTCCCATGGCGTAGGAAAAGAGCGACATGAAACCGAAAGCGAAAGACGGCATGCCGCCAAGGGCGAGGAGCAGGAAGTTGAGCCTGTTTGACCAGGCGTTGTATACCAGGCTCAATCCGGCGATTAAGAAGCAGAGCACGGTCGAAAGGGCCATCTGCCCCGGCCAATTGACGTAGCGAGTTTCCCAGGGCACGTTGAACAAGGTGCCTTCGCCGAGGTTCCGGTTTGTCACGTACTCTGCCAGGACCCATATCGACATGCCGATGATGAACCCGCAGCTTAAGCTTGTAAGCAGCTTGTTGGGACGAGGCCCGAGGGAGGCAAAGGTTGCCACCCCCAAAAAAACGAAGCAAAGTGCCGTGTTGAACTGCATGGGGGTGATATTCGGCAGCACCTCGATCAACGGTCTCAGGTGCAGATTCCATCCAGCCATGACGGTGAGCCCGAGCAGCATGATGAAGGCCGAAGCCCAAGCAAGCGGCCGGTTGATTGCCACCCAGTCCCAAAGCCAGCCCAGGCGTTTTTCGGCCTTCTTCATTCGTCGCTACGCCTTCGCTTCGAGCCGCCCGAGGGTGATGAAATCGAAGTCGCCTGATCTTCCGTCCATTTTACCCCCTTGGCCGATGCTACGAAGCGACGTCGTACGAATGCCAAAGAGATCGCCGCGCAGCGTCGAAACTTATGCTCGCATGGTGCTTCGCCAGGAGCAAGGGAGAAAGATCAGNNGGCGGAACGACGATCCCGGCTTCTTCCAACAGTCGCCCGGCGAAAGCCATGGAAGTCGTTCCTTCCGGGATGGGCACCCAGACGTAGAAGGAGGCGAGGTTCGGTTCGAGGTCCCAACCCAGCCTTTTCAAGCCGGCGAGCAGGACGTCGCGGCGCTCCCGGTAGGTCCGGTTCAGTTCGCTCAAGTGTCCCTGAGAGCCGCCCAGGGCCACGATTCCCGCTTCCTGGATCGCCTTGAAGGCGCCCGAGTCGGTGTTGGTCTTGATGATGCCGAGGGCATTTATCGCCTCCGCGCTCCCCACCGCCATTCCCAGGCGCCAGCCCGTCATGTTGTAGGTCTTCGAGAGGCTGTTGAACTCGATGGCGACGGACTTGGCCCCCTTCACCTCCAGGACCGAGGGAGCGACGTAGCCGTCGAAGGTGATTTCCGAGTAGGCCAGGTCGTGGCAGAGCAGGATGTCGTTCTCGCTCGCGAAGGCCACCGCCTCCTCGAAGAATCTCTTGTCGCAGACCGCCCCGGTCGGATTGTTGGGGTAGTTCAAGAACATTAATTTGGCTTTTTTGGCGATCTCCGTGGGGATCGCCGAGAAGTCGGGCAAAAACTTGTTCTTGGCCAAGAGCGGCATGGCGTGGGGAATGCCCCCCGCCAAAAGGGTCGAGGTCCTGTAGACCGGATAGGCCGGGTCGGGCACCAGGGTCGCGTCGCCGGGATCGACGAAGGCGTAGAAGACGTGCGCGATCCCTTCCTTGGAACCGATCAGGGCCATCACTTCCCTTTCGGGATCCAGTTCGACCTCGAAGCGGTTTTTATAATAAGAAGCGACCTCCCGGCGGAAATTCGCGGTGCCCTCGTAGGGGGGGTAGTTGTGGGTGGCGGCGTCCTGCGTCGAATTCAGCATCGCCTCGACGATGTGGGAAGGGGTCGGCTGGTCGGGATCCCCTACCCCCAGGTTGATGACGTCGACCCCGCGGGCGATCGCCTCGTTCTTCTTCTTGTCGATCTGGGCGAAGAGGTAGGGGGGGATGGTGGCGATACGCTTGGCAGGCTGCATTTTTCCTCCGAAAAGTATTAAGAAAGCGAAGACAGGGGAATGTGGCCGGAAAAGACGCTTGCGGCCGGGCCGGTCATGTAGAGGTGATCGTTTTCGGCCCACTCGATCTCGAGCGACCCTCCGGGAAGGACGACCGTGGCCCGGCGCTCGCTTTTTCCGTTCAGAACGGCGGCGACCAGCGTGGCGCAGGCCCCCGTCCCGCAAGCCAGGGTGAGCCCCGCCCCGCGCTCCCAAACCCTCATCTCGATATTTTTCCGCCCGACTAGCCGCGCGAACTCGACGTTGGTCTTCTCGGGGAAGAGGGGAGAAGTTTCGATTTTTTTTCCGATCCCCTCCAACTCGATTTCCGCCGGGTCCTCTTCGGTGAAGATCACGCAGTGGGGATTGCCCATGGAAACGGCGGTGAAAAAGTATTCTTTTCCTTCGACTTCCATCTTCTCGGCGATCGCCCGGCCTTCCCCGGTCATGGGGATCTCGGGACGCTCGAGCACGGGCCTTCCCATGTCCACCCTGACCGAAAAAACTTCATCTTCGACGATCACCGGCTTGATGGTCCCCGCCAGGGTCTCGATCGAAAATTCTTTCTTTTCGGAGATCTTCTTTTCCCGGAGGTAGCGGGCGAAGACCCTGATGCCGTTGCCGCACATCTGGGCCTCGGAGCCGTCCGAGTTGATGACCCGCATCTTGTAGTCGCAGGCGAGGTCGGAAGAAGGCAACAACAAGAGCAGGCCGTCGGCCCCGATACCGAATTGGCGGTGACAAAGCTTCGGAGCGACTTTTTCCCATTCCACGGGATAGGGGAAGGAAAGCAAATCGATCACGATGAAATCGTTGCCGCAGCCGTGCATCTTTAAAAAAGGAAGGTTCAAGACTTTTTGCTCCTCTCGTCGATCAATAATTCGTCGGCCCGCTCCGGAGAACCCCCCTTGACCCAAATGATTTCCTCTTCGTGCCGGAACCAGGTCAGCTGTCTCTTGGCGTAGTTGCGGGTGTTCTTCTGGATCAGGGAAACGGCCTCGCCCAGCGAAACCTCCTTTTTGAGGAAGGAGACGATTTCCGCGTAGCCCAGGGTTCTCAAAAGAGGCAGTTCGAAACCGTGTTTTTCGACGATTCCCTTCACTTCCTCGACGAGCCCCATCTCGATCATCTTTTCCGTCCTTTTTTCGATGCGGGCATAAAGGACTTCCCGCTCTTCCTCGATGGCCAGGTAGAGGAAGCGGTAGGGGCATTCTTTTTTCTTCTGCAACTCGGAGATCCGCTTGCCGGTGAAGTGATGGACCTCCAGGGCGCGCACGATCCGGACCTGGTCGTTTTCGTGGATGCGGCCGGCGGCGACCGGGTCCACTTCAAGCAGCCTTTGGTGGAGGTTTTCTGCTTTTCTGATTTCCTCGCGGAAGGCGGGATCGGGGGGGACCTCGGGGATTTCCAGGCCGCCGACCACCGAGCGGAGGTAGAGACCGGTTCCGCCCGTCAGGATGGGCATCCTGCCCGAAGCCCAGGTTTCCTCGATTTCTTGTTTCGCCTTGCGCTGGTACTCGGCCAGGGTGAACTTTTCAGACGGCTCGAGGAAGTCGATCAAGCGATGCGGAACCACTTCTTGCTCTTTTTTGGTGGCCTTGGCGGTTCCGATGTCGAATTCCCGGTAGATCTGGCGCGAGTCGGCCGAAATGATGGTTCCCCGATGACGCTTGGCCAGCTCGATGGCCAGAGCGGTCTTGCCGCTCGCCGTGGCCCCGCCCAAAACCAGCAAAAAGATCTTTTCTTTATTTTTATTTTCCATGGTCCGGGCCGGTCAGGGGGCGGAATCGCCAGGTGAAAGAAAGGGTGGTCAGCGGGGTTTCCGCTTCCAGTCGCAAGAAGCGGGGGTTTTCGAACAGGCCTTTTCCCTGGGCGTCATTTCGAGGGAAGGAGACCCTGAAATCGCCCCTCAAGGAATCGTCGTCCTGTTCGATACGGCAAGGTCCCGCACGAAGGGCCGAAATTTTCTTGCCGCGATCGTCCGAGAGGAAGAACTTCCAGTTTTCGAGGAAGAGGGTCTTGCGCGAATAGAAGCGGGGGTCCAGGGTGGCCTGTAGCCGGAAGGAATAGTTCTTTCCGCCGTCGTAGAGCTCTTGCCAGCGGTTTTGAAGCAGGGCGAAGGTCTCGGGCTCTCCCAGACCGGAGCGGGCGGCATAGGACGAGAGGAAGGCGAGGGTGAAGAAGGGGTCTTCGAAGGTCGAGGAGATTTTTCCGTTGATGCCGAAGGTTTCCTGCCGGACCCAGCTCTTCTCGGCTTCCGGAAAGGCGTCGGGAGCGGGAAGGAAGGCAGGGATCGCGTAGTCCTCATGAAAAGACAAATAGCCGCACTCCCCGCAGAAGGGAGCGCAGCCGGAAAAAACCAATAAAAGGATGAGGGGGGGGAAGAACCTCAGGCGCACCCCTTCATTTTAGCACAACTGGGGTTCAGGCCCCGCCGAATTTCATGTTGAGCAGGGCTTCCAGGGAAGCCTCCATGCTCGCTTCCTTGTTCGCGTCCTGCTGGAAGAGCATCTTGTCCTTGGCCTTTTTTTGCCCGGACAGGGTGGTGATGAAGGCGGCGATCGCCTCGTTCGCCTCCTCTACCAGCCCCTGGGCGAGCAGCCGGATGATCTCCTGGAGCATGGCCAGGGCTTCTTCGAGCTTCCCGATCAGGCGTCCGATGGAGACGGAGTCGCCGGCCTGGATGGCCGCTTCGGCATCGGCGATCAGTCCCGCGATCAGGCCCTGCACCGAGGCGGGAAGGCCGGCCATGATGGACTGTAGCTTCTTTATCAGGTCCTTGAGCTTCTTTACTTCGGGACCGCCGACGGCATTGGCATCCCTATCGTGATTGAGGGGCAAGGCGGCGCCCGTTCGCTGTGGGTCGGCGGCGTCTCTCATCGGGTTGAACTGCATGGCCACTCCTTTCAGGCACGAGCTGCCTTATTTATTAAACCCCGGACGAGCCCTCCTTAATCGGAAATAATCGAGTGACCGCCGTTACTGCCCTTTCGAGGGAAAAAATCTAGGATGAGGGAATGAATCGACGCTTCCTGCTCATTCCCTTGATTCTCCTGTCCACGGGCTGCATGCCCCGTCTCTGCTCCTACGCGCCGGGGGAGCAAGACTCCGGGGCTTCCCGACTCTCCGATCTTCCTTTTCAGCCCTCTCCGCCCTCCGATCAGCTTTATCGCTTCATCCACCTCAGGAATCCCTGGCTCCAGGAAGGCCCGGCCCGCCGCATCGCCGACGGGATCAAGCTGGAGAGCGAATCCCACAAGGTCGACGCGCGCCTGGTGGCGGCCGTCATCTCGGTCGAGTCCTCCTTCAACACCAGGGCGGTTTCCCCCACCGGGGCCAAGGGACTGGGGCAGTTCATTTCTTCCACCGCCAAGGATATGGGCATCACCGATCCCTTCGATCCCGATCAGGGGGTACGTGCGACCGCCCGCTACGTCTCCTGGCTCCTGAAGTCCTGGCAGGGACATCCCCGTCGCCTCGAGATGGCCATCGTCTCCTATTCCGCCGGCATCGGAACCCTGAAGAAGCAGCAGCAAAACAATCAATCCTTCAACGAGGAGCAGAAGCAGTACTTGGAGCGGGTCCTGAAGATGTACAAGGCCATCGACGGCAAGGGCTGAAGCTTAAAAACCCTTCTTTAATTTTTGTTGACCTTTCTTTTCCTTTCGATTAACATGGGTCCGATCGCATCCGTTTTCATTGAAAGGGGAGGGAAACCCATGAACTTGTCCCGTTGGGAATCCGGTCAGGATATCCAGAACATCCGCTCACAGTTCGAGAACCTTTTCCGCAACTTCGATCGCATGATCGGCGGCCAAACGCGAAACGAGATGTTGATTCCCCCCGTCGACGTCTACATCAACGGCAACGACGTCGTCATCCAGTGCGATCTGCCCGGTCTGGAGCAGAGGGACGTCGATGTCATCACCACCCGCGATTCCATCACCATCAACGGCGAATTCAAGCGCCGCGAGGACCTGAAGCAAGAGAACTGCGTCGAGTGCGAACGCTGCTTCGGCAAGTTCTCCCGCACCATCACCCTCCCCGAATCCATCGATTTCGACAAGACCAAGGCCACCTTCAAGAACGGCCTTCTGACCATCACCGCCCCCTTGGTGGAAGGCGCGAAGCGCCGTCCCCACCGCATCACCATCGAAGCATAGTTTAAAGGAAGGCCCCCCGAAAAATCCGGGGGGCCTTCTCTCGTGTTTGGCCTTTTTCCGAAACGAAACGCTGGAAATATCACTCAAGAAAAGACAATGCATAGTTGACGGCAAAACGCCTGAGTGTATACATTGAGGGGTAAGTGTTTTCTTCCTCATCGAAAGGTGGGCGTTAAAATCCTTCCCCCCCTCGATGGGGGGGCGTAGGGGGGGTGATTCCAGTTCGTTCCTTGTATCCCCGTCTCCTCCGCAATGCGATGACTGACGCCGAAGTGAAGCTCTGGAATGTGCTTCGATGCCGCGCATTTGGAGTCAAATTCAGACGCCAACACCCTTTGGGCTCCTATGTCGTCGATTTCGTATGCCTTGAGCAAGGGTTCCGAGTCCTAAGATTCTGGAACCACGAAGTCCTTGGAAACCTTGACGGAGTGCTGTCAAAGTTAATATCCGAGCTTGGCGCATCGTAGCAAGTTGGGGATTGAGCGAATAATGAATTTGATTGAAACCACCCCCCTTACATCCCCCCCTCGAGGGAGGAGAGGGGTTTTGAGGCCCAACTCCGAACGAAAAAAGATCGTTTCCTGCGTGCTCTAATAAATCCGACTTTGTAGAAAAACAACGAGTGCATCCGAAGTCCATTTTATTCTGAACTCACCCAACCTACGCCATTCTTTGTTCTCCAAAAGAGCCAAACACGAGGGAAGGCCCCCCGAAAAATCCGGGGGGCCTTCTTTTTATTATTGTTTTTTGCCGTCGTCCAGGCCGAACTCCGTCTCGACCCGGGCCTTGGGGGTCCCGTAAGCCTCGAAGCGATCCTTGTCGTGATGGAAGACCGCTCTTTGGGACTTCATCCATTCCCCCGTATCCTCGCGCTTGACGTAGACGTCCTCGGTGAGGGTGGTGGTCTGGGCCTTGTCCTCGTAGAAGGTCTTCTTGCTGATGGCCGTCTTGTTCTTCTGCTTGATGGTGACGAGCTTCCCCGTGGCCAGGGCATTGTTGGTTTTCTGATCGATCACCAGCTTGTCGCAGTCCACGGTGCTCTGGTTCTCGATCGCCTCGTCCCGGTCCTTGTCGGGAGTGCTGTCGTCCACCAATCCCTCGCGGACCAGCCAATCCCCCTTGATCTGGGTCAGTTTCACCTTTTCGGTCAGGGTGATGGTTCCCTTGGCGTTGTCGAGGAAGCACTCATCCCCTTCCGCCTTCTTCTCCTTCTGAAGCACGATCACCTTTCCGATGAACTTGGCGTCTTTCTTGTCGGTCCAGTATTCCATCCTGTCGCCGGTGATGACGGTGTCCTCTTTCTTGAAGGCGGTCTTCAACTTTTCCTTCCGGCTTGGATCCGGGGCCTGGGCATTGGGGTTGCCCTGCCGCACCAGCTTCACGTCGCCGTTCACCAGAACCTTCTTCTGGGCATGCATCATGACCAGGGATTTGCCCGTCAAGGTGGTCTGGGGCTGGTTCTTGGGCTTCTGTAGGACTTCGACCGGCACGTCGATGGTGCTGATCTTCTTGAGCATGTCGTATCTGGCCCGCTCGGCCTTGATCTCCACGTCTTCCTGCTTTATTTTGACGTGGCCGAAGGCATAGGCTTGATTGGCCTTTTTGTCGTCGCGTATCTCGTCGGCGACGATCCTGGATTTCTTTTCCTTTTTGTCCAGCCCGAACTCGGCCTCCGCTTGCTTCTGGGGTGAACCGAAGGCCTCGAATTTTTCGGAGTCCTGATGGAAGACGGCTTTTTGGGCCGTCATCCATTCCCCTGTGTCTTCCTTCTTGATGCGGACGTTCTCGAGGAGGGTGATGGTTTGGTTTTTGTCGCTGAAAATCGCTTGATCGCTCGTCGCGACCTTGCTTTTCTGGCGCAGGACGACCGAGCCGGTGGCGGTCGCGTCGTTGCTCCTTTGATCGATTTCGAGGTCGTCGCAGGTCAGCGTCGCCTTGCTCGAGAGGGTTTCTTTCTGCTCCTTGTCGCCCGGGTTCTTCTTGACGAGCTTCGCGCGAACCAGCCAGTCCCCCTTGATCTGGGTCAGGCGGACATGCCCGTGCATCACGATCGTTCCCCTGGCGTTGTCGACGACGGATTGATCCCCTTCCGCCCGCTTCTCCTTTTGGTAGGCCGTCACGTGGCCGTCGAACCGGGCGTCCTTCCGATCGGTCCAGTATTCCATGCGATCGCCGGTGATGAAGGTTCTTTCCTTCTTCAGGGCCTTCCGCAGCTTCGCGTTTCGCCCGCCCTTCGAAGCTTTTTCTTCTTTTTTTTCGCCTTCGCGGACCAGTTTCACGTCGCCTTCCACCAGCACCCTTTTTTCCTGGTGGTACATGGTGAGGGACTCGCCGGTCAGGACGGTTTGAGGCTCGTTTTTCGGCTTCTGGATCACCTCGACGGGGACGTCGATCGCCGTGATCTTGGCCCCCTGATCGTAGCGGGCCGCCTCGGTCTTGATTCGGGTGTCTTCCTGCAGGATGTCGACTTTTTCGCGGGCCAGGAAAACCTTGGCGGGGCGGTCGCAGTCGATCTTCTCGGCCTTGATGAAAACCGAGGAGGTCGAATTTTTCATGGGGGAAAAGACGGAAACCTTCCCTTTCAGGTCGAGCTTTTCCAGCTTGATGTCGGCGCTCGCCTGATCCGCCGCGATCCTGGACTTGTCGTGCGAGAGGAAGGTCATTTTTTTCGGGATGGCGACGGAATTCTGGCGGGTGCGGTACTCGAGGAGTTCGGTCTTGAGCTCGTCCTTCTCGTCGGTGACGAGGACGGCGTTTCCCTGGAGTTTCAGGCTCTCGGCATAGGTGTCGTATTCGGCGCGGTTCGCCGTCCAGTCCGCCGTACGAACCTTCCCCGTGTAGTAGGAAGGGGAAGGCGAGGGGACGGCGGGATAGCCGGGAACGGGGGCATTGATGGTAGGCGGAACCATCGCGGGCACCGCAGTCGTGGTGGTCGAGGCCGAGGCGCTCCAGTCCTTCAGGTTGTAGAAACTGCCCCTGGGGTGGTTCTCGAAATAGACGTATTGCTGGTCCTGGCTGATCTGGACCTGTTTGGCCCAGATGTTCCAGCGCTTGGTCCCCTTTTGGCGCCCCTGCATCACCACTTCGTTGAATTGCAACTCGATCTGGGGCTGCATCCTCACCGCTGCCGGAAGGAAGGGGTTAATCGCCTTGCCATCCTGCTTCTTGAGGAGATAGAGACCGCCCAATACGATCAGCAGGAAAATCAGAAGGACGCGCCAAACCCTGACATTATTCAACTTTGGGAAGCCTCCGCAGGCGGGCCAGGAGCAGCGCGCAACCGGCCAGGAGGGTGGCGAGGACCCCCGCCCAGTCCCTGAAGCGCACGTAGGGAGTAATATTCTTTTGGGCGATCGCCACCCCTTCCACCACGGCGGGTTGGTAGATCTCCGTCATTCCCTGGATGCGGCCGCGGGGATCGATGAAGCAGGAGAGCCCGGTGTTGGCCGCTCGTAGCATGGGGCGTCCCGTTTCCACCGCTCTCAACACCGACTGGGCATTGTGCTGGTAGCAAGCCGGAGTTTTTTTGTACCAGGCGTCGTTCTCACCACCACCAGGGCCTCGGCCCCCGCCCTCACCTTGCCGTAGATCACCCAGGGAAAGATGGAGTCGAAGCAGATGCCCGTGCCGATCTTCGCGAAAGGCAGGTCGAAGGTTTTCGGCTTTTCGGCCGGGGCGTAGTCCTGGGCCACGATGTTGAACTGGGCCAGGATCTTCGAAAGGAAGGGCGGCATCCACTCCCGGTAAGGCAAGTATTCTCCCAGGGGCACCAAATGGGTCTTGTAGTCGAAACCGAGGTTTCCGCCCAGCGGACCGAAAACCGTCGTGCTGTTGTAGAGCTTCAGAAGCTTGGGATTCGAGTTGTCCCAGTCCAGGGTCCCCGTCAAAAGGAAGGTCTTGTTCAATTTCGCGTAGTTCAGGAGGCGGAAGTAGAGGGAGGGGTCGTTGCGCAAGAACTGGGGCACCGCCGTCTCGGGCCAAACGAGGAGATCGGCTTTCTTGGCTTTGGCGCTCAGTTCGAGGTACTTCGAGACCGTGCGGGGCAGGGTGTCCTTTTGCCACTTCTCGTCCTGCTTGATGTTGCCCTGCNNGTGCACCAGGGTGTAGCGGAAGGATTTTCCGGTCAAGGGCTGCTGCAGGGTCCACTGACCGTAGCCGAGGCTCCCCAGCAGGACGAGGGAGAGGGTCAGGAACTGGTAGGGCTTTCTCGACTTGATCAAAACGGCCAGGGACGCGTTCCAGGCCACGATCAGTCCGGAAAGGAAGAAAGAGCCCGTGACGGCCACGATCTGGATGAGGGGGAGAAAGCGGTACTGCGAGGTAGCAAGGGTTCCCCAGGTGAAGCCGAGGATCCCCAGTCCTTGCAGGTATTCCATGGCGACCCAGAAGATCGCGGGAAAAACCGTGAGGCACCAGGGGCAATCGGTCTTGGCCATGGCGTAGTTCAGGAGGGTGCCCATGAGGGCGACGGCTATCGCCATCAGGAAGGAAACGAGAATCCAGGCCAGGCTCACCAGGGTCAGGCTGGTAAAGTTGTCCATGCCCAGCCAGGTGAGGGGGTGCATGCAGAGCAGCCAATACATGAGGCCGCCGTAGAAGGCGATTCCCATCGAGAGGGAGAGGAGGAAGGCGTCGCGCAGCCTGCGCGGCTCTTTCATGAGGATGAAGAAGGGCACCAATGCGACCCAGGCCAGGGCGGAGAAAACGAGGGGATAGCCGGGGAAGCTCAGGGAAAGGAAGAGTCCGGAGGCTAGGGCGATCAGGATTTGGCGAAGGGTCAATCCGTTCATTTTTTCCATGGCCTCGTCTCGCTAGTGATGCGTTCATGGGAGGTAGGGGCGGCCCCGGTACGAGCCGGGCGGAACGATTATCGTCGAAGCGTGGCGCCATTCGCCAGCCGGAACATTTTATCATGCTGTGGTAGAATGTTCACCTGATGAGCTTTACGAGGATTCTCGACCGTTACGTCTTGGGTGAGCTTGGCCGGCCGTTCCTTTTCGGAGTAGCCGCCTTCATTTTGGTGATGCTCTCCATCAGCCTCTACAACTTCACCGACCTGATCTTCATCGCCGGCGCTCCGACCGGAACGGTCCTCCAGTTGCTGCTCTACAGCCTCCCCAACATCTTGGTGCTGACTTTCCCCGTCGCCTATCTTTTCGCGAGCCTGCTCGGCATCGGGCGCATGACCAAGGACTTCGAGATCATCGCCCTCCGCGCCTGCGGCATCGCCTTCGGGCGCATCATCTTCCCCATCATGGTGGGCGCGGTCATCGTGAGCATCGGCAATTACTTCTTCAACGAATGGACCGTGCCCTGGTCCAACAAGCAGGTGGCCCGCCTCAAGCAGGATTTGACCCGAACGGTGGCCAAGCCCATGGTGCGTGCCAACGTCTTCTTCAAGGGGACCGAGAACCGCTACTTCTACATCAAGAGCACCGATCCCAAGACCGGATTGATGCACGACATCTTCATCCTCGACCAGACCAAGGCGGGACTGCCCCAGGTCATCACCTCCAAGACCGGACAGTGGACCGGCTCCATCTGGATGCTGAAGGACGGAACCCTCCACAAGTACGACGAAAGCGGCTACGTCGAGCATGAAATCAAGTTCGACTCCCTCAACATCCAGCTGCGGCTCGATTCCCCTTCTTACTGGGGGGATGACCTCGATCCGGCCCAGATGAGCGCCGAGCAGTTGAAGGGCAAGTTCAAGGACCTCGGCAAGAGCGGCATCGATACCAAATCCCTCCGGGTGGCCTATTACATGAAGTTCTCCGTGCCCCTCGCCACCTTCTTCGCCGCCCTGATAGCGGCCCCCCTCGGCTTGATGTTCTCCCGCATGGGCGCTTACATCGGGGTCGCCCTCTCCATCATTCTGGTCTTCCTCTACTACGTCATCATGGCCACCTGCCAGGCGCTGGGCAACGGCGGCATCCTTCCGCCCTTCCTGGCCGCCTGGATCCAGAACATCGTCTTCGGCGGGGTGGGCGCCGTCCTCCTCTGGCAAGTGGACCGCTAGCATGCCGATGTTTTCCATTCTCGATCG